>JAJDNS010000075.1 GCA_022340585.1 Acidobacteriota bacterium
CAGCCCTTCTGCGACGGCTCTCACGCCGGGACCGCGTTCACCCCCGAGAAGCTGGTCCTGGACGAGAAGAAGCGTGTCGCGTTGTGTCGCTGCAAGCGCACGGGGAACTCGCCGTTTTGCGACGGCACGCACTCGCAACTCCAGGCCGAAGCCGGAACGCGAGGGGCCTCGAGGTCCGCGTCCGGATCGGGACGATGAGCCGAAGACGACACTGGAAATCAAGACCGTCGTGATCAGGGCATGCGCGGCTCAGGTGGCCGGAGGCCGGATGCGGCTCGCACTCCGCCGGCCTCGGGGCTAGTATCAGCGCCGGAGATCATTCAATGGCATTCCGAATCGTTCGTCCCGCGCAGCTGCTTCTCGGACTGATGGGGGCATCCTCAGCCACCCTCGTCCCGGCGATCGCGGGGGAGCAACCACGTTTCGCTCTCGAGCTGGAGGCCGGGCCCACGTGGCAGGCGAAGAACGACGTCCAGATCCCCAACGACGAGCTGGGCACGCGGTTCTCCCTGAAGGACCTGGTCGGGCAGGGGCCGTGGGCCTCGGGACGGCTCTACTTCACCTGGAACATCGCCGGTCGCCACAGCGTGCGGGCCCTTCTCGCCCCGCTGTCCTACACCGAGACCGGGGCCTTCGACACCCCGGTGGATTTCGCCGGGGCCTCCTACCGGCCTGGAGCCCCGACCGAAGCCACCTACCGATTCAACTCCTGGCGGCTCTCCTACCGTTACCGCATCAAGGACGGGGATCGGTGGAAGCTCTGGATCGGGCTGACGGCCAAGGTCCGGGACGCGAAGATCGCGCTCCGGCAGGGCCCGACGAGCAGCCAGGACGACGACCTGGGCTTCGTGCCCCTGCTGTACTTCCGTGCCGACTGGAGCTTTGCCGAGCGGTGGCACTTCATCTTCGATGTCGACGCGCTGGCCGGCGGCCCGGGGCGGGCCATCGATCTTACCGCGCGGCTCGGATACGACATCAGCCCACGCTGGGGGGTGACGGCGGGGTACCGGACGGTCGAGGGGGGGGCCGACGTCGACGAGGTCTACAACTTCGCCTGGTTCAACGCGGCCACGGCCTCGGTGGTTCTCCGGTTCTAAACCCCGCCGACAGGGCGCGCGAGCCCCAGCGGCAGGGCGCAACGAGCGGGCGAGCATGCCGGGCCTGCGCCAGAAGCAAGGGGACCTTGAGACGTCCCTCGGGGGCCGCGCTCAGCGAGACCACGTGCCGGCCAGGTAGCCGATGCCACTCACCGCGGCGGACAGGACCGTACCCCACGCCATGTCCACCAGCGTGACGACCGGGGGCCAGCTCTTCACCGTCGCCAGGTTGGTCAGGTCGTAGGTTCCATACGTCAGGAGGCCCAGAAGGCCGCCCAGAAGCAGGGCCCGGGACAAGGAGCCGGCCTGCAGAGCCGGCGCCACGGCGAACACCAGCACGCCGGCCACGAAGAGCAGGTAGAAGGAGAAGGCGGCCCACCAGTTGACCTGATCGGCGAACAGGAACCCCAGGTGCCGGTGGTAGAACCCGCGCGCCAGGACACCAAGCCAGAGCATGTCGATGGCGAGGAAACCGACCAGCGCCGCCACGTATATCTTCGCGTACTGGGCCATCATGGGCGATGCCTCCCTGAGAGCGGTGAGCATGTGATGCCGCGGGCATTCCCGGTGCCACGTCTACTCGTGTCGCAGGGTTTCCACGCGGTAGGTCCCGGCCACGGGGTCCAGGGGCGATGGTGTAGCCGGCAGAGATGCGGGCGCCGAGCAGCAGCAGCTCCGCGGGCCAGGGGCTGATGGTCGACGCCCTCGATGAGCAGGCGGGCCAGCAGGCCCGGCCCATGTGTCGCGTCCTCTCTCACGTTGGACCCGTCAACTGGAAGGCTTCTCGAAGAGCAGGTGGGTCACCAGCCACTCCTCGCCGCCGCCCCAGGCCCACAGCTCCGCGCAGGCCAGGAAGAAGATACGCCAGTAGGCCCACCACTTCGTCTCCTGGTCCGCCCCGTAGGTTTCCCGCAGAATCCGGCGGACCTCGTCCCGATGCCGGTCCATGTTGCGCAGCCAAGCCTCGGCGGTCCTCTGGTAGTGAAGGCCGGAAAGGGCCCAGTGGTCCAGGACCCTCAGATCGCGCTGGAAGTAGAGCAGGAGGTCGTGGGAGGGCATCTGACCCCCGGTGAAGAAGTGGCGGGTCATCCAGTCGCCCTCACCCCGGTCCTCGTAGGGGTAGGCGGCCCGGGAGTGGCTGAAGATGTGGACGAAGAGCCGGCCACCGGGCTCGAGCCACGAGGCGATGCGGCAGAGCAGCCTGTCGTAGTTGCGCATGTGCTCGAACATCTCCACCGACACCACCCGGTCGAAGCGAGCGCCAGGGGCGAAGCGGTTCATGTCAGCGGTGACCACGGTGACGTTCTCGAGGCCCCGGGCCCGGGCCCGAGCGTCGATGAAGGCCTTCTGGCTCGCGGAGTTGCTGACGGCGGTGATCTCGCTGTCGGGGTAGCGCTGGGCCGTCCAGAGGGTCAGCGATCCCCAGCCGCAGCCCAGCTCCAGGACCCGCTGTCCGTTCGCGAGGCCCGCCCGCTCGCCGGTGAGCCTCAGCATCGCCTCCTCGGCGGAGTCCAGGTCCTCGACTCCCTCGGGCCAGTAGCCACAGGAGTACTTGAGCTGTCGACCGAGCACTCGCTCGAAGAACGCGGCGGGCACCTCGTAGTGCTGATCGTTGGCGGCGTCGGTCTCGATGGCGATGGGGCTTTCGCGGAGCCGCCGGACCCACTCCATCAACCGCGCCTGCTGGGCCGCGGCGCCTCCTTCGGACTCCATCCGGTGTCGCTCCCGGATCAGCCGACGGATCCCCAGACGGATCAGCGAATCCGGCAGAACGTCCCTCTCCAGGATGCGGTCGAGGAGGCTCATCGCGCCTCCGGAACGAGCGGTCCGCCGCCCGGCGCTTCCCGCGACCCGGCGGGGGGAGACCAGGGCCGCAGGCGGACCTGGACTCCGCGCAGGGCGGGCAGAAAGGCGCGGTAGAGAACGAGAACGACCACCGGCACGACGGCGATCCAGCCCAGGATGCCGTGCAGCCCGGTGAGCCCGAAGCGTCCCAGGGTCCCGACAGGATCGGCGGCGGTGCTGGCCACGACCTCGGCCACCGAGAAGGAGACCGGAGGTGCCCCGGCCAGCCACTCCCCGAGCCGCACGAGGGGAACGATGAGGGCGATCTGCGCCGGGTAGGCCATCCAGTTGGCGAGCTGGAGGGCGGGGAGATTCAGGCGCAGGGCGCCCGCGGTGGCCAGGCCCAGGACGGTGGTCGTGCCGATGACCGGGAACAGACCGGTGGCCACGCCCAGGGCCAGAGAAAGGGCCAGTCCTTCGGCGGTCAGACCCTGCCGAAGGAGGCTCTTCAGCGGCTCGGCCACACGCTGCTTCCAGAATCGACTCATCGTGGCCCCCTCAGGCCGCCACCGCCCGGGAGGCCGGGAGATCGCGGATGGCGGTGTTGCCCGGGCGGGTCAGCACCAGCTGGAGGTCGCTCAGGCGCCGGGTGGCGAAGTAGGCCTGGCAGGCGGCCAGATAGTAGTCCCACATGCGGACGAAACGGTCGTCGAAGCCCAGCGCCCTCACCTCCTCGAGCCTCGACCGGAACGTCTCCCGCCAGCGGGCGAGGGTGAGGGCGTAGTGCGGGCCGATGTCCTCGAGATGGTGAACACCGAGGCGGCTGACCTGGCTCATGGCCCCGGTCACGTGGTGCAGCGAGGCCAGGAGGCTCCCCGGGAAGATGTACCGCTGGATCCAGTCGCAGTGACGGGCGTACGCCTCGAAGCGGAAATCGGGCAGCGAGATGGCCTGCAGGGCCACCAGGCCCCGGGGCGCGAGGACCTCGTCGAGCTTGCGGAAGAAGACCGGCCAATGCTCGCGACCCAGAGCCTCGAACATCTCGATGGAGACGATCTTGTCGAAGGTCCCCGCGACGTCGCGGTAGTCCTGGAGACGGATCTCCACCCGGTCCTCGAGGCCTGCCTCGGCGATCCGAGCCCGGGCCAGGGCGTGCTGCCGTGCGGAGACCGTGATCCCGGTGACCCGGCAGCCGTACTCGCGCGCGGCGAGGAGGGCGAACCCTCCCCATCCGCAGCCCACCTCGAGAACGTGATCCCCGGGACCCAGCTGCGCCTTGTCGGCCAGGGCCCGGTACTTGTGGCGCTGGGCGTCGGCCAGAGGCTGGTCCTCGTGCTCGAAGAGGGCACTGGAGTAGGTCATGGTCTCGTCGAGGAAGAGGGCGAAGAAGTCGTTGGAGAGGTCGTAGTGGGCGGCGATGTTCCTGCGGCTGCCCCGCCGGGTATTCCGGCGGAGGAGATGGACCACGTCGTGGCCCAGGTTCAGGATTCGTGTCAGCCGGCCGCCGACGGCCAAATCGTCCTCGTTCTCCGCGGCGAGGATGAGGAACGCGGCCAGGTCGTCCGCCTCCCACTCTCCGTCCACGTAGGACTCGCCCACGCCCATGTCGCCGCCGAGGACGAGGCGACGGAAGAAGGCCGGGCTCTTGACCCGTACGCGGGCGCTTCGTGGAGAGTCTGTCGGGCCGAAGAGATGTCGCCCTCCATCGGGCATCTCGACCTCGAGGCGACCCGTGCTCCACGAATCCCGGAGGGTGTGCAGAAGCCGGGGAACGGCGAAGCGAGCGATGAGGGAGTCGGTGCTCATGCCGGGCCTCCTCGGGCGAGCTCGGGGTCGTAAGGGGGGCGATTCCAGAAGCGGGCCCCCTTGCGCCAGAGGCGCAGGGCCTCGAAGTGGATGGCCCCGATCACCTGAACGGTCGTGAAGGGGTACCGAAGCAACGCCGAGCCCAGAGCGCGGTCGGTCAAGGGCATCCGATCGAGGGACAGACGGGCGGTGAGGACCGTCTCCCCGGCCCGGGTCAGGTCGATCCCGAGCGAGATCCGCTCGGACGGCGCCGGAATCTCCCACCGGTAGGAGCCGGCGTCGGGCTGAAAGAATGGGGAGACGTGCATCAGCTTCTTCGACCGTCCGTCGAAGGACGGGTCGGCCACCGGGAGCACGTAGCAGTGGCGGTCGCCGTAGGTGTTGTTGACCTCGGCCACGGCCAGGGTCAAGCGCTCGTCCCGGTCGTAGCAGTAGAAGACGCTCACCGGGTTGAAGACGTAACCCAGGATCCGGCAGTGGGTGAGGAGCTCCACCCGGCCGTCGGGCATCTCGTGGCCGGCCTCCTCCACCGTCGCCTCGAGGTCGGTCCGGACCCCGAGTCCGGTTGCCTCGAGGTGGTCTGAGTCGCGGAAGGTGACCGGTCGGGGACGATTGTGCCCAAAGAGTCTCAGCTCGCGATCGAGCCGGGGAAGCTCGTCCAGGTCGAGGAGGGTGAGGAATACCCGGTACCCGAAGCCGTGCCGAGGACTCCCGTGGCGATGGTGGACGACTCGCCCCTCACACACCGACGAGCGACGCACGCCCCGGGGACTAAGCGCGGCGCTCATGCCGCCCGCTCCTGCCCGCTCGCCGGTGCGTCGAAGGTGCAGCCCAGAGCTTCGGCCACCTTCATGCCCGACCTCAGGCCGTCCTCGTGGAAGCCGTAGCGCAGGTGGGCGCCAGCGTAGTAGGTGCTCCGCTGGCCGGAGAGCCGTCGGAGCCCCGGCTGTGCCGCCGCCGCGGCGGCGTCCAGGATGGGGTGGGTGTAGCTCATCTCCGCCAGCACCGTCCCCGGAGCGGGCTCGCGCTCGAGATTCAGGGAGACGCAGAACTGGGTGGGGCCCGGCACCGACTGCAGACGGTTCAGGTGATAGGTGAGGGAGATGGGGGCCCCTTCCCGGCGGCAGTCGCCCATCACCATGTTCCACGAGGCCCACGCGCGTCGGGAGCTCGGCAGCACGCTGGCGTCGGTGTGGAGCAGGGTCTGGTTGCGGGAGTAGCGGAACGAGCCGAGAAGGCGTATCTCCTCCGGACTCGGGTCCGCCAGCAGGCCCAGGGCCTGGTCGGCGTGGGTGGCCAGCACCACGCGGTCGAACTGGCGCCACTGCCTCCGCTCGGTCAGGACGCGGACTCCGTCGGCCTGCCGCCTCACGGCCACCACCCCGCAGCCGGCGTGGACGCCCGGACCGAGCCGGGAGGCGATGGCCTCGACGTAGCGACGGCTGCCGCCCCGCACCGTCCACCACCTCGGCGGATCGATGTCGAGCCACCCGTGGTTGTCCATGAATCGCAGGAGAGGACGAGCCGAGAACCGTCGGACGTCGGTGGCCGAGGAGGACCAGACCGCCCCCACCAGGGGCAGCATGAAGTGGCGCGCGAAGCTCCGGGGGAACTCGCCGCGCTCCAGGAACTCGCCCAGCGTCAGCTCCGGGGAATCGGGGTCGTCCAGCAGGGCCCGGGCCCGCCGGTTGAACCGGGGGATGCTGGCGAGCATCCGAAGGTACCCGGGATCGGCGGCCCGTCGTCGCTGCGTGAACAGCCCATTCAATCCCCGGGTCGAGTACTGGAGCCGGCAGTGCCGACAGTCCACCGAGAACGACATGTCCGAGGGGTGACCTCCGATCCCGAGCTCTCCAAGGAGGCGGACGAAGTGTGGATAGGTCCGGTGGTTGTAGACCAGGAAGCCGCTGTCGAGGTCGAACTGGTGTCCCCCGTGCTCGACGGTGTGGGTGTGGGCGTGACCACCCAGGCGCGTCTCCTTCTCGAAGAGCTCCACCCGGTGGCGTCTGCTGAGCAGGTAGGCCGCGGAGAGGCCGGAGATCCCGGCACCCACCACCGCCACTCGCAGTCCGTCCCGGACCGTTTCAGGCATGGGACTCGTCCCCGGTTTGTGGGCGGGACAGAGCCTCCGTGCGGGGCGACTCGATAGGTCGATTCAAGCTATGCATAATCTACTCATTAAGCGAAACGATCTTGAGCGCAGGAGGTTCGGTCGAAGCTGTCAAACGATGTGTCCCCCGTGACCCCGCGGCTTGCCCGGGCCCGGCGGTTCGGCTCTAATCCCCGGGTGTCGCTGGACATCGATTCCCTCGAACGGCAGATCGTTCGGGTCGAGACCGCCCTCATCCTGCTGACCATTGCCGCCATCGCAGTGGCCGACGCGTGGGTAGGAACGGACCGCTCGCTGGGTCCTCTCTACCTCGTCCCCTTGAGCTACAGCGCCCTCAGTCACCGGGGGTGGACCACCTTCGCCCTCGTCCTCGTCTGCCTCGCGCTGCGCCAGCTCTTCGGGCCCCTCGAGGAGACCCGGGATCCCTGGGGCCACTTCATCCGCGACCTGGGAATCGCGGCGATCTTCGTGATCACCGTGGGCTACCTCCATCGCCTGGGGCGGCAGCGGAACGAGTTCTTCGCCCTGGCCCGCTCCCAGCGGGACGAGCTGTCACGCGAGATCGAGGTCGCGGGAGAGGTCCAGCGCCGTCTTCTCGAGTCGCACCAGGGGGCCCCGGTCGACCTCGACTTCCACGCCTGGGCCGATCCGCTGAAGGCGGTGGGGGGCGACTATTACGACCTGTGGACGACCGACGAAGGCCGCACCATCGTGGTGGTGGCCGACGTCGCCGGCAAGGGCCTGTCCGCGGCGCTGCTGATGCCCGCCCTGCGCATCGCGGTGCGCTCCGCGGTGACCGGCAAGATGGAGCCCGCCCGGATCCTCGCAGAGGTCAACGAAACCCTCTGCCAGGCGACCGAGCCCAGTAGCTACGCCACTCTCTTCTTTGCCAGCCTCGAGCTGGAGAGGGGTTCGCTCACCTACGTGAACGCGGGCCACCTCCCCGGGCTTCTGGTCGATGGATCGGGAGGGGTGCGCTGGCTCTCCGGTGGAGGCACGCCGGTGGGACTCGTTCCCGGGGCCGACTACGAGAGCCATACTCTCCCCCTCTCCGCGGACGATCTTCTCGTCCTCTACACCGACGGCATCTGGGAGGCGGAGAACCCGGCCGGCGAGGAATTCGGTCGCGAGAGGCTGGCCCGGGCTGCCCTCTCCGTTCGTGACCGGCCCGCACGAGAGGTCGTGGAGGCGATCCGGGAGGAGTGGCAGCGCTTCCGCGAAGGAGCCGACCCCGCCGACGACACCACGGTGATCGCTCTCAGGGCCGGCGTCCCACCAGCTCCGGGGCGACGTTGATGCGGCGGTGCTTCGAGGCGACACACCGCCCCGCCGCCGGCTACGGAGAGGGAGGGACGGATCCGGCGGTCCCGTCGACGGTCTCGAAGTCGACGGTCACCGGCTGGTCGCTGGGAGAAGAAAGGGTCACCGTGAGCTCGAGGATCTGGGAGCCGGAGTCGCCTTCGATCGTCGAGGAGTCGCCGACGGACAGGCTGGGAACCGGAGGCTGCCACCCGAGCTCGATCACTTCGAAATCACCGGCGGTCAGGCGACCGAATGCCGGGTTGAGGACGTCGTTGTCCCAGTCGGGGTCGAAGGCCCCACTCACGTACATGTCGGAGCCGTTGTCGGCCACGATCAAGCCGTACGTCTTCATGGCCTGAAAGATCTTTCGCACGTTGGCGTCCGAGGTCACCGGGGCCAGATCCACGTCGGCCCTCAGCCGCAGGCGGGCCCCCATGGGGAGGGCCCCAACCGTGCTCCCGGCGGTGTGAGAAGCCGGGTAGACGTGGCCGTTGGTGGCCCGGACCGTGACGCGCAGGGCGTGACGTATGGGGTCGGGACCGTACACCTCGTCGTACCGGACCAACCCGGGCAGGACGGCGAGACCGGCGGCATCGGCCGAGGTCCACCCCTCGGGCCGGCGGTCGTTGGTGCTCATGTCGAAGAAAGCGCCCGAGCCCGCTTCCCAGCCGCTGCCGTTCCAGAAGAGGTCGAACAGCTCGTAGAGATGGTTGTGGTCCCGATCCACGATCAGCATGTGGCGGTCGCCGCCAACGTCCTGGTTCCCCGGAGGGCCCCCCTCGATCCAGTAGGGCTCGGTCTTCGCCTCGTCCGGGATGGGATAGAAGGGAAAGCTCTCGCCAGTGTCGTGGTCCACGCCGTCGCTCTCGTCGCCGTAGTAGAAGCTCACCGCCCGCTTGGGCTCGACCCCGTCGACCACGACGTAGGGCATTCCGTAGATGTCCTGCCCGCCGGCGTAGCCGCCGAAGTCCGGGTGGAGTCCGCGCGAGGTCCCGATGAACGAGACGTATCCGGCGGACCCGGGATCGACCGGTGCCTGCGAGATGTCGACGTTCCACCAGTTGCCGGCGGGGAAGAGAGGAAGCGGCACCCCCAGCGGTCCCCCCCGGGTGGCGTCGGCCAGCGCCCGATGGGCGGCTACCAGGGCCAGGACGAGCAGGACCGGGGCCACGAGGCGTCGCATGGGTCCAAGCGTAAGGCGGGCGGCGAGTGTCACCTGTGTCCACGCTCACACCCCCGGGCCTCACCAGGCCGGGCGCAGGGCTGGTGTTGCGATCGTGATCCGCCCCCCCTTGGTGGCCCATCCGGAGTGAAGCGCACGGCTCATGCGCGCCGCGGGCCCGATGGGCGACCCTGTGTGACGGCGTTTCGCGCCGGATCCAAGGAGGGCTCCATGAGATTTCTCCGTCCCCACCCCTGGCTCCCCACCGTGCTGACCCTGGCCGTCGTCCTCGTCACCGCCGTGGCGACCACGCCCCAGGACCTGGGCACACTCGGCCCTGAGGGACAGATCTACGTGGGCGCCGACTACTACCCGGAGCACTGGCCGAAGGACCGCTGGGCCTACGATGCCCAGCTGATGCAGGAGGCCGGCTTCAACGTCGTCCGTCTGGCCGAGTTCGGATGGGTCCTCATGGAGCCCGAGGAGGGGCGCTTCGACTTCGCCTGGCTGGACGAAGCCATCGAGACCCTCGCCGCCCGGGACGTCAAAGTCATCCTCGGGACGCCGACCGCGGTGATGCCGGCCTGGGTCGCGCGCAGGTACCCCGAAGCCCTGGCCATGAAGCCGGACGGGACGCGCGTCGTGTGGGGCGGGCGCAAGAACAACTGCTTCTCGAACGAGGACTACCGACGGCTGTCCGCCGGCATCACCCGGGCCATGGCGGAGCACTACAAGGACCACCCGAACGTCATCGGGTGGCAGACCGACAACGAGTTCGGGGGCACCGACTGCCGGTGTGACCGCTGTCGGGCCCGGTTCCAGGATTGGCTGCGGCGCAAGTACGGGACCCTCGACGAGCTGAACCGGGCCTGGGGCACGCACTTCTGGGGGCTCAAGGTCCAGACCTGGGACGAGATCACGATACCCGACTCCCGCGAAGGAGAGTGGGCGATCTCCAACCCCAGCGCGAGCCTCGACTGGATGCGCTACACCTCCTGGCTGAACGTGGACTTCCAGGCGGAGCAGGTGCGGATCATCCGCGACCTGTGCCCCGACCACCAGTTCGTCACCCACAACTTCATGGGTCTGTTCCAGAACATGGACTACTACGAGCTCGCGAGGGACCTCGACTTCGTGAGCTGGGACAACTACCCGGTGTTCTCCGACTGGGCGAAGCCGGGCATCTCCTACGCCGCGTCGTTTGCCGCGGACGTCATGCGCGGCCTCAAGAGGAAGAACTTCTGGATCATGGAGCAGAGCGCGGGTCCCCTGGGCTGGGGGACCTTCTCCCGGAACCTGCGCCCGGGGGAGATCCGGAAGATCGCCTACCAGCAGCTGGCCCACGGCGCCGACGCCCAGATCTGGTTCCGCTGGCGCACCTGCACCGCGGGCCGTG
The DNA here is from genome assembly GCA_022340585.1 of Acidobacteriota bacterium. Classification (GTDB taxonomy): domain Bacteria; phylum Acidobacteriota; class Vicinamibacteria; order Fen-336; family Fen-336; genus JAJDNS01. The sequence goes on from JAJDNS010000075.1 coordinate 10,659, forward strand.
AGCAGTACTGGCACGGGCTCCTGGGCCACGACGGCAAGCCGGGCCGCCGCTACCAGGAGGCGGCTCAGGTCGCCAAGGAGTACGCGAAGCTGGAGGACGACCTGGCCGCAACCACCGTGAAGTCCGACGTGGCGGTCATCTACGACTACGACAGCATCTGGGCCCTGCGATTCCAGCCCGGGTTCGAAGGCAACAGCTTCCAGGGGGCCGTGGCCCGGTACCAGCGGGCCCTCTTCCGGGCCGGGGTGAACGCCGACATGGTGCGCCCCGGCGCCGATCTCTCCGGGTACCGGCTCGTTCTGGCTCCCGCCCTTCACGTGCTTCCGGACGATCTGGCCGCCCAGCTCGTGGCCTTCGTCGAGTCCGGGGGCGTGCTCCTGGCCGACGCCCGGACCGGGGTCAAGGACGAGACGAACCGGGCCCACGCACGGACCCTGCCCGGCCTGCTCACCCCGGCCCTGGGCATCGAAATCGCGGAGTACGAGTCGCTCGGGGCCGTCGAGTACGCCGTCCAGGGTAAGGACCCGCTCGCCGGCACGTTCACCGCGACGTCGTACGCGGACTGGGCCGCCCCGAAGGAGGCGGACGTGATCGTCGGGTACGAAACCTGGCCGGTGAAGGACTTCGCCGCGGTGACCCGACATTCCCACGGCGAGGGTCACGGCTGGTACGTCGGGACGGTGATGAAGGAGGAGGCGTTCTACGACCGCCTGGTGGGGGCGCTGCTGGCCGACGCCGGGGTGGACGCGGTGGTGGACCCGCCCGAAGGGGTGGAGGTCTCGGTGCGCCAGGGCGAGGGACGGAGTCTGCTGTTCGTCATCAACCACACCGAGGGGACGCAAACCGTCTCCGTGCCCGCGGGGAAGGAGCGCCTCCTCGAGGGCGGGACGACCGGCGAGACTCTCGACCTCGAGGCCTACGGCGTCGCCGTCATTCGGCTCTAGGTTGGGGTATCGTGGCGGTGGATCGGATGACGAGGTGAGCATGCGCGTGCGAATGATCCTGGTGGCCGCGGGAGCGGCCCTGACCCTGGCGTGTGGCCCGGCCCCGGCGCCGGCCCCCTCTGACGGCCTGCCCCGGTATCGGGAGGACGTCGAACTCCTGAAGGCGAACGTCCAGGTCGTCGAGCTGGCCGACGACGACGGGGCTCGTGTGGCCATCGTTCCCGTCTTCCAGGGGCGCGTCATGACCAGCACCGCCACCGGTCCGGACGGTTGGAGCCTCGGCTGGATCAACGGGGAGCTGATCACCTCCTGGGAGACTCTGGCCCACATCAACCCGTACGGGGGCGAGGACCGCTTCTGGCTCGGACCCGAGGGCGGGCAGTACGCCGTCTTCTTCGAGAAGGGTGCTCCCTTCGACCTGGAGCACTGGCAGACCCCGCCTCTCATCGACACCGAGCCCTTCGAGCTCATGGCGGCCAGCGCCAGCCGCGCCGTCTTCCGCCGGCGTGCATCGCTGGCCAACTACTCCGGCTTCGTCTTCGATCTCCAGATCGACCGCACCGTCCGTCTGCTCGGCGAGGGCGACGTCCGGTCGAGCTTCCGGGTGGACGTGCCCGACGGCGTGGACTTCGTGGCCTTCGAGAGCGAGAACCGGCTGACGAACACCGGCGAGAAGCCCTGGGAGAAGGAGACGGGACTCCTCTCGATCTGGATTCTGGGGATGTTCCCTCCCTCCGAAGGGGCCACCGTGGTGATTCCGTTCATCCCGGGTCCCGAGGAGGACCTGGGGCCAGTCGTGAACGACGCCTACTTCGGCAAGGTGCCCGCCGACCGACTGATCGTCGGCACCGAGCGTCTCTTCTTCCGCGCCGACGGCCAGTACCGGAGCAAGATCGGCCTCTCGCCGTCTCGCGCCACCTCCGTCTGTGGCAGCTACGATCCAGAGCGAGGGGTGCTGACCCTGGTGGAGTTCACCATCCCCCTGGAGGCCCACCACTACGTCAACTCGATGTGGGAGATTCAGGATGAGCCCTATGCCGGGGACGTGGTCAACTCCTACAACGATGGCCCCCCGGAGCCGGGGGCGAAGCCGATGGGGCCCTTCTACGAGCTAGAGTCCTCCTCGCCGGCCCTCGAGCTGGGGCCGGGCGAGTCGTACGTGCACGTGCACCGCACCGCCCACTTCCAGGGCAGCGAGGAGGCCCTGGACCCGATCGCTCGCGCCGCTCTCGGGGTCGGGATCGCCGAGATCAAGGCCGCGTTCGGGGACTGACCCGGGTCCCGACTACTTGTGGCGGCGCCCGCGCGGCCTCGGTTTGCGCTTCCCCTCGCCACCGTCGGCGGGTGGGTCCTCGCCGGCGTGGCGGAAGTAGAGGTGATAGGCGCAGTCGGGACCCACGATGCGTCGCGCTTCCTCCAGCGGCAACGAGACCTTGCCCAGCAGAATGAGCCGCTTGTAGCGGGCCAGGGTCAGGCGCTCGTCGGTCACCGCCGCTCCGTGCCCGGCGAGGAGCCGCGCTGCTCCAGGACGTACTCGGCGACGGCGACCACGGTGTCGACCCAGATCCCGTTGGCGGGATCGAGGACGTAGCGGGCGAGGGCGTCCAGGGTCTCCAGGGAGGTCGCCTGCGGACCGGTGTCGGCCATCTCGTGCCCGGCGAGGATGAGCCAGCGCCCTTCCTTCGCCGCCTCCTCGATCAGCGCCCGGAGCTCCTCGAACGACTTGCCGTCCGACTCCACCCCCTGGAGCTGCGACATGTCGCAGATCCAGGGGTCGTTCGCGCTCTCGCCGAGCCAGCCCCGGCCGGTGCGGAACGATCGGGCGATCAGAGGCACGTAGCTGCGCACGTCGAGGCCGCGCCCCACGAAGCTCTGGCCGCACGGGTAGGCGAAGCTGACGGCGCGGACGCCGAGCAGGTGCTCGATGCCCCGGCTCGCCTCGTCGACGTCGAGAGCCATTCGTTCCAGGGTGTAGTCCTCCAGGGCGTTTTCCCGTGAGAAGGCGTAGTTGCCGGTGCAGGGGTGAGTCAGTGAGTGATTGCCGATCTCGTGCCCGGCCGCCACCGCTGCCTTCCAGGCGTCGAGCCGCGGCGCCAGGCCCCGGGGGGAGACGTAGAACGTGGCCTTGAGTCCGTGCCTTTCCAGCAGGGGGATCCCGGCGTCGGGCTGGCTCCGCCGGGCATCGTCGAAGGTCAGACTGAGGGCCACGCGCCGGCCGTCGGGCCAGGCGAACCGCTCGGCTCGGTCGGAGGCCGGATCGTACTGGGCGAAGGCCAGGCGCGCAAGAAGCAGGATTCCACAGACCAGCGGGGTCGAGCCGACGAAGAAGATACGCACCGCTCCCTCCCGTGTCCTGAAGGCCGCCATTCTACCGCTTGCCCTACACCCCGGCGACCGTCCGGCTATCATCGAACCTGCGGTGCCAGGAGGCGCCCCGGACGATGAGAGTGACGTCACTACCACTGCCCGACCGCATCGAGGACGTCGCTCACCTCGAGCAGGTGATGACGACCCCGTCACCTGCAGTCGTGGAGGACCTCGCGGGCGTCGACGGCGACCTCCTCGTTCTCGGGGTGGGGGGAAAGATGGGGCCAACGTTGGCCCGTCTGGCGCGGCGCGCCGCGCCCGGGAAGCGCGTCGTCGGGGTGGCCCGCTTCTCGGATCCAGCGGTGCGCGCCTCGCTCGAAGAGAACGGCGTCGAGTGCCTCGCCGCCGACCTCCTCGACCCCTCGGCGGTGGCCCGGCTGCCCAACGCCGCCAACGTCGTCTTCATGGCCGGACGCAAGTTTGGCTCGATTGGGAGCGAAGACCTCACGTGGGCCATGAACGTCCTCGTGCCGGCCCACGTGGCGGAGCGGTATGCGGAGTCGCGTCTCGTCGCGTTCTCGACCGCGTGCGTGTACCCGTACGTCCCGGTGGCCAGAGGCGGCGCCGACGAGACGACCCCGACGACCCCGCCGCCCGGGGAGTACGCGGCCTCCTGCGTCGGGCGCGAGCGGGTGATCGAGCACCTCTCCCGGGCCCACCGGACGCCGGGACGTCTGCTCCGGCTCTCCTACGCCATCGACATGCGGTACGGCGTGCTTCACGACCTCGGGACGAGGATCCTCGCCGGACGCCCGATCGACGTCACCATGAGCCACGTGAACGTCATCTGGCAGGGCGATGCGAATGAGGTGGCGCTGCGGGCGCTGGCGCACTGCACGACCCCGACCGCGGCCCTCAACGTGAGCGGCCCCGAGATCCAGAGCGTCCGGTCGCTCGCCGACCGGCTCGGCGCCCAGCTGGGTCGGGCTCCGGTGTTCTCGGGCGAAGAAGCCCAGGACGCCTGGGTGATCGACTGCTCGGAGATGACCCGGCTCTTCGGCCCGCCGCGAGTGCCGATCGAGCGGCTGATCGCGTGGCAGGCCGACTGGCTCCGGCGCGGATTGCCGGGCCTCGGCAAGGACACCCACTTCGAGAGGCGCGATGGCCGCTACTGACGCGCCCGGGGTCCGGGACCTGGGGCTCGACGACCTCGCCCAGGCGGTGACGCTCTCGGCCTCGGTGGGTTGGAACCAGGTGGAGGCGGACTGGCGTCTCTTCCTCGATCTCGGCCACGCGGTGGGTGTGGACGACGACGAGGGCCGACTCGCGGCCACCGCGGCCACTCTCCCGTCGGGACCGGGTCTCGCCTGGATAAGCATGGTGATCGTGCGCGAGGACCGCCGTCGACGGGGGATCGCGACCGCTCTCCTGAAGCGCTGCGCCTACGAGATCAGCGCCAGCGGGCGCGTACCCGGGCTGGACGCGACGCCCGCCGGGCGCGAGGTGTACCTCCGTCTGGGGTTCCAGGACAGCTGGACGCTCGCGCGCTGGCGGCGGGTGGGGGTCGCGCCGATCGCTCCGGCAGAGTCCTCCTCCGCCCTGCGCGTGCGCCCGATCGAGGGCCGCGACCGGGCCGCCGTCCTGCGCCTGGACGCGCCGGCCTTCGGGGCCGATCGGAGTCCGCTGCTTGCCCGGCTCCTGGAGCGGTCCTCCGCATTCGCGGCGGTGGCGGAGGACGAGTCCGGACCGCGCGGGTTCGTTCTCGGCCGGGACGGCCGCGCCACCACCCACCTCGGGCCCCTGGTCGCCGAGAGCGAGGACGTCGCCCGGGCGCTCGCCCGCCACGCCCTCGGCCGGATCACCGGGAGCGTCACCGTCGACGCCGCCGACGCGGCCGCCGGCTTCACGGACTGGCTGGCCGCGAGCGGGTTCGGGCGGGAGCGTCCCTTCACCCGCATGTACCGAGGCCGGTCCGAGCCCTTCGGGGCGCCCGGCCTCACGTTCGCGGTCGCCGGCCCCGAGCTCGGGTAACGGAGGAGAACGATGGGCTTCAGGACGTGGCCGGAGTGGCCCGAATCCATCGACCGCACCTTCCGCGAGGGAACGGTCATCCCCGCTCACCTGCTCGCGCTCGCTGCCGACCGTCGCCTCGACGTCCGCCGCCAGCGGGCCCTCACCCGCTACTACCTCGACGCCGGCGTTGGGGGCCTCGCCGTCGGCGTGCACTCGACCCAGTTCGCCATCCGCGAGGTGGGCCTGTACGAGCCCGTGCTGCGTCTCGCCGCGGAGACGACCGCCGAGTGGGCGAAGCGCCCGACGGTCCTCGTCGCGGGCGTTGCCGGCCCCACTGCCCAGGCGGCGGCCGAGGCGGAGACCGCGCGCGGCCTCGGGTACCACGTGACCCTGGTCAGCCTCGCCGCCCACCGGGGCGCGTCCGAGGACGACCTCGTGGAGCACTGCCGGGCGGTAGCCGCAGTCATGCCGGCGATGGGCTTCTATCTCCAGCCCGCGGTGGGCGGGATCGCGCTCTCCGCGCGCTTCTGGCAGCGCCTGGCTGGCCTCGACAATGTCGTCGGGGTGAAGATCGCGCCATTCAACCGCTACCGGACACTCGACGTCGTGCGTGGTCTCGTCGAGGCGGGCGCCCACGAGCGGGTGGCCCTCTACACCGGCAACGACGACCACATCGTCCTCGACCTCGTGACTCCCTTGGTCGCGCGCCGGGGGAACGAGGACGTCACCGTGAGGATCAAGGGCGGTCTCCTCGGCCACTGGAGCGTGTGGACCCGGCGGGCAGTGGGGCTCCACGCGCGGATCCGCCGGGCGGTCGCGGCCGGGACCGTGGACGAGGAGATTCTCGCCCTCGACGCGAGAGTGACGGCGATGAACGCGGCGCTCTTCGACGTAGCCCACGAGTTCCGCGGCTGCATCGCGGGGTGCCACGAGGTGCTGCGCCGGCAGGGCCTTCTCGAGGGGACCTGGTGCCTGGATCCCGACGACACCCTCTCCCCGGGGCAAGCGGAGGAGCTCGACCGCGTCACTGCCGCCTGGCCGGAGCTCACGGACGACGACTTCGTACGCCAGAATCTCGGCCGCTGGCTGGGCTGATCACCCCGCTGCCGTCCGCCCCTCTCCACCGCGTGGTATCGTCAGGGCTCGCCGCCCGGGCCCCCGCCCCGGGAGGCGCACCAACACCAAGGAGACAGGGATGGCCCACGACAACAACGGCGACTTGCGCGGGAGCTTCGCTCGATTCGTCCACTCCGAGGTCACGGGCAGCGTCATCCTGCTGGGCTGCACCGTCGTGGCCCTGGCCTGGGCCAACTCGCCCTGGGCGGAGAGCTACTTCCACCTGCTGCACACCGAGCTCGGCTTCAGCATCGCCGGTAGCGATCGAACGCTGTCGCTGCACCTCTGGATCAACGATCTGTTGATGGCCGTCTTCTTCTTCGTCGTGGGGCTCGAGATCAAGCGGGAGATGGTGGTGGGCCGGCTGTCGACCGTCGAGAAGGCGACCCTGCCCGTCGCCGCCGCCCTGGGCGGGATGATCGCCCCCGCGATCCTCTACTTCCTCCTCAACTCCAGCGGAGAGCCGAGCCGTGGTTGGGGCGTGCCCATGGCCACCGACATCGCCTTCGCCCTGGGCGTGCTGTCCCTCTTCGGCAAGCGTGTTCCGATCGGTCTCAAGGTGTTTCTCACCGCCCTCGCCATCGCCGACGACCTGGGCGCGGTCCTGGTCATCGCCGTCTTCTACACGAGCAGCCTCAACTTCGGCGCCCTCATCACCGCCGGGGTTCTCCTCGCCCTGATTGCCCTGGCGGGACGCCTCGATATCCGCAGCCCGGCGGTCTACCTCCTGCTCGCGATCGGGGTCTGGCTCGCCGTCTTCGACTCCGGGGTCCACGCCACCGTGGCCGGCGTCCTGCTGGCCCTGCTGATGCCGGTGCGGGCGGGACGGGACCCGGACCACTTCCTCGCCGACGTGCGGGAGAAGTGGGAGGCCCTGCGGGCGAGCGATCTGACCCGGGACAGCATGATCCACGACCGGTCCCAGCTCGATGCCATCTCCGACCTGCGTCGGGCGGCGGAGGACATGCAGCCGGCGGGGCTCCTCTTCGAGGAGCGGCTCCACCCCTTCGTCGTCTTCTTCATCCTGCCGCTGTTCGCCTTCTTCAACGCCGGCGTCCGGATCGAGGGCAGCTTCAGCGAAACCCTGATGCAGCCGGTGAGCCTCGGCGTCATCGTTGGCCTGTTCCTCGGCAAGCAGATCGGGATCAGCCTCGCCAGCTGGATCGCGGTGAAGAGCGGCAGGGCCGCCCTTCCCGAGGGCGTCGACTGGGGTGATCTCTACGGCGCGGCCTGCCTCGGAGGGGTGGGCTTCACCATGTCCCTCTTCATCGCCGAGCTGGCCTACGACACCCCTCGCCTCGGCGCGGAAGCGAAGATCGGCATCCTGAGCGCTTCGCTGATCGCGGCGATCTGGGGCGTGATCGTTCTCGGCACCCAGCTGGCTCGTCGGTCGGCCCGGGCCGATCACCCGGAGGTGCCCGCCGCAGGCCGGCCCCACTCCTAGAGCGGGTCTGCCCGCGACGGCCGGGAGGAGCCCCGGGGCCACCGGGTATAATCGAGGTCGCAGCAATCGATCAGCCGAAGCAGCTGGGCGTCGGGCAGAGTGATGCGCCCGGGGAGCGTCGCCCAGTCGACGAAAGGGAGGACGCATGTTCTATCTCGTCTACGTCAGCGTGGCCGCGGAGAGTGTCGCGAAGGACGAGCTTCTCGACATCCTGTCGAAGAGCCGAACGGCCAACGCCGAGGCCGGGATCACCGGGATGCTCCTCTACAAGGACGGAAACTTCATGCAGGTCCTCGAGGGCGAGGAGGACGCGGTGCGCGCGCTCTACGCCCGGATCCGCCGCGACCCGCGCCACCTGGGGATCGTCACCGTGGTCGAGGGGCAACGGGAGGCACGGTGCTTCGGGGACTGGTCGATGGGCTTCCAGGACCTGGGCGCGCCCGAGGCACGCGCGGTTCCCGGATACAGCGAGTTCTTGAACACGCCTCTCACCGCCGAGGAGTTCTCGAAGAACCCCGGGCAGTGCGAGAGACTGCTCTGGGCCTTCAAGCGCGGCGAGTAGCACCGTCGTCCCGGCGGCACCACCAGGGCGGCCGTGTTTCCAGGCCGAGTCCCCATGGCCCTTTCTTCCTCATTCCAGGTGGCTGGCCAGCATCCAGGAGTTCTTCTCGTGGACCTGGATGCGCCGGATCCCGAGGTCGGCGGTGGCGTCGTCTCCGACGGCCTCGGCGGCCTTGACCACCTCCTTCGCCGCCGCGACCACGTGCGCCTGGTCTTCCACCAGCTCGCGGATCATGTCCGCGGCCTTCGGGACCCCTTCCGCCTCCTTGACGGTGGAGAGTGCGCTGAACGCGGAGTAGGAGCCGGGAGCGACGGCTCCCAGGGCCCGGATTCGCTCCGCGATCTCGTCCACGGCGAGGGCCAGCTCGGTGTACTCCTGCTCGAAGAGGGCGTGGAGGGTCGTGAACATGGGCCCGGTCACGTTCCAGTGGAAGTTGTGGCTCTTGAGGTAGAGGCTGTAGCTGTCGGCCAACAACCGCGACAGGGCCTCGGTGGTCTGCGTGTCCTGCTTCATTGAACTCCTCCCGGACAGCCCGGGGGTCGAGCCCCCGAAGTGCCGTCCTCCGGCCCGCTGGTCCCGCCGCGCGGGCCGCACCCGCGGCGCGCTTGAAAGTTACACAGGCATCCGTCTTGTTGTCAATGTAACGAACAGGATTTGACAAGTATTGTGCGGCTGGGAAGCCGGCCCCGGGGCGAATCGGGCTAGACTGGCCTGACCCCTTTCCACTGTCGAGGTTCGAGTGAGCGAGAAGAACGTGCTGAGCGTGCTGCCGCTGGGCTTTCCCTGGCAGACTGCTGATCCCTTTCTCTTCTGCGTCCACCACGACGACGCCTACCCCGCCGGCAACGAGCACATGGGGCCGGCGGCTTCGCTGGATGGCCGCCGGATCGGGATGGACTTCGAGGGCAAGGACGGCTGGCGGATGTACCACGGCGACGTGGTGCCGGGCTTTCCCCGCCACCCCCACCGTGGGTTCGAAACCGTCACCCTGATGCGGCGGGGCTTCATCGATCACTCCGACTCGCTGGGGGCCACCGCAAGATTCGGGCCGGGCGACGTGCAGTGGATGACCGCCGGACGGGGAATCGTTCACGCCGAGATGTTTCCCCTGCGGGAGCGCGAGGCCCCGAACCCGGTGGAGCTCTTCCAGATCTGGCTCAACCTGCCGCGGGCCGACAAGATGGTGGAGCCCTACTTCACGATGCTCTGGGAGCACACGATGCCCGGGCATACGTTCCTCGACGAGGCCGGACGGGCCACGCGCGTGGTCGCCGTGGCGGGCGCGCCTGGGGAGGAGACGGCGCCCTCACCCCCTCCGGACTCCTGGGCGGCCCGTCCCGAGTCCGACGTCGCGATTTGGACGATCGAGATGGCTCCCGGGGCGCGGTGGACGCCGCCTCCCGCCCGGGCCGGCACGAGCCGCACGCTCTACTTCTTTCGCGGTGACCGGCTCCGGGTGGGGGACCACGAGCAGGCGTCCCCGGCGGGGCTCGTCGTGCGGGCCGACGCGCCCCTGACCCTCGAGAGCGGCGAGGCCGAGAGCGAGCTGCTCCTCCTGCAGGGACGGCCCATCGGGGACCCCGTCGTCCAGCACGGCCCCTTCGTGATGAACGCGCGCCACGAGATCGAGCAGGCCATGATCGACTACCGGCGCACCGGCTTCGGGGGCTGGCCGTGGGGGAGCGACGGCCCCGTTCACCCCCGCGGGCAGGGCCGCTTCGCGGTCCACGCCGACGGGCGGCGCGAGGAGCCGAGCTGACGCGAGTCCGGGGCCGTCCCCTCGGGACTCAGGGGACGTTCGTGGGAGCGGAAGGGGCCTCGCGCGACTCGTCCCTTGGCAGGCTCCCCTTCGCCTCGTCGCAGATCGTGCCCTCGTAGAGCGGGGCGCCCCGGCGGTAGCCGGCCCGGCCGATCTTGTGGGCGGCCACCGGCGCGGTGAGGAACAGGAAGAACACGATCACCAGTCCCTTCCCCGCGGTGGCCGCGTCGCCGAAGTGAGCCGCGGCTCCCAGGACCGTGAGCGAGGCCCCCAGGGTCGCCGCCTTGGCGGTGGCCGACATGCGGAGGAAGAGGTCCGGGAGGCGAATCAGGCCGACGCCGGCCAGCAGCATGAAGGCGCTGCCGAGGATCAGGAGAGCCGCCGCGGTCACTGCCCCCCCTCCTTTCCTTCTTCTGCGTAGGTGGCAAAGGCCACCGTTCCCAGAAAGGCCAGGAGCGCGACGAGCAGGGCCACGTCGAGATACACCGCGTCGTCCGCCGCCACTGCCCACGCCGCCATGACGCCCACCCCGACCGCGCTCAGGAGGTCCAGGGCCACCACCCGGTCGGCCACGGTCGGGCCCCGTACGAGGCGCACGACCGCGAGGAGCACGGTCACCCCACAGACCGCCAGCGCAGTGAAGCCGCCCACCGCGGCCGCGCTCACGAGAATGCCTCCAGGACCCTCCGCTCGAATCCCTCCTTGATCTCCCGGCGGAGGATCTCGGGACTGGAGGCGGAGATCGCGTGCACGTAGAGGGTCCGCCGATCGGGGGACACGTCGAGGCTCAGGGTGCCCGGGGTGAGGCTGATCAGGTTCGAGAGCACCGTGATCTGCGCATCCGTCGTGGCCTCGAGAGGCACGGCCACGAGGGCCGGGCGCAGGAGCCGTCGCGGGCCGAGAACGGCGGCGACCACCTTCAGGTTCGCGACCGCGATCTCCCGGGCCAGGAAGAGGAGGAGTCTCACGACCTTCAGCGGCCTGACCATCCCGAAGACCGGGTAGGGACCCAGCGGTCGGGCTACCCCCACCGCCAGCCAGCCGAGGAAGAAGCCGAAGGCGATGTTGGCCAACGAGAGGTCCCCGGTGAGGGCGACCCAGGTGACGCCGAGGAGCAGCGCGGTGCGGATCACCGCAGGCCTCCCGGACCCAGCACCGCCGCGATGTACTGAGAGGGATCGGACAGCTGGGCCGCGGCCTGCGACGCGAGGTCGAACACCGGCCCGGCCCCGAGACCCACCGCCACGGTGACCGCGGCCAGGGCGAGGACCGGCCCGAGCAGGGTCAGCGGCACGGAGGCCGGCGCCTCGGCCCCCGCGCCGGGTCCGTCCCCGGGAGCCGGCTTCCAGAACGCCTCGTTCCAGAGCTTGGTCATGGAGTAGAGCGTGAGCAGGCTCACCCCCAGGGCGACCGCGGTGATTCCCCAGGCCTGGGCTTCGATGCCGGCCATGACCAGCACCAGCTTCGCCCAGAACCCCGACAGGGGCGGGATGCCGGCAAGGGAGAGCGCGGGGACCAGGAACACCACGGCGAGGGCCGGGTGCCTGCGGTAGAGCCCGCCGAGATCCTTCAGCTCGTAGCTACCCCCGAGGTGCCGCACGATCCCGCCCACGAGGAACAGGTTCGTCTTCACCACGATGTGGTGCATCAGGTAGAAGACCGAGCCGGCCAGGCCCAGGGGCGTCAGGAGGCCGAGCCCCATCGCCATGTAGCCGATCTGGCTCACGATGTGGAACGAGAGCACCCGCCGAAACTCCATCTGCGCCGCTGCCCCCAGCACCCCGGTCACCATCGTCAAGGCGGCGCCGATGAGGATGAGGCCGTGGGTGAAGGCGGTGTCGCCGATGAAGATGAGCGTGAACGCCCTCATCAGGGCGTAGACGCCGACCTTGGTGAGAAGGCCGGCGAAGACCGCCGAGACCGCGATCGGCGGAGTGTGGTACGAGGCCGGCAACCAGAAGAAGAACGGGAACAGCGCGGCCTTGATCCCGAAGGCCACGAGGAACAGCACCGCCAGGACCGGGACCAGGTTGGGGGCGAGGCCGAGGGCCGCGGCCCGGGCGAGGTCCGCCATGTTGAGGGTCCCCGCGATGCCGTAGAGCAGCCCCACCGCGGCGAGGAAGATCGCGGAGGAGAGCAGGTTCAGCGTCACGTACTTCACCCCGCCCTCGAGCTGGGCCCGCTCGCCACCCAGGGCCAGGAGCACGAAGGAGGCCATCAGCATGACCTCGAAGCTGACGTACAGGTTGAAGAGGTCTCCGGTCAGGAAGGCTCCGCAGACGCCCATGAGGAGCACGTGGAAGAGCGTGTGGTACCCCTGACCCTCGCGTCGCTCGTCGATCGAGCCCAGTGAGTACACCGCCACCGCGAGGCCGGTGATGCCGGTGAGCAGCACCATGATCGCGGCGAGGAGATCGGCGACCAGGGTGATCCCGAAGGGCGCGGGCCAGGCCCCGGCCCGCATGACCTGGATGCCCTCGGAGGAGACCCGAGCGAGGAGACCCGCCGACACCGCCAGCAGGAGCGCCGCGCCGGCGACGCTCACTCCACGCTGGAAGGCCCGGCGCCGCTGGGTGAGCAGGCACGCGATGGCGGTGGCCAGGGGCACGAGGATCGGCAGGACCACGAGGGAGCTCATGGCGGCGGGGCTCCGTCCGTGGCTCTCAGGGAGTCGAAGTCGTCGGTCCCGGTCTCCTGGTGGGCGCGCTTGACCAGGACGAGGGCGAAGGCCTGGACCGCGAACCCGATCACGATGGCGGTGAGGACCAGGGCCTGGGGCACCGGGTCGGGATAGGGGGCCACGAGACTTTCCTGGCCCGGAGGCACGATCGGAGTGCCCCCGCGGACCAGGCCGCCCACCGTGAAGATGAGGAGGTTCGCGGCGTGGCCGAGCAGGGCCAGGCCGAGGATCAGCTTGACCATGCTCCGGCGCATCACCATGTAGAGACCCGCCGCGTAGAGGATGCCGATGACGATGGCGAGGACCAGGGTCACGGCCTCTCCTCCGCCAGCTCGAACACGATGGTCGCCGCCACCCCCAGGACCGTCAGGTAGACCCCCACGTCGAAGACGAAGGGTGTTCCGAGGTGCCCGATCACCGGGATCTTCGCGTCCAGCCAGTGGCCGGTGAGGAAGGCCCCGCCGTCGAGGAGGGGGGGCAGGCCGCTCAGGAGCGCGACCGCGAGCCCCGTGCCGACAAACACCAGCGGATCGACGCGCAGGACCCGTCGCGCCTTCTCCAGCCCGTCGGCGGCCAGGACCAGCGCGAAGGCAGAGGCGGCGGCGAGGCCGCCCACGAAGCCGCCCCCGGGCTCGTTGTGGCCCCGGACCAGCAGGAAGATGGAGAACACCAGGGTGAGCGGGAAGAGGAATCGGGTCGTCGTGCGGAGGATCAGGGAGTCCCGGATGATCACTTCAGGTCCTCCTCGGGCGCATCCCGGCGAAGCCGCATCAGGCCGACCACGCCCAGCGCTGCCACCGTCAGGACGGTGATCTCGCCGAGGGTGTCGAGGGCTCGGAAGTCCACCAGGATCACGTTCACCACGTTGCGGCCGTGGGCCAGGGGAACGCTGGCGCGAGCGAAGTACTCACGCAGCGGAGCCGGGTGATACGTGGCGGCAGTGGCCAGGACGATTCCCGTCATCAGGGCGCCTCCCGCGAGCGCCACGACGGCAGCGCGGACCCGCTGAGACGGGGACGAGCGCGAACGGAGGGGAGGAAGGCGACGCAGGAGCAGCACGAAGAGGATGACGGTGAGCGTTTCCACCGCGAGCTGGGTCAGGGCCAGATCCGGTCCGCCGAAGAACAGAAACAGCAGGGCGAGCCCGTAGCCCACCAGCCCGAGGGAGGCCACCGCGAAGAGGATCGAGCGGGCCCGCACCACCAGCACCGCACCCAGGACCATCGCCGCCGCCGCGAGCACCTCGTGGGCCCGCGCCTCGTCGAAGGTCGGGTCCGGCCATCCCACGCGGTCGAGGAGAACCCACCCGCCGAGGAGCACCGTGGTGCCGATGACGATGAGAATGTAGGTGCCGAGGACGCCGCCCTGGAGAAGCCGAGTCTGCCACTTCGCGAACGCCACGAGCCGGTCGAGGGTCAGGCGATAGGCGCGGGCGGGCCCCCAGCCGGCCAGGCGCCGGAGCGGAGTCCCGAGCTGCAGTAGCCGGTCGTGGAGCAGGTACAGCACCACGCCGATGGCCAGCATGACCAGGCTCTGCACGAAGGCGGGGCTCATGCCGACCCAGGGGGCGAGGACCAGCTCGGTGTGCTCACCATGCATCGCCGTCGCCGCCGGCTGGATCAGCGAGAACGCCAGCTGCTCGGGGAGCAGGCTGAACAGCAGGCTGACCCCGGCAAGAAGCACGGGCCCGAGCCACAGGGCGGGGGAACCCTCGTGGGGGGGCTTCGGCGTCTCGCCCCGCTTCGGGCCGAGGAACGCCCGCCAGCCCACGAGTCCGGAGGCGGCCGCGACGAACGCGCTCCCCACGAAGCTGAGCAGGGTCACGAGCTGACCCGCGTGGGGGGCCTCGTGCTTGGCTTCGTAGAAGAACTCCTTGGCCACGAAGCCGAACAGCGGTGGCAGTCCGGCCATGGAGATCGCGGACACCGCGACCGCGGCCGCGGTCAGCGGCATGGCCCGGGCGATCCCACCGAGCCGGCCCAGGTCGCGGGTTCCCGCCTCGTGGTCGAGGGTCCCGATCCCGAGGAAGAGGGCGGCCTTGTAGAGCGCGTGGACGACGAGGAAGACCATCGCCGCCTGGGCAGACAGCTCAGTGCTGATGCCGACGAGAAGGGTCAGGGTCCCCAGCCCGCTCACCGTCGTGAAGGCCAGGAGCCGTTTGAGGTCGGTCTGGCCGTAGGCGAGGACCGCGCCGACGACGATGGTGAGCGTCCCGGCAACCATGATGATGTAGTGCCACTCGTCGGTGCCGCCCAGGGCGGGGTTCAGCCGCGCCAGGAGGTAGATCCCGGCCTTCACCATCGTCGCGGAGTGGAGATAGGCGCTCACCGGGCTCGGCGCCGCCATGGCCCCGGGGAGCCAGAAGTGGAACGGGAACTGTGCGGACTTCGTGAAGGCCCCGGCGAGGATCAGGAGCAGGATCGGCAGATAGAGCGGGTGGGACTGGATGGCAGCCGCCTGGGCCTCGAGGGCCGACAGCTGGGTCGTCCCCGCGACCTGGCCGAGGAGCAGGAGACCGGCCAGGAGAGCCAGGCCGCCACCGCCGGTGACGAGCAGCGCCTGGAGAGCCGAGGCCCGCGACTCCTCCTTCTCGTGGTTGAAGCCGATGAGGATGTAGGAGCTGACGCTCGTCAGCTCCCAGAAGACGAAGAGGCTCAGCGCGTCGTCGGCGAGGACGAGCCCGAGCATGGCCCCCATGAAGAAGAGGATGGCGGCGTAGAAACGGGGCAGACGAGCGTCACCCTTGAAGTAGCCGCCGGCGTAGACGAGCACGAGGGCACCGATGCCAGTGACGAGAAGCGCGAAGAGCAGAGACAGGCCGTCGAGACGGAAGGCGAGGTGGATCCCCAGCTCGTCGACCCAGGTCCACGATTGCATCCAGGCCTCGCCGCGGGTCACGTCGTCCAGTCCGGTCACGAACCAGCCGAACAGCGCCGCTGGGACTACCGCGAGAACCGTCCCCGTCCGCTCCCGCAGCACGCGCTGCAGGCCGGGGGCGATCGCGGCCAGGGCAAACAGGGTCAGTACCGGGGTTAGCATTCTGGGGATCGGAGGTGGAGTGTGAGGGTCAGACTATCACACGCCCCGCGGTGGCCTCGAAGGATGGCCGGCGACGGGTCCGCCCGCGATTCGATACACTCGTCTTCAGCACATCAGAAACACAGGGGGCAGGATCGGGCTTCCGCCCGCGGCGACCGGGTCGCGGGCTGCGAGGGCCGGGGGGGAAGGTGCCAATGATCACGGTGAGGCCGGCGGGGGACCGGGGGCGTACGGACTGGGGCTGGCTGGACAGCCGGCACACCTTCTCTTTCGGGGAGTACTTCGATCCGAACCACATGGGCTTCGGCGCGCTGCGTGTCATCAACGACGACCGCGTGGCGCCGGGGGGCGGCTTCGGGACCCACGGCCACCGCGACATGGAGATCCTGTCGTACGTCCTCGATGGTGGCCTCGAGCACAAGGACTCCATGGGAACGGGGTCCGTCATCCGCCCGGGGGAGATCCAGTTCATGCGGGCCGGCACCGGGGTGACGCACAGCGAGCTCAACCACTCGAAGACGGAGCCGGTCCACTTTCTCCAGGTCTGGGTGGTACCGGCCGAAGAGGGCTTGCGCCCGGCCTACGATCAGCGGCCGGTCGACCGCGAGAGGGCCCACGAGGGCTGGGTCACCCTGGCCTCGGGTCACTCCGGGACCGAGGGGATCGCCCTGGCCCAGGATGTCCGCCTCGTGATGACCCTTCTCTCCGAGGGAAGGACACGAGCTCTCGAGCTCGACCGGGATCGACGGGCCTGGATCCACGTCGCGCGGGGGACCACCTCGCTCGAAGGCTCCCCGCTGGCGGAGGGGGACGGCGTCGCGGTGACCGGTGAGTCGAGGGTCACATTCGACGGCGGAGACGCGGAGCTGTTGGCCTTCGACCTCGCCTGAGCGGAGACTCGGCCCGGTCGCCTGCTCCTACTCCGCGGCGACGCTCGGTTCCGGCTCCCGGTGGCGGCGCGTCGCGTCCTCCAGGGTCTCTCGAAGGGCGAAGGCGGCCGGCTTCGGGCGGTAGTCGTTGTCGAAGATGAGCGGGATGTCCTCGAGGTGGGTGAAGGTCTCGATGGTCGTGGGATATCGGTCGGTGAAGGTCCAGAGGGTGACGCCCTGGCACTCGGGAACGGCGAGACAGGCCTCGGTGACCGCCGCGTAGGCCTCCGCCTGCCGGCGCAGCTCGGCCTCCTCGTCGTAGGCAAGACCCAGCGTCAGCACGTGCTTCAGGGTGCGCGTGAACACGTTCAGCTCGGTGATCTCGACGGCCACCCCCAGGCCGGCGAAGCGCCGCAGCGTCGCCTCGATCTCGCCGCGGCTCGCCGTGCCCCCGAACAGGGGAACGATGTGGCCCTGGAAGCCCACGGCATCGAGGGGGGCGCCCTCGGCCAGCAGGTCCCGGACCAGCTGGAAGTAGCGATCCTGCTTGGGGCCCGGGTTGAGGGCGCCGAACTCGTTGAGGAAGAGCTGCGCCCCCGGGTCCGCCTCCCGGGCGAGGTGCAGCGCCTCGGCGATGTAGCCGGGCCCGAGCACCCGTGAGAAGACGTGCTGGGACAGCCCGTCTCCCTGCGAGCGGTCGCCGAACGCGAGCAGGGGCTCGTTCACGACGTCCCAGGCCCCGATCCGCCCCGCGTAGCGGCCCGCAACCGTCCGGACGTGGTCGGCCATCAACGCCCGCAGGGCGTCGGGATCGCCCATCTCGCTGAGGTACTCCGGGTTCGGGGGATCGACACACTGTCCGTAGACGAGGGTGTGACCCCGCACCCGCATGTCGTGGGCCTCGGCGAAGGCGACCAGCTCGTCGGCCCTGGTGAAGTCGTAGCGGTCCGGCTCCGGGTGGATGGTGCCCCACTTCATCTCCACGAAGGGGGTCAGGGAGTTGAACTCCCGTCCCAGCACCGGGGCGTAGGCCGCGTCCGCCCTCAGGTCGCGCACCATCACCGCCGAGCCGAAGCGCACGCCGGCCCGGTCGGCGAGCTCGCGGAGAGGCGGCCCCTCGCTCCAGCTCCGGGCCCGCTCCTGCGCTCCCGCGAGGCCGCCGCGCCCGGGAGCGGTGTAGATGGAGCCGACGGCGATCAGCCCGCTGAGGACCAGGACGAGCAGCCCCACCCTGACCAGGATCCGGACGAGACGCCAGAGCCGCGACATGGACGAGACCTCCGAGCTCGGGGGCGACTCTATCACCGACCCACCCGCCGGCCCGGCGGGCACGCACTCACGGCCGAGCGGAGGAGGTCACGCCCCGGCGGGGTGGGACGTGCTCCTTTCCGGGACCCGACTACCGCACGAAGTAGGCGGCCACGCGCCAGTGGCCGTCGTCGCCGAGACAGGTGGTCACGGTCTCGATCACCCCGCCGCGCTCCTCGAACCCACTCTCGAACCGGGTCACGGTGTAGGGGCCGGGCGGTACCCCGGGAACGGCCTCGACCGTCGTCTGGCTGTGCAGCCTCCGTGAGTGGCATCGGCCGAGGGCGAGTCGAACGGAGCGCAGCGCCACCTGCCACTCCTCCCGTCCGATGGTCTCCCGAAGGGCTGGCGCCGCGACGGCCCAGCTGCTGGCCGACCGGCCGGAGTGGATCAGGTCGAGCCAGGCCCGCGCCACCTCGGTGGCCTCGGGTTCGGCTGCCCCCTCACCGTCCGGCGACGCGCCAAGGCTCATCACCGACAGCCGCGCCAGGAGGGCCCGGCGCCGGCCCTCGGAGGGCCGGCGCTGCTTTGTTCGGGCTCGTCCGCTTCCCGCGCTCACGGCCCGCCAGGCCGTGACGTCCCTCGCTGCCTCGAGCATCGCCGCCTCCTATCAGATGAAGACGCACGGGCTCGATGAGTGGTTGCAGGGAGTGCGCAAAAATCGAGTAGATCCAACGTTTTGAATACAGTGAGGGGCTCGACGCGGCGGCGACGGTGTCCCTGCCCCCAGCGGCCAGCTCGTGGTGGAACACCTCTTCAGTATTGATGTTAGGGCGCTGCCAATATTCGGAGCAGATCAGTCGAAATATTCTTGACTTCTTCATGAAGAAGTCTATTCCCAGCCTGTCTCCCGGTCGCGGGTCGGTACCTGGGCCTCTCCCTGACCGTCCTCGGGGCCGCCGCCCTGGGCTTCGGCCTCCCCGGGGTGATGATCGCCGTGGCCGCGGGCACCGAGGGGGCGCAACGCTACCTCACGGTCGTCGTCTACCTGAGCCTCCTGGCTGTGGCCTTCACCGGGATCGCCCTTCTGGTGGTCCTCCTGGCTCGTCGACGGCAGATCGCCCTCGGCGTGGCCCTCGGCGTGTGGATCTTCTTCGAGCTGGCCTACGGCGTCATCATGCTCGCCAGCACCCTCTACCTGCCCGCAAAGGTCCTCAAGACGACCCTCCTCGTCGGGCTCCTGGGCAACCCCGTGGACCTGGCCCGGGTCCTGTCCCTGCTCCAGGTGGGGGGACCCCACCTCTTCGGCCCGGCCGGGGCCACCCTGATCAAGCTGACCGGGTCGGCGGGAGTGGCGACCGCCTTTGGCCTCGCCGGCCTGCTCCTGTGGGTGGTGGTGCCTCTCTTCGTGGCGGTACGCCTGTTCAAGCGGCAGAACCTGTAGGGCGAAGGCCCGCCGGGCTCCGGCACCGTCATGAACCGACGTTCTGGGTCATGAGTCGACGTCCCGCATCATGAATCGACGTTTCGCGTCATGAGTGGTCGTGTGGGGTACGCTCGGCGCGAAACCCCTCCCGTCCATCAAGCGCTCATCGGCTAGAATGCCCGCCCAGGAGCGGGCCATGGCCAAGAAGAAGAACAAGGACAAGAAGAGCAGCGATAGGCCGGCCGTGACCCTGCGCGACCGGGTCGACGAGTCGGGCCGGGTCCGGGCCTCGGCGGTGCCCAAGAAGGTCTACGAGGAGGAGCTCGCCCGGCTGCACGTGGAGCTGATCAAGCTTCAGGAGTGGATCAAGGCCCGCGGGCTCAAGGTGGTCGTGATCTTCGAGGGCCGCGACGCGGCGGGGAAGGGCGGGACCATCAAGAGGATCACCGAGACCCTCAACCCTCGCGTGTGCCGGGTGGTCGCCCTGGGGACTCCCACCGAGCGCGAGAAGACCCAGTGGTACTTCCAGCGCTACGTGCCCCACCTCCCGGCGGCGGGGGAGATGGTCCTCTTCGACCGGAGCTGGTACAACCGCGCCGGGGTCGAGCGGGTCATGGGCTTCTGCACCGAGGAGGAGTACCGGGAGTTCCTCCGGTCCTGCCCGGAGTACGAGCGCATGCTGGTGCGCTCGGGGATCATCCTGGTCAAGTACTGGTTCTCGGTGAGCGACGAGGAGCAGGAGCGCCGGTTCCAGGCCCGGATCGACAACCGGACCAAGCGGTGGAAGCTCAGCCCCATGGACCTGCAGTCGCGGTCGCGGTGGGTCGAGTACTCGAAGGCCAAGGACGACATGTTCGCCTCGACGGACATCAAGCAGGCCCCCTGGTACGTGGTCAACTCCGACGACAAGCGGCGGGCCCGGCTCAACTGCATCTCCCACCTCCTGAGCCTGATCCCCTACCAGGACCTCACCCCGGAGCCGATCCGGCTGCCCCCGCGCCAGGAGGACAAGGGTTACGTCCGCCCGCCCATGGGGGACCAGACCTTCGTCCCGGAGAAGTACTGAGCCGAGCCGCGTCCGGTCAGTCGACTCGGTCTGGACCGAGTTGAGTGACCCTTTGTCAACTGTGCCTGGACACAGTCACCCTCGCAGGTGTGGTCGAGGGCTGGGTCACGCGCAGGATGTCGGCGGCAGCGAACAGGTGACGTTCGGAGCTGACTCAGGTTGATCCGGTCGCGCCCACTGGCCCCCACCCCGACCTGACGCTACAGTAGCCCCCGATGAAGTCCCTCCGCGCGCTCGGGCTGTACGCGGCCCTCACCGTGGCCCTGACGTGGCCCTATGCCGCCAACCTGTGGGTCATGGAGGTGGGGGACCCGGCTTTCTTCGCCTGGGAGGTGGGGTGGACGGTGCACGCTCTCGGGACCGATCCGACTCAGCTTCCCCACGCGAACATCTTCTATCCTCTCCGGTACACGCTCGGGCTGGACGAGCCGGTCCTGGGAACGACGCTCCTGGCGCTGCCGCTGGCTCTCTTCACCGACAACGCGGTGCTTCTCTTCAACGTGCTGCGGCTGCTCACGTTCGTCTTCTCCGGGCTCACCGCCTACTGGCTGGCGCGGGAGCTGGGGGCGGGAGAGGGGGGCGCGCTTCTCGGTGGGGCCTTCTTCGCGTTCTCGCCGATCCGTACCGATCAGATGGCCCACCTCTCGACCCTGGGGACGCAGTGGCTTCCCCTCGTGGTGCTCTTCGCGGTCCGCTTCTCGCGGAGTGGGAAGACGCGGGACGCGCTCCTGACCGGGCTCTTCTATGTCCTGGCCTTCGCGGCTTGCGGGTACCACGGACTCATCGCGCTGGCGGTGTTGCCCCTGCCCTTCCTGGTGTTGCTGTGGAGGCGGTGGCGGCTCCTTCCCAGAGCCGCGCTGGCCACGGCCCTGGTCGGGCTCCTCCTCCTGCCCCTCTACCTCATGCACAGCCGGGCCCTCGAGCCCGAGCAGTACACCCGCCGCGTCGACGAGACCATCTTCTATTCGGCGCCCCTCGAGTCGTTCCTGGCCACGAGTGCGGGGAACCGGATCTACGGGGGGATCACCGATGCCGTGCGAGCCGAGGGGGCCTACAACCTCTTCCCGGGACTGGTCGTCCTCGGACTGGGGATCGCCGGAGCCGTGGTGCTCTGGCGACGCCGCCAGCGGCCGGGCCGGGAGGCGGCGATGCTGGCGGTGATGGCTCTCGTGGCTGCCCTCGTGGCCATGGGACCGCTGCTCCGGGCCTTCGGCCACGACCTCGGCCCGGGGCCGTGGGCGCTGCTCCGTGCTGTTGTACCCGTGTTCGAGAAGATCCGGGTGACGAGCCGGGCCGGGATCTTCCTCGCCCTGCCCCTGGCCATGCTGGCGGCGAAGGGGCTGACGCTCCTACGGCTGCGGCCCATCGTGGTGGCGGTGGTGGGGGTGCTGGGCCTGGCCGAGACGCTGATTGCGCCCATTCCCATGCCCGGCTGGACGAAGGTGATCGACACGCGGGAGGAGCCGCCGCCGGTCTACCGCTGGCTCGCTGAGCGGCCGGTTCTGGACCCGATCATCCACCTCCCCATGTTCGACAGCCGGGCACTGTTCCGTCGCCCCGCGTTTCACGAGAGCGTGTACATGGCCTACTCGACGCTCCACTGGAATCCCATGGTCAACGGCTACGCGGGCATCGAGCCGAAGAGCTACGTGCGCATTCGACGGGAGATGATGAGCTTCCCGGGCGAGCGATTCCTGGACCTGCTGCGCGAGGCCGGTGTCCGGTACATCGTGCTCCACCGAAAGGGGTACGGGCCGAACCAGACACGGAGGCTCGAGGCGCAGATGGCGAACGTCCGACCCGCGTCGCTGCGGGAGGTGGTGACACTCGAGGGGGACACGGTGTATGAGCTCTTGTCGCCGGGAGCGCGGGTGGATGCGGGGGAGGGGCCTCGATGAAGGGATCCCGGGCCGCAGATCCCTCGTCGCACGCTCCAGCGACGGGCTCCCTGGGATGACAGCCCAGAGGAGGCGATGCTAGCCTCGGCGCGTCATGTCGGAGTTCTCGGGCGCGATCGAGGGTGCCATCACCCCTGCCGTCCTCCTCGCGGCTGAAGGCGAGGGGCGCTCGGTCCTCCTGGAGCACGAGGTCTACGCGCTCCTCTCGGAAGCCGGGCTCGCCGTGCCCCGCCACCGCCTGCTGACCACGGCCGACAGCGTCGACGACGAGCTCTCCGCCACCCTCGGCAGCGACACCGCGGTGGTCAAGATCGTCTCTCCCGATCTGCTCCACAAGAGCGACGTGGGCGGGGTGGCGGTCTGTCTGAACGAGCCCGAGGCGCTGAGCGCCACCGTCTCCTCGGTCCTCGAGTCGGTGCGTGCCGCCGTGCCCGAGGCAAGGATCGCCGGCGTCCTCGTTGCCGAGCGCGTCCGGTTCCGCGCCCGGCTGGGGCGCGAGCTGCTCGCCGCGGTCCGTCACGATCCGGCCTTCGGTCCGGTCGTGGTCCTGGGGGTGGGGGGGCTCGATACCGAGGCGCTCCTGGGCTCCCTGCGGCCCGAGTGTGCGCGGGCGATGCTGGCGGCCCGGGGGTTGACCGGCGACACCGTGGCCAGGGCCCTCCGGGGGACGCTGGCCCACGATGCGCTCACGGGCCAGCTCCGCTCGAGCCGTGACGCCGGCGTTCCCGAGGATCTCCTGATCGAGGGGGTGCTCGTGCTGGCGCGCCTCGCCGAGCGCTGGGCGGGCTTCGAGCCGCCGGGGGGCCTGGGCCTCGGGGAGCTGGAGCTCAATCCCCTCGTCGCGGCCGAAGACGGGCGCCTCGTGGCTCTCGACGGGCTCGCCCGCCTGCACCGACCCGCGCCCAGGGCGCCGGCGCGGCCCGTGGCGGCGCTGCGCCATCTGCTCACCCCGCAGAGCGCGGTGGTGATCGGCGCCTCCGCCAACGGCGTGAACCCGGGGCGCATCATCCTCCGCAACCTCGCCGAGGGCGGGGGGATCGAGCGGGAGCGCGTCTGGGCCATCCACCCCCGGGCCGAGGAGATCGACGGGTGTCGGGCCTTTGCCTCTCTCGCCGACCTGCCGGAGCCGGCGGACCTGGCGGTGGTCTCGGTGGCCGCCGATCGCGGCGCGGACCGTGTGGTGGGCGAGATCGTCGAAGCGCGCCGGGCCCGAACCGTCACCCTCATCGCCGGGGGCTTCGGCGAGACGGAGGGCGGGCGCGAGGCCGAAGCGCGGGTCCGGGCCGCCCTCGCCGAGAGCCACCGGGCCGAGGACGGTGGGGTCCTGCTGAACGGGGGGAACTGCCTGGGGATCATCTCGGGTCCGGGTCGCTACAGCACCTTCTTCATCCCGCCCCACAAGCTCCCGGTACGGGAAGGGACGGGGCCGGGGCTGGCGAGCATCAGCCAGTCGGGGGCCTACCTGGTGAGCCAGATCTCGAACCTCGACCGGGTCGTCCAGCCGCGCTACGCCATCTCCTTCGGGAACCAGATGGACGTGACGGTCTCCGACTACCTGGACTACCTCGAAGGCGATCCCGAGGCCCGGGTCTTCGCGGTGTACCTGGAGGGATTCGAGCGGGGCGATGGGGCGCGCTTCCTGGACGCCGCGCGCAGGATCACCGCGTCGGGGCGGAGCGTCCTGCTCTACAAGGCGGGGCGCACACGCGAGGGATCGGAGGCCGCGGCCTCGCACACCGCGGCCGCGGTGGGGGACTACGAGGTCTGTCGGGAGCTGGCCCGCGCCGCCGGGGCGGTGGTCTCGGAGAGCCTGGACCAGTTCGAAGACGACGTGCTCATCTTCTCTCTGCTCGAGGGGCGGAAGGCCAGGGGGCGGCGTGTGGCCGTGCTCTCGAATGCCGGTTTCGAGTGCACGGCCGCGGCGGACGCACTGTTCGGGATGGAGCTCGCGCGGCTCGCCCCCGCGACGGAGGCGCGTCTGGCGGAGCTGCTTCCGCCCGGGATCGTCGACGTGCACAACCCGGTGGACGCGACGCCCGTCACGCCCACGGACACGTACGCCGCCCTGGCCGAGGTTCTGGCCGGCGATCCGAGCGTGGACGTGGTGGTCGTGGCCGGGGTGCCGGCGACCCCCTTCCAGAACTCCCTGGCCCGCGGCGAAGGCCACCGCGAGAACGTGACGGGGAAGGACGGGCTGGCCACCCACCTCGGCCGGTTCTTCCGGGCGACGGCGAAGCCGGTCGTCTTCTCGGTGGACTCGGGGGCCCTCTACGACCCCCTGGCCCGGACGATGCGGGAGGGAGGGCTCCCGACCTTCCGACGCATCGACCGCGCGACGCGGGCCCTGGCCCGCTTCGCCGGCGTGGCCCGCTAGCCGGGCGACCGCTCAATCCACCGGCACGGCGACGATCTTCGAATCGTGGAAGCTCCCCACGTAGAGCACCCCGCCACGCTCCATGGCGCAGCTCGTCATGGCCACCTCGCCGCTCGGGTCGTGGAGGGTCCGGAGTGGCCGCCCGTCGGGGGCGAGCTCGACGACGAGACCGTGGCGGCGCTCCTTCGGCTGGACCCAGCCCGGCAGGCGGGCCACCACCTTCCGCAGGGAGGGGTACGGACCGAGCAGGTCGACGAGGGCGTTCCGGGGCGAGGACAGGGGGACCCAGATCCGACCGTCGGGGGCCCGGGAGATGTTGTCCGGGAAGCCCGGAAGGTTCTCGGCGAAGACGTCGGTGGTTCCCGCCCGCTCGCCCCTCAGCCAGTAGCGGCGGATCCGGTACGCACCGGTCTCGGCGAAGAGGAGCGACTCGCCCGACGGCTCCACCACGATACCGTTGGGAAACTGCAGCCCGTCGAGGAGCACGTACACACCCCGGGTGACCGGGTTCCAGCCCAGGAGCTGCCCGTCCCCTCCGTGCTCCAGGATCGCGAGGCGGTGCGACCCGTAGCCGAAGCGGAGGGACGCGTCGCTCATGTAGATGGTGCCGTCGGGGCCGATGTCGAGGTCGTCGAGAAAACCGAACGGCCGGTCGCTCAGCCCGGTGGCGAGAACGGAGACCTCCCCCTGGGGGGAGATGGAGAGGAGCCCCTTCACGGCGTCGGCGACGAGCAGGTTGCCGAGGGGGTCGAAGACCATGCCCAGGGGGCGGCCGCCGGTCTCGGCGAACAGCCGCGGCTCGTGGTTCGGGAGCTTCAATCGGGCGATGTGGCCGTCTTCGAAGCCGGTGTACAGGCGCCCCTCGGCGTCGAAGGCCACGTCCTCGGGACCCACTCCCGCGTCCTCGAGGAGGCGCTCGCCCCCCGTCAGCGATTTGTTGAGGGCGAAGGGCCCGGCCAGCTCCGGGGCCTCGGGGGGCTCCCAGGCCACCGGGTCGATGGGCACTGGCCAGAAGGCGAGATAGGCCGCCGTCGCCAGCACGACGGCGCCTCCGATCTTGACTCCGCGGGTCACTTGGCTCCCCACCCGCCCAGCTCCCGGAGCGCGGTGGCGTGGGCCCTCATGTTCGCCTCGGGAGTGTGGTCCGGGATCTCGCAGCCGGCGGCGCTGAAGTGGCGTGGGCCGCCGGCGCCCTGGCAGGCGCGGGTGGCCGCGGCCACCTCGTCCGGGGTGCCGCGGAGCATGATCTCCACGGGGTCGAAGTTGCCGCAGGGCGCGGGCCCGTCGTCGCCGAAGGTCTCCGCCGCCTTGCCGAGATCGACCATCCAGTCCAGGTCCACGATCTCGGCGCCGCTGCGGGCCATGGCGGAGACGATGTGGTTGGTGTCGCCGCAGATGTGGAGGCGGGGGATGGCCCCGGACTCCTTCACCGCCGCGAAGATGCGCTGCTCGTAGGGGAGGGCGAAGCGCTCGTACTGCTTCGGCGAGACGAGGGATGCGATGGCGTCGCCCAGGCCGATCATCGTGGCCCCGTGGGCGACCTGCGCCTCTGCAAAGGCGACCTGCTGCTCGACCAGGAGCTCCAGGAGCTCGTCCACCCACTCCGGGCGGTCGTGCAGGTCCATCATCAGGGCGGAGTCGCCCCGCAGGTCGCAGGCCAGGGCCAGCGCCCCCTCGACCCACCCCATCACCACGAGCTCCTGGCCCACCTCGTCCGCGAGGGCGCGGACGGCTTCGAGGCGGTCCCTCATGCGGCGCCCGTCGGCCGGGGCCACCGTCTTCAGTTTCGCCAGGTCCTCCGGCTCCTCGAGGAGCACCTTTCGGCGCACCGGGATGTCGTCCTCGGGGAACGCCACGTCGAGCCCCATGTCCGCCGCCTCCCGGTAGGGGTCGGAGATGGCCTGGACGATGTCGACGTCGAAGTCGTCCGAGACCGCGAGGTTCGCCTCGACCAGGGCTCGGTGGTCCAGGTAGTACTCCGACAACCGGCGTCCCACGTGGTGGGCGGCGCGGGCCATGTAGATGTCGAAGTTCGGGGCACGGTCCACCGCTTCGCCGCGGAGGCGGCGGCGGACGCGCTCGAGGCCGCTCATGCGGTCTCCTCCCGCCGAGCAGAAGCGTTGTCGGCGGCGGGATCGGGTTCTCGCCCGCCGGTGAGTCCGGGTGGTGATGGGGCTACTCCTTCTCGGGGTCGGAGTACAGGAGGTCGATCATGATCCCCAGCTCCTTCTCCGAGTCCAGGTGAACGAGCGCCCGGCGGCCGGGCGCCGCAGGGAGCATACACCGAGGAGCCGCTCGAGGGCCGGTCGGGGTAGGATGCGACCGCCATGTCTCGCATGCACTTGCCCCTGGGGGGAGGAGGCTGATGAGCGGTGCGCCCCTGGCTTTCGCCTATCTCCTCGTGGCCCTGCTCCTCGTCGTGGGGCTGATCGGGAGCATCCTGCCCGCGTTGCCGGGGACCGTCCTGATCCTGGCCGGGGCGGCGGTTCACGCCTTCGCCACCGGCTTCGACCCGATTGGCCCGGGCCGCCTGGTGATCCTCGCCCTCATGACGGTGGTGGCCTACGCCCTCGACCACGTCGCCGGCGTGCTGGGGGTGAGGCGTCTCGGGGGAAGCGGGTGGGCGATGGGGGGAGCGGTGGTCGGCGCCCTGGTGGGCCTCTTCTTCGGTCTGGCGGGGCTGGTGCTGGGCCCGCTCGTGGGCGCGGCCGTGGCCGAGTACGCCTACACCCGCCAGGCCCGCACCAGTGCCCGGGCCGCGCTGGGCACCGTCGTGGGCCTGCTGGTCGGGGCCGTGGCCAAGATCGGTCTCGGCCTGGCCATGATCGGGCTCTTCCTGTTCTGGGTCTGGCGCGGCTGAGGGCGGCGGTCAGGGCCGACGGCTACGCCTGCTCCTCGACGCGCACGGCCCGGATGTCGGTGGCCCCCTTCTCCCGCAGGGTCTGGTAGATCGCCAGGGCGTCCTCGTCGTCGTTGGTCGGGATGACGAAGGTCGTCCGCTCTGGGCGCTCCGGGGTGGCGCTGCGCACGTCGACCACCCGGGCGTCCGGGTACTCGCGGAGCACCACCTCGCGGATGGCCCCGGGGTCGGGGGCGAACACGGAGAGGGTGAGACGCCGACGGGGCGCCCGCCCGAAGCGGTCGAACAGCGCCAGGACGCAGCCCACGAAGAGGGTTCCCACCGTGGCCACGCCGAGGAGCCCGAGGCCGCAGGCCATGCCGATCCCGATCATCATGAAGAGCACGGCCACGTCCCGGGGATCCTTGATGCCGGCGCGGAAGCGGATGAAGGTGCCGAGGCCGACCAGTCCGAAGGCGCGGGCCAGGCTGTCCCCGATGACGATGACGAGCAGCGCGCCGGCCACCGCGATGATGGTCTGGGCCTGGGCGGTGTCGGGCTGCGGGGCCGCCGAGCGGTTCCCGGGGAGGCGTCGCCAGGGACGGTAGGCGATCAGGGACCCCAGGGCCAGCGCGCACAGGAGCCGGGCGAGGACCTCCAGGGCGTGGCGCAGGGTGAGCGTCCGGGACAGGAAGTCCGGGCTGCCGGGATCGAAGAGCTGTTCTGGCATGGCGTTCTGTACGCTCTCCTAGAAGACCGCACCGATCTGGAGCACCAGGCCGGTGCGCGAGAAGGGGGGCTCGTCGTCGAAGACGAAGCCGAGCGACAGTGGGGTGTTGACACCCGCGCCGCGCCGCTGGACCTCGATCGTGACCCGGACCTGGTCCCACCGGCCCACGTTGACTCCGCCCGCGGCCTCCCACAGGACGTCGTCGCGGACCTTCGTGTCGGGATCGAAGACCGAGAGCAGCGTGTAGGGCTCGACGTAGAAGGCGTGGTCCTTTCGACCTCCGTAGCGCCAGGCGCCGATCACCTGGCCGCCGACGAAGGTGGCGTTCACGCCGTCGAAGGGGTTGGAGTCCTGCCAGGAGGAGCCCAGGAAGCCCTCGCTCCACAGGCGCCAACCCCCCTGCTTCTGTCCCTGGCGCCAGGCGGCGTCCGCGCCCAGCGTCCAGAAGTGCTGGTCGCCCTCGCCGGGCAGGGGCTCGGCCGGGCGGTAGTCGCCGCTCAGCCCGAGCCTCAGACGCTTCCGCTCGTGCTGCACCCGTCCGGTCAGCTTGAGGGCCCAGTCGTCGTCCAGGTCGTTGAAAGACCCGTCGCCGATCCGGTCCCCTCGCCCGCTGGACGCGCGGAACACCCCCAGGAAGGCCCTGGTGTCCCCCCCGCGGGGCTGGTACCCGACCTGGAGACCGGGACGGCGGCCGATGATGCCCAGGGAGTCCCTCAGGACGAGGTCGAGCTGTCCCCGGTCCGAGATGGGAAGGTCCCAGCGCGAGTCCATGGCCACCACCGAGAAGGGGGGCTTGAACTGCCCGCCCCGGAGCGACAGGAGGTCGGTCCGCAGTGTCACGAAGGCGTCCTTGAGCTTGCTGTTCATGGCCACGTCGTACTCGACCTGGGCGCGCAGCCACCGGGCGGGACGCCAGTGCAGGGTCAGTCGGGCGTTGTCGACCTCGTAGTCCGACGTGTCGACGCCGTCCTGGCTCACCGACCTCCACCAACCCACGAAGCGTCCGTTGAGCCGGGCGCGCGTCCACTGGAACGAGGATTCCCCCTCGTCCCCGGCTGGAGCGACGACGTCCGAATCCTGGACAGCGTTGGTGCCCGCGGGCGGTGAGCCCGCAGGCTCCTGCGCGGCGGTCGAGGGGGCCACGGCTAGGGCCAGGCCCCCTAAGAAGAGCGCCCGCACCCGCCGACCCGTGGTCCTCACCACGCCACCACCGTGGCCCGGAAGCGCCCCCGGACCGGGGCCCCCGGCACCGGGGCCGCCTGCTCGAGCTCCACCGTGCCGTTGACGAAGCCCCCGAGGTAGTTCCACGTCCAGGTGGCCGGGTTCCACTGGCCGATCCCCCCCCACGCGGTGTCGCCCCCCAGGATCCCGAAACCGCCGGGGTGGAACTGGTCCGGGTCCACGCCGAGCCACAGGGTGTAGGTGGTCCCGTCGGCCGCCCGGCCGTGGACGTCGACGACGGGCCAGGGGTCGCTCTCGGCGTTGGCGTCGTCGCCGGCCCAGGAGCCCACCGGCCAGAGCTGGATGGGCCGCTGCCGATACACGAGGGACACCGCTCCCGAGCCGGTGGCGAAGATGTTCCCGGTGTCCTTCGTACCGAACGTCGTCCCGAAGCTGCCCTCGACGTGGCCCGCGACGTCGACGCAGATGGAGTCCTTCATCGCCCCATTCCACTCGGGGGGACCACCCTCGAAATCGGCGAGCAGGACTCCCCGGCGCGTGCGGACCCACTCGCGGAAGCTTTCGATCGAGGCATTCCAGCCGTCCAGGTCCACGCCGGTGGCCGGGACGTAGGGGGCGATCAGCGCCTGCATGCGGTCGATCTCGGCTAGCATCTCCTCTTCGCGGAAGGCGCGGTCGAGGACCTCCCGAATCCGGTCCGCGTACAGCCAGCGGGTGTCGTGGTTCGCGTAGAGGCGATTCACGAGCGCCCCCTCGGAGTAGACGGACACCGGCCGGGACGCCGCGTCCAGCTCGTCGAAGGGGTCGGGGACCGCGATCTGGTCGGTGCCCCACGGCATGAAGACCATCCGGCCGGTGCCCGGGTCGTCGTACACGAAGAAGTTGTTGGTCTGGTTGGCGTAGCCGTCCCAGTGCTCGAGGACCTTCTCGGTGGCCCAGAAGGTCATGAACCCGTCGAAGTCGATGAGCTCCTCGAGACGGCGCGGGACCTGCGCGAGGGGACCTTCGAGGACCAGCCGGACGTCGTGGAGCCGGCTGCGGTCGGCCTGCGTCTGGTCGTCGTTGGGGACTCCGCCCTTCAGCTCGAACGTCCCGACCCAGCCGTTCCGGAAGTCGCTGAACTCGCCCTCCCACAGGTCGCCGCCGTCCTGCTCGAAGGTCCTCCGGATAAACCGCCGGTCCATGCTCTCCACGTGGACGTAGAGGCCCAGGTCGCGCCCGTTCACGGTCACGTGGGCGTAGTTGCACCACGGCACCTCGAGGCCCGCGTTCTCGAAGACCTGGAACGCGAGGCACTGCTTGAGGAACGTGGGATCCTGCACCGCGTTGTTGAGGGTCAGGCGCTCGAGACCAAGGAGGGTCTGCTCCGGGTCGTAGTAGTCGAAGCGCACCTTGAGGGCCGGGCGCTCGTCGTCGAGAGAGCCGAGGAAGCCCTTCTTGCGGACGGCAACGTTCCCGCGGACCTCACCGTCGACGGTGACCGACGCCGCGAACCAGGTGAAGGGCTTGGGGATGGGCTCGGCCAGGCATTGGCCGCCCTCCACCGCCACGATGTCCCACCAGTTGCGGGTCTGCCGCCGGAGGGCGTCCCAGTCGGCGGGGGCGATGTCGACCGAGACCTCGATGACGTGTCCGGGCTCGAACAGGCGTCCGGCGGGGTCGGTGGCGGAGAACAGCGTCTCGGGGTCCTCCGAGCCGCATGCCAAGAAGAGACAGAGGACGGTCGAGACGACGATGCCGACGCCCGTCCTCCGATTCGTGGTCACACAGTCCTCACCGGGTCGTGTCCAAGCAAGAAGCGTACCTTCCGGGTGGCACCTCTCGCCTGAGTCGTTGGCTCTACTGGGTGCCCGCGTGCCTCCCCGACCGGCCCCGTCCCGGTGGCTCCTCCCGTCCGGGTCGCCGGGCACTGTCTCCGGGGCTGCTTGACCATCGGTCCCTGTGGCCGTACGGTCCTCCTGCCAAGGACGCGATCGCACGGCAGGATCGTGTCCTTGGCCGAGGCATCCGGCCGAAGGCCGGTTCGGTCCTCGGGAAGAGGGACCAGGAGATGCTCAGCGTGGGGCGGGTGTATGTGGCCGAGGTGGGGGGCCAGCTCGTGCTGGTGGCCATCCTCATCCTCGCTCTCTACAACTTCCACCGGCACTACCGTCGGTCCTACCTCCTGCACTGGGCGCGCAGCTGGGTGGCTCTCGCCGCCTATGTCCTGGCCGCCGTGGCCTCGGCCCAGCTGGCGCGACGAGGCCTGGTGGGTCCGGTCGGCCTCGTCGGCCTCGGGCTCACCTCGATGCTCGCGGGCTATCTGCACATCGTGTGGCTGCTTCTCGGCACCTGGGAGATCGCCAGCGGGCGCGCGGTCCCGCCCCGCTCCGCGAGGGCCCTGCTCGCCCTCGGTGTCGTGGCGGCGGTCGTCTCCGTCGCGGCCGGCGCCGCGGGTCCGGCCCTGGGCCGTCCGTTCCTGGGCGTGAGCGTGCGGTCGCTCCTGGCCGCCCTGGCCTACGGCCTGGCGGCCATGGCGGTGTTCTGGCCTGCCGGTCCCCGGCCCGCCGTCTTCGGCCGTCGGCTCATGGGGCTGGCCCTGACCGGATACGCGGCCACCGAGACGGCCTACTTTGTGCTGACCGCGCCCGCGGGACCGGTGCCCTACGCCGATCTCGTCACCATCGGGATGTTCGACATTCTCGCCATGGCCCTCATCGCCCTGGCCATCGTGATCTGGCTGCTCGAGGACGAGCGGGAGCGGGCCCTCGGCACGGTGGAGGAGAAGCGTCGGAAGGAGCGAGCCCAGGCCTGCGTCTACCGCATCTCCGACGCGGTGCACTCGGTGCGCGACCACGCGGAGCTGTTCCGCACGATCCACTCGAGCATCGCCGAGGTGCTCCCCGCCCGAAACTTCTACATCGCCCTCTTCGACTCGGACGAGACCACCCTGAGCTTCCCGTACTTCGTCGACGAGAACGACTCGGCGCCCTCGGCCAAGCCGCTGGGCCGCGGGCTGACCGAGTACGTCCTGCGGACGCGGAAGCCGCTCCTGGCGACACCGGAGATCTTTGCCGAGCTCGTCGATCAGGGCGAGGTCGAGCTCCTCTTCACGGACTCGGTGGACTGGCTCGGGGTGCCGTTGCTGGTCGGCGACGAGGCGATCGGTGTCCTCGCGGTCCAGACCTACGATCGCGCCGTGCGTCTGCGCCCCGAGGATCGGGACCTGCTCGTGTACGTCTCGGAGCAGGTCGCGGCGGCCATCGCCGCTCGCCGGGCGGCGGAGACCCTCCAGGAGCGAGAGACCCTCCTCCGGATCGCCGTCGAGCAGCTGCCGGCGGTGCTGTGGACGGCCGACGAGGAGCTGCGCTTCACTTCGTCGGTGGGGGCCGGGCTGGCCGCCCTCGGCCTCGAGCCGGGGCAAGTCGTCGGGATGCCGGTGAGCACCTTCCTGGAGGACGACGAGAAGGTGCTGGGTCCCCACCGGCGCGCCCTCGCCGGCGAGTCGGTCAGCTTCGACGCCGAGGTCGGGGGCCGGACGTTCATGACGAGGGTCGAGCCGCTCCACGACTCCTCCTCCTCGGCGGTCAAGGGAATCGTGGGGATCGCCCTCGACGTCACCGAGGAGAAGCGGGCCGCCGCCCGGCTGCGCCAGGTCATCGACCTCGTGCCTCACTTCATCTTCGCGAAGGACGCCGAGGGGCGCTTCATCCTCGCGAACCAGGCCCTGGCCCAGGCCCACGGCACCACCATCCGAGACCTCCTGGGCAAGACCGTCGCCGAGCTCGGAGCGGACCCCGAAGAGGCGCGCCGGTTCGCGGAAGACGATCAGGAGGTCATCCGCACCGGGCGGCGGAAGCTCATCCCCGAGGAGCGGTTCACCGACTCCAGCGGGCGCGTGCGTTTTCTTCAGACGACGAAGATACCGTTCACGTTCGCCGACACCCCGGCCATGCTGGGGGTGGCCATCGACATCTCGGAGCGCAAGGCCGCCGAGGAGGCTCTCACGCGCGCGGCCAAGGAGGAGAGCCTCACCGTCCTCGCCGGCGGCGTGGCCCACGATTTCAACAACCTGCTGGCCGCGGTTCTCGGGCACGTCTCCCTGACTCTCGCCAAGCTGCCCGCGGAGAGCCCGGCCCGACGCCACGCGGAGAAAGCGGCGGCGACGGTGGAGCGGGCCGCCGACCTCACCCGGCAGATGCTGGCCTACTCGGGACGGGGTCACTTCGTCATCCGGCCCACCGACCTCGGGGCCCTGGTCCAGGAGAGCCTCCCGTTGCTCCAGGTGGCGCTGCCGAAGAAGGTCCGCCTCGCGACCCGGCTCGACCAGAAGACGCCGCCGGTGGACGCCGACGTGGGCCAGATCCAGCAGGTCATCATGAACCTCGTCATCAACGGTGGCGAGGCGCTGGGCGAGGCGGGAGGCACCGTGACCGTGACCACCGGGATCCGCGACGTCGGTCCGACGGACGAGCGGTTCTGGCGGGTCACCGGCCAGCCCCTGTCCCCCGGCCGCTACGTCCTCCTGGAGGTCCACGACGACGGCCCGGGAATGGGGGAGGAAACCGTCGCCCGGATCTTCGACCCCTTCTTCACCACGAAGTTCACCGGACGCGGGCTCGGCCTCGCGGCGGTGCTGGGGGTCATGCGCGGGCACCGGGGAGGACTCCACGTGGAGAGCCAGCATGGTGGCGGCACCCGCTTCCAGCTGCTCTTCGTCCCGAGCGAGCGGGCCCTGGTGGAGACCGGGGACACGGACACCCCCCCGCCGGGGCGGCCGCTGCGCCTGCTGCTGATCGACGACGAGGAGGTCGTTCGAGAGATGGTGACGGAGGTCCTGGCCCACGAGGGCGTGGAGGTGGTCGCGACCGGGGACGGCGAGCGCGGCCTCGAGCTGTTCGGCGAGCACGGGGCCGGGATCGACGTCGTGCTTCTCGATCTCTCCATGCCCGGGCTGAGCGGCGAGGAGACCTTCGCCCGCCTCTCCGCGAAGGCCCCTGGCGTCCCCGTGGTCCTGTCTTCGGGATACGACCACGCGGAGGCCATGCGGCGATTCGAGGGACGTGCCCCCGCCGGGTTCATCCAGAAGCCCTACCGCCCCGAACAGCTGCTGGCCGAGATCCACCGCTGCGTCCCGGGCGCGTCTCGCCAAGGCGGTTGACGCCCGCCCCGCTCCGGGGCCAGACTTGAATCTGGCGGAAGCCTAGGGGTGGCCCTTTCGGCCTGAGATCAGACCCTCGGAACCTGAACCGGTTCGGACCGGCGTAGGAAAGGCGAGACACGAATCTCAAGCGCACCACGAGAGACCAGGCACTCCAGGGGATCCGCCTCGATCCCCTCGCGTGAGGCGAGGGAAGGAGGCGCTTCCATGACGTCGCGCACGAAGGCCCGCCCGTCGCGGCTGGCGCTCACGATATCCGTCGGCATCGCCGCGGTCATCCTCGTCGGTCCCGTTGCACCGGAAGCCGCGGACACGATCGCCGTGGAGGACGCCGTGGCCCCGTCCGCGGTTCCGGTCGGCGGCGTCGTCCGTGACGCCCAGGGCCACCCACTCGCCGGGGCCAGCGTCGTGCTCGGGAGCCTCGAGGCCCGCACCGACAGGGCGGGGCGCTGGTCGCTGTGGGTCGTCCCGGGCCCCCATTCGCTCCTCGTGTCCCTCGACGGCTTCCTGACCGTCTCGCGCGAGGTGCGAGTCACGCCCGAGACCGGCATCATCGACGTCCACCTGGCTCGACCGCTTCAACTGCGCGAGGACGTCGTGGTCCGGGCGGTGCGCGCCGAAGAGCGCACCCCGGTCACCAAGACCAACATCGACGCCGAGCGCATCGAAGCAGTCAATCGGGGACAGGAGATGCCCTTTCTCCTCGGCCCGACCCCGTCCACCAACTTCAACTCCGACAACGGGCTTGCCGCCGGGTACTCCTACTTCAACATCCGCGGCATCTCCCAGACGCGGCTGAACATCACCCTCGACGGCGTCCCTCTCCAGGACCCGGAGGACCAGGCCCTGTACTTCGCCAACTTCGGCGACTTCGCGAGCGTGGTCGACTCGATCCAGATCCAGCGGGGGATCGGCA
Source organism: Acidobacteriota bacterium (assembly GCA_022340585.1). Classification (GTDB taxonomy): domain Bacteria; phylum Acidobacteriota; class Vicinamibacteria; order Fen-336; family Fen-336; genus JAJDNS01. Next base: position 46,211 of record JAJDNS010000075.1, read on the forward strand.
CCTCGAGCTACGGGTCGGCCTCCTACGGCGGCTCGGTCAACTTCGCCAGCGTGAGCCCGGCCGACCAGGCGCGCCTCCAGGGGCAGATCGGGGGCGGGTCGTGGGGGACGCTGCGGGGGACCATCGCCGGCGACACCGGGCCGATCGGGGGAGGCATCTCCCTCTACGGCCGGTTCTCGACCCAGACCACCGACGGGTTCCGCGACCGCTCCGGTGTCGACCAGAGCACGTTCTACCTTGGAGCCACCCGGCAGGACGAGCGATCGCTCCTGAAGCTGTTCGGGTTCGTGGGGCGCGAGAAGACCCAGCTCGCCTATCTCGCCACCGACGAGGCGACGCTCGAGGGGGACCTTCGCTTCAACGCCCTGTCCCCCGGGGAGGAGGACGACTTCGGGCAGGACTTCGTCCAGCTGCAGTACACCCGGCTGATCGGGACGTCGACGACCCTCGTCGCCCAGGGCTACTACAACGGCGCCCAGGGTTGGTTCCGGATTCGGGACTGGGCGAGCGACGATCTCCAGGAGTACGCGATCGACGGTCACTTCGTCGGCTTGATCCTCGGCGTCACCCATCGCCGCGGCGCCGTCGGGCTCAACTGGGGGGCGCACGTCAACGACTTCACCCGCGACCACTCCATGGAGATCGTGGGTGGCTCCCGCCAGTACCTGAACACCGGCCTCAAGAACGAGGCCAGCACGTTCCTGAAGGCCACCTGGGAGGTGGGACGCGCCCAGCTCTGGGCCGACGCGCAGGTGCGCCACGCCCGCTTCGAGTACCGGGGCGACCAGGATCTCGGCTCCGTGGACTGGACCTTCTTCAACCCTAGGGCCGGCGTGCGCCTCGACCCCTCGCCCACGGTGGGCCTCTACGCGTTCGCCGGGAGGATGTCGCGCGAGCCGGCGCGCAGCGACATGCTGCTGGGAGAGGACAACGCGAGCGTGCCCCACGACCTGCGGGCGGTGGCGCCGGAGAAGGTGCTGGACATCGAGGCGGGGATCGAGGTGAGCCGGGGCGGGCTGCGGCTGAGCGCCGACGTGTACTCCATGGACTTTCGGGACGAGATCGCGCTCAGCGGCGAGCTCTCGGAGATCGGCCTGCCGGTTCGCCGCAACGTGCCTCGCAGCCACCGTCGCGGGGTGGAGCTGGGGCTCGACTGGAAGCCGAGCGCCCAGTGGCGGATCCTGGGGAGCGCGAACCTCAGCCGCAACCGCATCGAGGAGTGGACGCAGTTCTACGACGTCTACGACGAGAGCGGGACGTGGATCGACAGCACGGCCGTCGTCCACCGGGACGTGGCGCCGCTGCTGACCCCGGGGGTCCTTCTCGATGCCGCCGTCGGCTGGACGCCTTCGTCGGCCCTCGACCTCGGCCTGGCCGCGCGCTGGGTCGACGAGGCCCAGCTCGACAACACCGGTAACCCCGCGTTCCAGACCCCGTCGTGGTTCAATCTCGACGCCCGGCTCTCCCTCTCGCTCGCGCGCTGGGTGAGGCGGGGGGAGCCGAGGATCCGCGTGCAGGCCACCAACCTCCTCGACGACGACCGCCTCTGGCCCAGCGGCTACAGCTATCTGTACTTCCGCCGCGGGGCGGGCGGGTCGGACACCCTCGAAGGCACCTCGTACTACTACCCCCTCGCCACCCGCAGCGTGTACGTGACGCTGGATGTGACGTTCTGAGGACCGATCCCGGCTGCTCTGGCCAGGGACACGATTCCGCCACGGCGACCGTGTCCTGAGCAGGACCGACCTGCCTGGCCAGGGATCAGGCCGTCACGTCGTCGCATGCTAGAGTGGCCCACCTCGCATCATGGATCCCCGGACCTTCGCCGAAGCGCTGGCTGTCGCCTTCAACCTGGCCTACGTGGTCCTGGCGATCTTCGAGAGCGTCCTGTGCTGGTTCGCGGGCTTCCTCGGCGCCGGCCTCACTCTCGTGGTCTTCCTCCACGCCCGGCTCTACGGGTCGACCGCCCTCCAGGCCGTCTACATGGCGCTCATGGCGTACGGCTGGTACGAGTGGCGACACGGCGGGGAGAAGGGCGGTGAGCTCGCCGTCTCCCGGGCGCCAGAGCGGTGGCGCCTCGGGCTCGGCGCGGCGGGGCTCGCCTTCGCCGGCGGCCTGGGCCTGCTCCTCGAGCACGGCACCGACGCCGCACTGCCCTTCTGGGACGCGGGGACGACCTCGTTCAGCCTCGTGGCCCAGTTCATGACCACGCGGAAGTGGCTCGAGAGCTGGCTCGTGTGGATCGGGGTGGACGTGGTGTACACCGGCATCCTCTTCTCCCAGGAGCTCCGCTTGATGGCGGCCCTCTACGCCGGCTACCTCGTCCTCGCCGTCCTGGGCTACCTGAAGTGGCGGCGTTCGCTCCTCCAAGCGCCACTGCCGGATGCGAGCTGAGATGGATCGGGAAGGATCTCCCCTCCGCGTCGTGCTCATCGGGCCGGAGTCCACGGGGAAGACCCGGCTCGCGGGCGACCTCGCCGAGCGCTACGGCGTTCCGTGGGCGGCCGAGTACGCACGCGAGTACGTCGAGGCCCGGAGGGAACCCCTCGGCTTTGGCGACGTGGAGCCCATCGGGCGGGGCCAGAAGGCGGGAGAGGATGCCGTCCTCGCCCAGGCGCGGCGCCTCGGCCTTCCCCTCGCCTTTCTCGATACCGATCTCGTGAGCACGATGGTCTACAGTCGGCACTACTACGGGAAGTGCCCGGAGTGGATCGAGCGTGACGCCCGCGAGCGCCGGGGAGACCTCTACCTGCTGCACGATGTCGACGTCGACTGGGTGGCCGACGGCCACCAGCGCGCCGCACCCGAAAGACGCGAGGAGCTCCAAGCGCTCTTCGAGGCGACGCTGGTGGGGCTGGGGGCGCCGATCTCCCCGGTCCGCGGGTCCTGGAGCGAGCGGAGAAGGCGGGCCATCGAGAGCGTGGATCGCCTGCTGACCTGACGTCCCCTTCGTCCCGGGTCCGACCGCCCCGGGAGGCGCTCTCGCCGGCGCCCGCGGAAGGGGCTACACTGGGTCCCCTCGGAGCGGGGGTACCGGTGGACCAGAAGTTTCGGGCCGAGCTCGTTCGGGAGATCACCGAGTTCCTGGAGCAGAACTGGCCCCGGGCGGCCGGCGAGGGCAGCACGGTCATCACCGACCGCCAGCTCCAGGCCGCGGCCGCCGTTCTCATGGTGAGCGTGGTGCGGGCCGACCAGACCAGTCGTCAGGACGAGCACCGCGCGCTCGAGGATGCGGTCAGCCAGGCTCTCGACCTCGACGAGGAGACGGCGGCGGTCGTCTTGCGGGCGGCCGAGGACGCGCTCTCGCGGGGAGCTTCCTTTGCGGCCATCCTGCAGAGCCTCGAGGCCGGCTGCTCCGTGAGCCAGAAGCGGCGGCTGGTGGAGGCGCTGTGGCGGATCGCCTTCGCCGACGCCGAGCTGGCCGGCCAGGAGGAGTACCTCGTGCGAAAGATCGCGGGACACCTGAACCTGACGACCGCCGACATCGTCGAGACGAAGATCCGGGCCCGCGAGAAGTTCCTCGCGGAGGATCTCTGAGAACGGACCCGAAGGAGGGCTCATGAATCACCTGCTGATCGTCGGGTCGCTCGCCCTGGTCGTGCCGTGCCTGGGGGCGGCCGTCGCCCCCTCCGACGGCGGGGAGCCCGCCGGCAAGGTCTTCGCCCACAACGTCTACTTCGCGCTGAACGACGCCAGCCCCGAGGCCCGCGAGGCGCTCGTCGAAGCGTGCGGGAAGTACCTGAGTGGGCACGACGGCGCGATCTTCTTCGCCGCGGGGACACGAGTCCGAGAGTCGAAGCGCGACGTCAACGACACGGATTTCGACGTCAGCCTGCACATCCACTTCGAGAGCGCCGCGGCCCACGCCGCCTACCAGGAGCATCCTCGCCACAAGGAGTTCATCGCCGCGATGAACGCCAACTGGAAGGCGGTGCGCGTCTTCGACTCCTGGGTGAGCACCGGCTCCTGATCCCGAAGCGGGACGGGCGTCCACGACCGGGACGTGTTCCCGGGGCGTTGCTTCGTGGTAACATCTTCTTAGTCAGAAGCTTGCCATGAATCGGAGGCCCGGCGAGGACCTGGTATCGTCCTTGCCATACCGTTGCCCGGAGGCGTGGCTGTCCTGCGCCCGGGAAGGAGTCGACTCTTTGCGCCGCACATCATTTCTCGCCCTCGCCCTCGTCACGGCCCTGCCCATGCTCGGACCGCTTCCGGCGGCCTCCGCCGACGCGAGCTTCGTCGTCATCGTGCACCCCGAGATCCACGGGGACGACCTTCCGAAGGCGATCCTCTCGGCCATCTTCCTCCGCAAGGCCCCCCGCTGGGAGGACGGCGTGGAGGTTCGGCCCGTCGACCAGTCGATGAGCTCCCCGGTGCGCGCCCAGTTCACCGCGGCGGTGCTCGGCGTGCCCTTCAATGGCCTCCAGCGGTTCTGGAGCGACCAGATCAAGGACGGGGTCCAGCCTCCCCCGGTGAAGACGTCGGATGAGGATGTCATCGCCTACGTGGCCTCGACGCAGGGAGCGATCGGCTACGTCTCGGCGGGTGCGGCGCTGCCCGCAGGCGTCAAGGTCATGAAGCTCGGGGACTGAGCCGACCGAAAGGGGGCCTCCGGACGAGGCCGGGGCGAAGGAACAACAGGGCGGCCCGGGACCGCACGGAGCGGTCACCGGGCCTCGGCTCACGGCCGCCGGGAGCGGGTTCTCTACTTCTTGCTGTCGATCACGGCCTGGAGGCCGGCCGCCTCGGCGTCGTCCGGATGGCGCGCCTTGTAGGCGCTCTCCAGCACCGCGTAGACACGATCCCGAGTGGCCGCCGGGAGGTTCTTCACCTCGGCCAGGGCCACGAACCGCGCGGAGACGTCGATCAGGGCGTCCGCGTCGGCGTTCAGCCTGTCCAGGGCCGCGGCGACCTCGGCCGAGGGCTCGGCCGCGCTGCGGGCTTCCGCCGGAAGCGCGTTGTAGGCGTTGGCGGACTCGGCGAAGGCCTTCTGCCGCACCGCGATCAGCGCGCCGAGGTTGCGACCGGCGATCTGGGGATCCTGCGGGGCGAAGCTCGTGGACTTCTCGTAGAGCTCCACGGCCTTGTCCGACATGCCGTCCTGGGACTCGACGAAAGCCAGGTTCTGGTACAGCCACGCGAGGGTCGCGTCCTTGTCGAAGTTGTCCACGCCGGCCAAGGTCTTCCCCGACTCCACCAGGCCGATGGTCTTCGTGCTGAGGTCGACAGCCTCGGTGGCGTGGGCGTAGCTTCGCGGTGAGGCCAGCAGCTCCTTCAGGCGGATCTGGAAGGCCAGCGCGTAGAGGACGTTCAGGTTCTCGGGATCGTTGGCGAGGATCGTGTTTCCGACGGCGAGCATCTGATCGACGTCACCCGCCCCGATGGCGTCGTTGAGCTTGCTCAGCTGCGCCGGGGCCAGCCACTTGGTGAGGAACTCCGCGTACTCGCCATTGGGGAACTGGGCGAGGTAGGCCTCGGCCGCCTCGACGGCCTTGGCGTTGTCTTGTGCCTGGTTGGCGGCGAACCAGGCGTGATAGGCGAGGGCTTCGTCCTGCTCCTGGGCGAGGACCGAGCCTGCGGACAGGGCGACGAGCCCGACGACGACGACGAGGCCCACCAGCATGGCGGGCGGCTTGCGAAGCGACACGTTCAGCCTCCTGGGCAGCTCTAGAGCACCATTTTTCGAAAAGGACGAAGCCCAAGCATACTTGGGTCGAGTCCCGGGCTCAAATCCGCGAATCCGCCGGAGGCGCTCTCGGCCGGTGCGGCCAGGGTGTCCCGCAGATGCCGGAATGAGCCAGAATGGGCGGTGGGAGGCACGCACGATGAGCGACATCCGACCCCTTTCCCCCCCTCAGCTGAGGCGGGCAAGCGACCCGGCGAGCTTTGACTTCGAGACCACCGCCGACGTGGCGGACGTGCCCGGCATCATCGGCCAGGAGCGGGTGGAGGAGGCAGTCCAGTTTGCCATCGGAATCCATCGCTACGGCTACAACCTGTACGCCCTCGGGCCGTCCGGCATGGGCAAGCACAGCTTCGTCCGCGCCTTCCTCGACCGGCGAGCGGCGGAGGGGCCGGCCCCCCCGGACTGGTGCTACGTGCACAACTTCAGGAACGCGCGGCGGCCGCGCGCCCTGAAGGTGCCGCCGGGCCGGGGTCCCCGGCTTCGCGAGGACGTGGAGCGCCTGATCGGGGAGCTGAAGGCGGCGATCCCGGCCGTCTTCGAGGGCGAGGACTACCGGGCGCGACGCAAGCTCCTGGAGGAGGAGCTCAGTCGGGCGAACGAGGAGGCGTTCGCGGCCCTCGAGGCCCGGGCCCGGGAGCAGGGGATCGCCCTCATCCGAGCGCCCCAGGGGATTGGCCTGGCCCCGCTCCGCGACGGGGAGGTGATGGAGCCGGACGACTTCAAGCGCCTACCCGACGAGGAGCAGGCCCGACTCCGCGCGCTGATGGCCGACCTCCAGAAGCAGATCGAGGAATCAGCGAGCGCGCTGCCGACCGCCGCCCGGAAGCATCGAGAGGAGCTCGGCAAGCTCGAGCGCCAGGTCACGGCCCAGGCCGCGACCCACCTCGTCGACGAGGTGAAGGCGCACTGGACCGACGTGCCGGAGGTGCTCGGGTATCTCGCCGAGGTGGAGCGGGACGTCGTCGCCCACGCCGGCGACTTCCTGCCCGCTCCCGAGGGGGCGGACGCCGTGAAGGCGCTTCTCGGCGGTCGCGGGCCGGACAAGCACTCGTTCCGCCGCTACGCGGTGAACGTCCTGGTCACCCGGGACAATCCCGGGGCCCCGGTCGTCTACGAGGATCACCCCACCCACGCCAACCTGGTGGGCCGGATCGAGTACATCTCCGAGCTCGGGAACCTCGTGACCGACTTCACCCTCATTCAGGCCGGGGCCCTGCACCGCGCCAACGGCGGCTATCTCATCGTGGACGCGCGGAAGCTGCTGACGCAGCCCATGGCCTGGGACGAGCTCAAGCGGTCGCTGCGGTCCCAGGTGCTGCGGGTCGACTCCCTGGTCCGCGCCCTCAGCATCATCAACACCGCCTCGCTCGAGCCCGAGCCGATCCCCCTCGACGTCAAGGTGGTCCTGGTGGGCGAGCGCCAGCTCTACTACCTCCTCTCCGGCCTCGATCCGGACTTCTGTGAGCTGTTCAAGGTGGCGGCCGATTTCGAGGAGCAGCTCGATCGGACCCCGGAGGGCGAGGCGCTGTACGCCCGCCTCCTCGGGACCTTCGCGCGAAAGGAGGGGCTGCGGCCCCTCGACCCCGGTGCGGTGGCCCGGTCGGTGGAGCATTCCTCGCGCCGCGCCGGAGACTCGGAGAAGCTGCAGGTCCACGCCGAGTCGCTGGCCGATCTCCTGCGCGAGGCCGACTACCTCGCCGGCGAGGCGGGGGCCGAAGTGGTGTCGGCGACCCACATCCAGGCGGCGATCGACGCGTGGATCCGGAGGGCGAGCCGGATCCGCGAGCACGTCCAGGAAGACATCCGCCGGGGCACCGTCCTCATCGACACCCGGGGTGAGGAGACGGGCCAGGTCAACGGCCTCTCCGTCGTCCAGCTCGGCGAGTACTCCTTCGGCCGACCCAGCCGCATCACCGCCCGGGTACGCCTGGGCAACGGCAGCGTGGTGGACATCGAGAAGGAGGTGGCCCTCGGCGGCCCCCTGCACTCCAAGGGCGTCCTCATCCTGTCCGGGTTCCTGGGGCAGCGGTTCGCGTCCGAGCGTCCGCTCTCGCTCGCCGCGAGCCTCGTCTTCGAGCAGTCCTACTCGGGCATCGACGGCGACAGCGCCTCCTGTGGCGAGCTCGTGGCCCTGCTCTCCGCTCTTGCCGACGCCCCGGTGAAGCAGGGACGAGGCATCACCGGATCGGTCAACCAGCATGGACAGGTCCAGCCCATCGGCGGGGTCAACGAGAAGGTCGAAGGCTTCTTCGACGTGTGCCAGGGGGTCGGCCTCACCGGTGAGGAAGGGGTCCTCATCCCGGCCGCCAACGTCAAGCATCTGATGCTGCGTCGCGACGTGGTGGAGGCGGCGGAGAAGGGGCTCTTCCACGTCTGGCCGATCGAGACCGTGGACCAGGCGGTCGAGCTCCTGACCGGTCTTCCCGCGGGCGAGCGGGGCGAGGACGGCCGCTATCCGGAGGGCAGTGTCAACCGGCGGGCGGACGACCGATTGAACGAGTTCGCGAAGAAGGCGCGCGCGTTCGGCCGTGGCGCCCCGGGATCCCCGGGAAGCCCCAACGACAAGGGGGCGAGGAACGGCCAGGACCAGGGCAAACCCTGAGCTCCCGGGGCGGACTCCGCCCAGGACGCGGAGGCGAGTTCTTGGATTTGCCTTAGATTTTTCTTGGAATGGCGTGCCTTCGAGGGCAAACTCTCTGCGGACTGGGAGGCCGCCCTGCGCATCAGCTTTGGCGAGTTTGTCCTGGATGATGAAGCCCGCCTGCTCTCACGAGACGGGCAGCCTGTGCACCTCACGCCTAAGGCCCTCGAGCTACTGGAGTTCCTCGTCGAGATGCGCCCGCGCGCCGTCTCCAAGGAGGAGCTCAACGAACGGCTCTGGCCCTCCACCCACGTGACCGGGGCCAACTTGCCGGTGCTCGTTCACGAGGTCCGCGAGGCCCTTGGTGACGATCCCCAGACGCCCCACTGGCTCCGCACCGTCGCGCGATTCGGCTACTCGTTCTGCGGCGAGGCGAGGCCCGACCCGGACAACGGGGTCGACGAGTCCCCCTGGGACTGCCGGATCCTCTGGGGGGGGCGGGAGATCTTGCTCCGGGCCGGCGAGAACATCCTCGGGCGGGCCCACGACGCGGCGGTCTGGATCGACGACAGCAGCGTCTCGCGCCACCACGCGGTGATCCACGTCTCCGCGGGGGGCGCGACGCTGGAGGACTCCGCCAGCCGCAACGGCACGTTCCGCCGTGGTCAGAGGATCGACGGAGAGGTGGCGCTGGAGGATGGAGACGAGTTCGTCATCGGCGGGGTCCTGCTGACCTTCCGCATCTACGCCCGGGGCGGCGACCCCGAGACGAGCCGCTCCACAGCCCCCCTGCTGCCGTTCGGGCAGGGGGACGACTGAGCCCGCCCTTCAGACCCTCCGGCCGAGCAGGGCGTTGCCGACCATGCGAGCGGTGCGGAGCACGCCGAACCTCTCCCGCATGATCTTTCTGTAGAGAGCCCTCTGGTCCCGGGGCGGAACCGTCCGCTGCTTCTTGGCCACCAGTGAGAGCGCTTCGGACGGACAGGTCGTCACGCACAGACCACAGCCGATACAGCGGTGGGGCTCGACGCGGGTGGCCCCGTTGGAGGAGTCGAGGGCGTCCATCGGGCAGCGCGAGTGGCAGGTCTCGCATTCCGTGCACAGCTCGGGGTCGACGACGGCACAGTAGTTCGACTGGAGGTACTCGGCCGGGCGTGGAAGCTGCTTCGCCGTCGAGAGCACTCCGCAGCAGCATCCGCAGCAGAAGCAGATGAAGCTCGGATCCTGCGTGTTCTCGGGCTGGAGGACCATGCCGTCCTCCTCTGCCCTCTGGGCGCAGGCCAGGGCCTCTTCGTGCGACACGGCCTGGGCCGTGCCCTGCGCAATGAGCTTCCGCGCTGCTCCCTTGAAGGTCATGCACACGCGCCGGGCTTCGGTCTGTTGGCAGGGCTCGTCGAGGAGGTCCTTCCCCTGGCGGCAGACGCAGTTCATGACTGCTATTGGCCCTGCCGTGCCCTCGATCAGCTGGCGCGCGTCGTCGTAGCGCCCCACCCGACGCTCGGGGACGAAGCGGGCGTTTACGGGAATCGTGCGCATCTGCCCCGTGCGGGGGCCATGGAACGCCTCCCCGAAGCCTTCTTGGAAGTACTGCGCGACGTCCTGCTGGAACTCCTTCGTCAGCTTGTCCACCTGGAGCTCGTACATCCCCACCGCCAGCTGGGCCTTGCTGTAGCGCTTGCGGTCGCCGCTCCCGCCCCCGAGGATGGCGCCCTTCTCGACGAGCCGGTCGAGGATGCGCTCGAGCTCCTCGCGCGCGAGCCCTGCCTTCCCCGCTCGCCGGTGAATACGATCGAGATTCTCGGGCACGGCGCTGAGCAGCAGGCCGACCTCGGCCTCCTCGGGTGTGAAGAGCCGCCTCAGGATCCGAAGCTCCACGCCGGACCGCGTGGCCGGAAAGGCCACCGGCATGTTGTCGATGTGCTTCTGGAGCCGCCGGTAGACGTCGGATTCGCTGGTCACGTCGATCCTCCCTGCTGGAGGAGTGTGATGCCCGGCGCGGGGCTCGTCAACGGAAAGGGAGCCACCCGGCGGTGTGCCGGTGGGCGTACGAGGACCAGGGCTTCCTGCTAGGATAGGGGATCACCCAAGGAGGATTGTCGAGATGCGCCTGACGAACGTTGCCGTCGCCCTGGCTGCGGGTGCGCTCCTGGCTGGGGCGTTGCCTGCGTCGGCGGAGGACGAGCCCGTCGACCTGTACCACGGAGAGTGGGTGATCAGCTCCACGCTCGGAGCGGGGGCGGACGCCGGGGGCTACGCCGACTTCCTCGAGAAGCCCGTCAACTTCGACCTCAACATCTCGAAGGGAACCGGGGCCTGGCGCTTCGGTGGCGGCATCCAGTTCGGATCGAGGAACATGAAGCCCCCCTACGACGACGAGAAGGAGTGGGCGCGGTTCGACACCTATCTGTTCGCCAGCCGCATCTTCAATCACTCCGGCACGGTGAGGCCGTACCTGCAGGCGCGCATCGGCCTCGCCCGGATCCACCCGCGGAGCGAGCTGTTCTGGTTCGACGAGCCCGAGAACCTCGACCCCGGCGCGAGCCCTACCAGGTGGGCCAACGGCGTCAGCCTCACATTCCAGCCCGGCATCGAGATCCAGGTTCACCCGAGCGTGGCCCTCGACGTCTCGGCCTGGTGGACCGGCTACCGAACGGGGGACTACAGCACCGTTCCCCCCATGCACGGCCCGGTGGACCCGCCGGTGAGCCAGTACGAGACGGTCAACTCCGGTCAGGAGTACGGCCTGAAGGCCGGGCTCACCTGGAGGCCCCACGGTGGCGGCATCCCGAGGATGCCTCCCCCGCGGGATCCCTCGACCGGAGAGATCCGGCCCCTCCCGCCCCCGGACGAGCACCGCGACGCCTGGGGTGTTCCCCGCAGCTGGGGCTGGGCCACCGCCGAGATGCTGGGGATCAACTTCGGCGCGTCGATGTTCAACGAGTACGTTCGGCAGGCCAACTTCAACCAGATCAGCCCCCGTAGCTGGGCCGACAACTTCGAGACCGGCTTCACCTACGACGACAACAAGTTCAAGACCAACCAGCTCATCCACCCCTTCAACGGCGCCACCTACTACAACGCCGCCCGCGCCAACGGCGTAGGATTCTGGGGCTCCTCGGTGATGTCCATCGCCGGAGCCTTCGTGTGGGAGTGCTGCGGCGAGACCCACCCCATGTCGTGGAACGACATGGTGAGCACCGGCATCGGGGGAGTCGCTCGCGGGGAGTGGGCGTACCGCCTGTCGTCGGCGATCCTCGACAACACCGACGACAGCGGGCGCGTCTGGCGTGAGCTCGCCGCCGCTCCCGTCAACCCGATCCGCACCCTCAACCGATTCGTCTCCGGGCGGGCCACCCGGGTGCAGGGCAACCCCGAGAATCCCTACGACTGGCGTCCGCCGAACTTCGGGTTCCAGCTGATGGCGGGGGCCCGGGTCATCGGAGAGGGCGAGTCGCTCTCCGAGAACACCGACTACTACGGCTTTCTCGCCGGCGACGTCCAGTACGGGAGCGCGTTCTTCAACGAGCGCCGACGCCCCTTCGACCGCTTCGACACCACCATGCAGCTCAACTACGGGGACAAGACCCGGGTCGGCGAGCTGACGATCCGGGGCGACCTGGCGTCGTGGGTGGTAAACGACCCCGACGACCCGAAGCACGTGATCGCGATCATCCAGGACTTCGACTACATCGACAACGAGGCCTACGAGTACGGCGGCCAGGCCTTCGGCGTGGGCTACTACACAGGCCACGGGGCCCCCATGGGATCGCGCCTCGTCACCCGCCTGGTCGGCTACGGCGTGGCGAGCGCGGCGGTGAACGCCGACTACTCGTTCCTGGGCGACGTGGCCAACCGGGAGAGATACCGGGAGTACGACTACGGTCCGGGAATCGGCTTCGCCGCCGAGGCGTTCTACTTCCGGAAGGGCCGGCCCCTCGTCGACCTGCGGTACCGCTACACCTACATCGACGTCCGCAACGGCTCGATCTGGAACCCGGACCCGGAGGACAACGAGGGGGGTCTCGAGGGCTCCAGCGCGCACCACCAGGTGCACCGCTTCCGCCTGCGCCTGAACGTTCCGATCACCCAGAACTTCGGCCTCGGCGCCGAAGGAATCATCTTCTACCGGGACAGCAAGTACTCAGCCCGTTTTCTGAGAGACGTGACCCAGCGCAACCCGGAAGTCCGGCTCTTCGTGACCTGGGACCTCGGGTACTCCCGCCGGCGGGCGCTACGCGCCCAGGAGGCCGGCCAGAACTGAGCCGGTCGTGATCGCCTCGCCGAGCCCGTGCTCGTCGCCCTCGAGGAGCTGACTGCGCCGTGAAGGTCCACCTCGTCGACGGCACCTACGAGCTCTTCCGGGCGTACTTCGGCGTCCCGGCCGCCCACGACGACTCCGGACGTCCCGTGGGCGCGGTGCGGGGGCTCCTGGCGACCCTCGCGTCGCTGCTCCGGGAGCGCGACGTCAGCCACGTGGCGGTGGCCTTCGACACCGTGATCGAGTCGTTCCGGAACCAGATGTTCGACGGCTACAAGACCGGCGAGGGGATCGAGCCCGATCTGTTCGCCCAGTTCGAGCTCGCCGAGCGCGCGATCCGCGCCCTCGGGATCGTGGTGTGGTCCATGGTGGAGTTCGAGGCCGACGACGGCCTCGCCACCGGGGCCGCCCGCTTCCAGGACGCGCCCGGGGTCGAGCAGGTCATCATCTGCTCGCCGGACAAGGACCTGTCGCAGTGCGTCGTGGAGAGCCGGGTGATCTGCCGCGATCGCCGGCAGGGGCGCGACCGGAACGAGGAGGACGTGATCGAGAAGTTCGGGGTACCGCCCGCGTCGATCCCCGACTGGCTCGGGCTGGTGGGGGATGCGGCTGACGGCATCCCGGGCATACCGGGCTGGGGGGCGAAGTCGACCGCCACCGTTCTGGGCCACTACAAGACGATCGAGGCGATCCCCGATTCGCCGGCCGAGTGGACGGTGAAGGTCCGGGGGCGGGACCGCCTGGCGAAGTCGCTGGCCGAGCGGCGGGCCGAGGCGGAGCTCTACCGCCGGCTGGCGACGCTGCGGACCGACGTCCCCCTCGCCGAGGGCCTGGAGGAGTTGAGGTGGACAGGCCCTCGGCAGGAGGCGCTCGAGGCGCTGTGCCGCGAGATCGGCGCCGAGGAGATCCTGGACCGGGTGCCGGGAATGGCGCGATGACACGCCTCGTCGCCGCGCTGCTCGTCGTCGGAGCGGGGCTCGCCTCGTACGCGGTGCCGTTCTCCTCGACCCTCGCCTTCCAGGGAGGCGAGGGGGACCTCGTGCTCCGTGACGGCGCGTGGGTCCACGAGCCGTCCGGAGCCCGTCTGGATGACGCACGAGGTGGCCCCGCGAGGTCAGCCGCGCAGAGGCTCGAAGGATTCGACACCTACTGGTACATGTGGAGCCTCACCCACCCGGACACTCGCATCCTGGAGACGATACGCAACTGAGTACCGGTCGGCGTCGGCCGTCCCCGGCGGGCGGCGCCCCTCGGGGTCCTCTGCTACGATCTGGCCATGCTCTCCTTTGGGCACTACAACATGGTCAATGCCGAAGGGGCCGACGAGACCCAGCGACAGCTCCTCGCGCTCATGCGTGACTATCGCCAGGATCTCGGCGCCGGGTTCGTCCGGAGCACCATGGACCTGATGGCCGGCTTCAGCCTCGCCTTCTCGATCCTGTCGCTGGGGATCGGCCTTCTCAACCTGCTCCTCCTGCGCCACGAGGCGGGCTTCTCACCGCTGCTGCGCAGCGCCGCCGCGGTCGACGCGGGGATCTTCGGGATCATGAGCGCGATGGCCCTGCGCTACTGGTTCTCCGTGCCCTTCTCCTTTCTGGCCCTGGCCTTCCTCTGCTTCGGAGCGTCGCTGGCCCTTTCTCGGCGCCGCGGCTGAACGTGAGAGCTCCCGAACGACACCTGGACCGAGTCGGGATGATCGCCCGCTGGAAGCCCGTCCACCTGGGCCACCTTGCCGCACTGCATGCCCTCTCGGCCCGGGCCGGGCACGCCCTCGTCGGGATCGGCAGCTCCAACCGTCTGAATGCTCGCAACCCGTTCACCGCGATTGAGACGCGTGAGATGCTCGATCTCGTCCTCGGTGATCGCACCAACGTCACCGTGCTCGAGGTGCCCGACCTGGAAGACGGCCCGCGTTGGCGGGTCATGGTCGTGAAGCTGTTCGGACCCCTCGACGCCTTCGTCACCGCAAACCCCGACGTCGCGGGGCTTCTCGCCGGGGACTACCGCATCCTGCGGCCGGTGGACCTCGTGCCGGTCGACGAGCGCGTTCCGGTCGACGGCACCGGGGTGCGCCGGGAGATGGCCCGTGGTGACGGCTGGCGTTCCCTCGTCCCGGAGGCGGTCGCCTCCTACATCTCGGAGCGAGGGCTCGACCAGCGCTTCCGTACCGACTTCGGACTCGAGACCCTTGCGCTCGAGGCGCCGCCGATGGTGAGGTGACCAATGTATTCCTGGGACGACGACACCAGCTCCTGGTATGGGAAGTCGAGCTACGCCTACGGGAAGTCGGGGGCCGACCGACGGGCCCGGGCGGCCCGCCGCGCCGCCGCGGCCGGTGGACGGACCTACGAGCGCCGGTCGGGGCCCAACGAGAGGATCATCGACCCGAGCAAGCACGTCCGCTCGGATTCGAAGAACCCGCTCCTGGTGGCGGTCGACGTGACCGGATCCATGGCGAGCTGGCCGGCCGAGATCTTCGACCGTCTTCCCCTGCTCTACAACACGCTCTCCCAGTACCGCGAGGACCTCGAGATCTGCTTCGCCGCGATCGGCGACGCCGGTGTGGATCGCTGGCCTCTCCAGGTCACCAGCTTTGCGGGGGGCTACGACCTCGAGCAGCTCCTGAAGTCGCTCTACGGTGAGGGCGGCGGCGGAGACGCTCCCGAGAGCTACGGCCT
Source organism: Acidobacteriota bacterium (assembly GCA_022340585.1). Taxonomy (GTDB): domain Bacteria; phylum Acidobacteriota; class Vicinamibacteria; order Fen-336; family Fen-336; genus JAJDNS01. The sequence continues at coordinate 61,414 of JAJDNS010000075.1, forward strand.
CTTCGCTCAGTGGGTCGACACCCACGTGACCGTACCGGAGGCCGAGGAGAAGCCGTTCCTCATCGTCTTTGGCGACATCACCATGCACGCGAAGGTACCGCAGGACCAGATCCGGAAGCTCCTCGGGGATGACCGCCAGGGCGACGTCGACGCTCTCGAGGTGTGGCGTCGGGTGGCGAAGCGCTACAACGTCTGGTTCCTGCGTCGGGGAAGCGACCGTGCGAACGACCAGGTCGACCAGCAGTGGGCGAGGGCCATCGGTGCGCAGAAGATCATGCGTATCGAGGACGAGCAGCGCGCGGTGGACTACGCCATGGGGCTGATCGCCCGGGCCTGGGGTCACTTCGACGATTTCCAGGACAACATGCGCGCGCGTCAGCCCGAGGAGAAGGTGGCGAAGCTCTCGAAGCCCATTGCGATGGTGTGCCCGCGCTGCGGCGCGTCGATTCCCACCGACGCCGGGGGGCTGTTCGCCTGTGGCTATTGCGGGATCACCCTGAAGCTCTAGGAGAGGCGGAGCGACCGTGAGGGTCGGCGCCATCGTCACCGTCCCGCCCTACGCGGACTTCCTCGAGGAGGTGGCCACCCACCCCCTCGTGCAGGGGCTGCGTCTCAATACCGTGATGCCCCTGCACGAGAAACCGGCAGCGGTCCTGGATCGTCTCGGAGGGCTCGGGCCGCCGCTGTGGGTCGACCTGAAGGGCCGGCAGCTCCGGGTGGCCGAGGCCGGGATCCCTCCGTTCACCGAGGTGCGCCTCAGCCACCGGATCCGCGTGCCGACACCGGTGGACGCGTGGTTCAGCGACGGCCACGAGCGGGTGCGCGTGGCGGCGGTGGACGGCGACCGCCTCATCCTCGCCGATGGCCCCCGGCGCCTGGTGGGGCCCGGGGAGTCCGTCAACATCGTGGACCCCGGGCTCGAGGTCGAGGGCACGCTCACCTCGCGGGACCGCGAGTATCTCGAGGCGATGGCGAAGGTCGAGCTGACCCACGTGATGCTCTCCTACGTGGAGCGGCCGTCCGACGTGAAGGAAGTGCAGGAACTTCTCCCCGGAGCCGAGGTCGTCCTGAAGATCGAGAGCGACGCCGGACTGGCCCTCGCGCGGGACCACGGGGCCACTCTCGGACAGCTGTGCGCGGGCCGTGGAGACCTCTACGTGGAGGTCCGACGACCCCACCGGATCGTCGGGGCGCTGCGGACGATCGTCGACGCCGATCCCGAGGCCATCGCCGCCAGCCGACTCTTCGACTCGCTTGCGGACGACCCGGTCCCGTCGGCGGCGGACATCGGCGACGCAGCGTTTCTCATGGGACTGGGCTACCGCACCTTCCTGCTCGGAGATGTGGTGTGCCTCCGGCGGGACTCGGTGCTTGCCGCCTTGAACCTCCTCGAGGCCGTGGCCGGAGAGCTGGACTGAGGGCATGGAGTGGCCGTTGCCATGAAGATCGGCCTCGCCCAGATCGACTGCTGGGTCGGCGATCTCGAGGGGAACGTCGACCGCTGCGTGGCCGCGATCGAGGAGGCGGCGGAGGGCGGGGCCGAGCTGGTTGTGCTGCCGGAGCTGGCCGTGACCGGGTACCCGCCTCGAGACCTTCTTCTCGACGACAGCTTCGTGGACGCGGCCATCGAGGCGACCTCGGACCTGGCCGAGCGCACGCGGGACGCACCACCCGTGGTGGTGGGTACCGTGGCTCGCTCCGGCACCCGGACTCCGCGTCATCCCGGACTTCACAACGTGGCCGCGCTCCTCGAACAGGGCCAGGTGAGGGCCCAGGTGGCCAAGCGCATTCTGCCCGCGTACGACGTCTTCTACGAGCCCCGGTGGTTCCTCCCGGGGAAGGAGCAGGCCCCGATCGAGCTGTCTGGGCGAGGCGTGGGACTCCTCGTCTGCGAGGACCTGTGGGACGAGGACTACCCCGTTCATCCTCCCGCCGAGCTGCGGGCGGCCGGGGCCGAGCTGCTCGTCTGCCTGGCCGCCCTCCCGTTCCGTCGAGGTGCGGCCGGCGCCCGACTGCACCACGCCGGTCGGGCCGGGCTGCCAGTCGTCCACGTCAGCGCGGTGGGAGCGCAGGACGAGATCGTCTTCGATGGCCGCAGCTTCGTGCTGGACGCGGAGGGGGGCTTCTTCACGCAACTGCCCGCCTTCGAGGAGGCGGTGGAGGTCGTTGACGTTCCGGTCGGCCCGAGAGCGAGACCCAACGGAGAGATGCTTCGTCGCACGCTCAACGACGAAGCTCCCGCCAGGGACACGAAAGACCTCGACGAGCTGCGCGACGCGCTCGTCCTGGGCATCCGCGGGTTCGCCGAGAAGAACCGCCTCGGACGTGGGTTCCTTGGGCTCTCGGGTGGCATCGATTCTGCCCTGGTGGCGCGCCTCGCGACGGACGCCCTGGGCCCGGACCGAGTCTCCGCCGTGGCGCTGCCTTCGCGCCACACCGATCCCGCCTCCACCGGCGCCGCTCGTGAAATCGCCTCCTCCCTCGGAATCGCCCTCGAGGTCGTGCCCATCGAGACACTGCACCGCGCCGCGGAGGGCCTGCTGGGCGCCGTCCTCGACGAGACCACCGCCGGCCGATTGGCCGACGAGAACCTTCAGGCCCGGCTGCGCATGGTCGCGCTCATGGCCCACGTGAATCGCCACCGGGGCTTTCTCCTCAACACCAGCAACAAGACCGAGATCTCTCTCGGCTACGGGACGCTCTACGGTGATCTGGCCGGCGCTCTGGCCCCGATCGCCGACCTCACCAAGCTCGACGTCCGGGCCCTGGCCCGACATCTCGGGGGGATCCCCTCGTTCGTGCTCGATCGTCCCCCCACGGCAGAGCTGTCCCCGGGGCAGGTGGACCCCTTCGACTACGAGGTGGAAGCCCCGCGCCTGGAGGCGCTGGTACAGGGGCACCGGAGCGACGCCGCTCTCCGCCGCTCCGAGCACAAGCGCCGGCAGCTCGGCGTCGTACTCAAGGTCAGCGAAACGGCCTTCGGGACCGGACGCCTGGTCCCCATCACCCGGCGATGAGAGGTCCCGATGGAGGCTGAGCAATGAGCCGGATCGTCGTTCTCCACCCGAAGCCGGAGGAGGTCGCCTCGGGGGTGGCCGCCCTGCGGAAGGCGGGCCACCGCGTCCGCGTTCTGTGGCCGGAGGGCATGCCCGGGCTGGCCACCCTCCGGAACGACCCACCGGACGTGATCGTCGTCGACCTGACCCGGCAGCCGTCCCAGGGCCTGGCCCTGGCCACCGCCTTGCGACGGCTCAGGCCCACGCGCGGCGTCCCGCTGGTCTTCATCGAAGGGGGCCCGGAGACGACCGCTCGGGTGAAGGCCACGGTGCCCGACGCCACCTACGCCAGCTGGAGGGGAGTGCGCGGCGCGGTCAGGCGGGCCGTGCGTCGGCCGCCGTCGAAGCCGATCGTGCCCGAGGCCATGGCCGGCTACGCGGGAACCCCGCTCCCGAAGAAGCTCGGGGTCAAGCCGGGCTCGGCGGTGGCGCTCCTCGGAGGCCCGAAGGACTTCGAGGGGACTCTCGGCCCGCTTCCCGAGGGAGCCTCTCTCCGGCGAGACGCGCGCCGGTCCGCGAACGTGATCCTCCTCTTCGTGAGGTCGCGGGCCGACTTGGAAAGACGATTCGCCACCGCGGCCCGGGCCATGGGAGACCCCGGGGCGCTGTGGGTCGTGTGGCCGAAGAAGGCTTCTGGCCTCGCCTCGGATCTGGGAGCGAACGAGGTCCGTGACTTCGGCCTCACCGCCGGGCTCGTGGACTACAAGATCGCGGCCATCGACGACACCTGGTCCGGCCTCTGCTTTGCCCGGCGGAAGGGGAAGCGCGGTCAGTAGAAGCCGAGGGCGAGGGATCGTCCGGAGAGCTGGCGGGTGTCCAGGCCGGAGGCCTTGCCGAGGAGGGCGAGGGTTCGGGGCAGGACGGCCGGGAAGCGCCACTCGTCCTCGCGGCCGCCGGCCGATTCCACGGCCGCCGCCCACTCCGGCCACCAGGGGCTGACCCGCCGGGACAGCGGCTCGACGACGAGGACCGTCGAGCCGGCGACGGCGGCGTCCAGGAGCCGGGGCAGAAGGCGTGCGCGCGAGGCGTGCTCCAGCTCGTTGACGGTGAAGGCGGCGAGGATCCCCGCCGGTGGCCGAGGGAGCTTCTCTGACACCACATCGCCTCGTGTGGCACGACCCCTCAGGCCGAGCCGCCCGGCGGTCCAGCGCGCCTCGTTGACCGCCCAGCGATTGAGGTCGACGCTCACGATCTCCGCGGTGGGCTCGCACTCCAACGCCCACGCCGCCCCCGCGGTTCCGGTGCCGCAGCCGAGGTCCAGAATCCGCCGCGGCGACCGGCGGGCGGAACCGAGGGAGCGGACGATCCCCCTCACCAGGAGGAAGTGCAGGGGGCCGTAGTAGAGGGCGAAGGCCGCCCGCTTGCCTCTCCCGCTGAAGGCCGCCCCGGAGCGCATCCGCTCCCGGCGCTCGACGTAGAGCGACGACAGCGCCTGCAGGGCGCGGCGGATCTCCGCGAACGAGAGATCGGCCCGGTGCCGCGCCTCCAGGGCCTCGAAGAAGGCCGGGAAGGCGTCTCTCCGGACTCCGCTGCCGCCGGGCTCCCCGTGCGGGACTTCAGTCCTCCGGGGGCGTGGCCGGTCCCGAGCCCGCGCCCGTTTCTTCGATCGCGGCGACGATTGCCCCGAGGTCCTCCTCGTCCAGGGTCAAGCCGGCCGCGCCGAGCCAGCCGTCCACCTGCTCGGGAGAGCGGGCTCCCACGATGGCGCCGGTCATTCCGGGCCAGGTCAGGGTCCAGGCCACCGCCACCGCCGCCACTGTCGTCGCGTGCTTCGCCGCGATGGGCTTGAGCGCATCCCGAAGGGCGAGGTTCTGCTCCAGGCGTGGCGACTGGAAGTGATCGAAACGCCGCCGCCAGTCGTCGGGGGCAAAGGCCTTGACCCGCTCGATGCCGAAGGAGTCGGTCAGCAGCCCCGACTGCATCGGGCTGTACACGATCACCCCGGTCCCGTTGGCCGCGCACCACGGGATCTCGCTCCCCCCCGCGTCGCGACGGATCATGGAGAACGGGGGCTGGAGGGACTCGACGTGACCCACCGCCTCACAGCGATCGAGGAGCGCCACGTCGTAGTTCGACACGCCCACCCAGCGGACCTTGCCCTCCGCCACCAGCTCGAGCATCGTGCCCCAGGAGTCCTCCACCGGGGTTCCGCTCTCGTCGGGCCAGTGAAACTGGTAGAGGTCGATCGTGGCGATGCGCAGTCTGGTGAGCGACGCCTCGCATTCCTCGCGGATGCGCTCCGGGCGCGAGTCGCGCCTCGGCTGGGACATCCGGTTCTCGTCGTCCCACTTGAGGCCGCACTTGGTGAAGACGAGCGGCTGCTCGCTGGCCGGGATGTCGGCCAGGGCCCGGGCCACGACCTCCTCGGAGTGGCCGTAGCCGTACACCGCCGCGGTGTCGATCCAGTTGACGCCTTGCGCGAGGGCGTGACGGATCGCGGCCACCGAGGCCGCATCGTCCTGGGGCCCCCACGAGAAGGCCCAGCCGCCGCCTCCGGCGGCCCAGGCTCCGAAGCCGACGGTCGTGATCTCGGGCCCGCTCAAGCCGAGCCGGCGGGTGGGGAGAGTCATGCCCATCGTCTGTCTCCTTTCCGGGCAGAAAGCCAGGGGAAGTCTATCAGGAGGACCGTCAAGAGCTCACATGCGGCGGTCGCCACCGGCGACGCGCTTGGCCTGCCGCCCCCCGCGGAACAACTCACCCGGCTGGAGCTGGTTGATGAGGGCGATGGTGGCTTCGGGCACTGTCGAGGGGTAGCGGGCCATGAACTGGGCCAGGGTCATGTCGCTCGGGGGCACGACCACCTCGATGCGGTGCGGCTGCCTGTCGAGGGCCCACCGTTCGCGCAGGGGGCCGAAGGAGCGCACGGCGGCGCCGAAGGAGCGGGAGTATCGGTGCCAGTCGTCGCGGCCGGCGTACCCGACGAGCCGGTAGAGGCGATCGTCGAGCTGAACGAAGGCGGCGACGCCTCGGAGCGGCGTCTGGCCGGAGGTGGCGTCGAAGGTCCCCACGACGGCGGGCAGACCGTTGACCGTGGTGCGGTCGCCCTCCCGGGCCCGGATCTCCTGACTCCCGAAGAACTCCCGCGCCGCCTCGTCGGGCGAGCGGCCCTCGGCCAGGGTGAGCTGGAAGACGGCGTCACCGTCGGGGCTGACCGCCCACACCGCCTGCTTCGTGTTCTCCCCCTTGAAGCCCCCCGGTAGCTCGAGGCGGAAGCGGAGGTCGGGATGGTAGAAGGCGTTCTCTCGGAAGAAGCCTTCCCGGGGATTCTCTCCGAAGGTCATTCCGTCCAGCCTCTTGATGTACGCCTCCCGGCGGACGTTTCCTCCGGCCAGGCTCTGCTCTCGGACCGCGGCCATCAGACGATGGTAGCGGTCGCCGGGGTCGGGGTGGGTCGAGAGCCAGCCGGGCACCCGGCCCGCCTCCGACTGCTTCGAAAGCCGGTCCAGCATCCGGAAGGCCTGGGCCCCTTCCGCCGGATCGTAGCCGAGGCGGGTGGCGTAGCGCAGGCCCAGGGTGTCGGCCTCGTTCTCGTCGTCCCGGCCGAACTTGAGGAAGAGCAGGCCCAACCCGAGCTGCGCGAGGTCTCCGTAGCGGCGCAGCTCGGGGACCGCGATCATGCCCACGCCCATGCCCAACGACATGAGCTGCTGGCTGCTCATCTGCGCGGCGGAGTGCCGTGCGGTCACGTGTCCGGCCTCGTGACCCATGACCATCGCGAGCTCGGCCTCCGAGTCGAGATGGGCGAGGATGCCCCGGGTCATGTAGACGAAGCCGCCGGGGAGGGCGAAGGCATTCACCGCCGCGTCGTCGACGAGCCGGAACGTCCAGGGGAGGTCCGGGCGCTCGGTTTGCTCGGCGATGGCGTGCCCCACGCTCGCCACGTAGTCCTCGAGGGCCGGGTCCTCGTAGACGCCGAAGGAGGCGACCGCCTTCCGGTCTTCCTGCTTCCCGAGGGCGACCTCCTGGCCCTCGCTGACGAGCATGAGCTCCCTCTTGCCGGTGGCCGGGTTGGTGGCACAGGCGATGATGACGGCGAGCACGCCCCCGGCGCTCATCTCGACAATCCAGGCTCGACGCATCAGAACCCCCTCCGGAGACCGAGCCATGCTAGGGCGTCGATGAAGGGTCGGTCAACGCTGCGGTCCCGGGCACGGGGCTGGAGGCCCATTCGGCTCCGAGCCAGCTCTGGAGCCGCTCCAGGTCTTCAGCGGGGGGGGCCTCGAGCACGAGCCCACCGTCGCCACCCGGCGCCGGAAGCTCGAGCCGCCGGGCATGGAGGGTGAGCCGGCGGCACGGCGCTCCGTCGAGTCCGGGAGGCAGGAACCCACGGCCGTAGAGCGGGTCGAAGAGGAGGGGAGCGCCGAGAGATCGGAGGTGCACGCGGATCTGGTGGCGTCGGCCGGTGCGCGGGTGGACCTCGAGGCGGGAGACGACCGCTCCCTCCCGGTGCCAGCTCTTCTCGACCGCGTACTCGGTGGTCGCCTCGCGGCGCCCCGGCTCACCCGGTCGCGCCGGGCGGGACTTTCCCTTGCGGGCCGAGTGGAGGGCGACGTCGATCGTCCCACGCTCCTTCTCGATCTCGCCCCCGGCGAGGGCCACGTACGTCTTCACGACCTGGCGGTGCTCGAAGGCCAGGCTCAGGGTCCGGTGAGCGTCGGCGTTGCCGGCGAAGATGACGAGACCGGACGCATCCCGGTCGATCCGATGCACGATCCACAACCGTCGCCCGATCTGCGCTTCGAGTCGCCGCCGCAGGCACGCCTCGGGTGGGCCGCCTCGCTCGGCGATCACCGGCTCCCCGGGGGGTTTGCTCACCGCGACCAGGTCGTCGTCGTCGTGGAGCAGCAGGAGAGGTGGATAGGCCATGGCTGCTCAACGCTACCACGTGGGCGCGGAGACACTCCGCGACAATGCCCGCGGCCGTGCCCACGGCCGCGGCGTCGCCCGCTACGATCCGGGGAGACCGCGGCCGGTCACCAGGTAGACCGCGAAGGTGCCGAGCCAGTGGCCGCCCTCGTAGTGCTCGCCGGTGACCGACCGGAGCCCGGCCTCGCGGTGAACGCCGGCGGCGGCTCGCAGGGCGGCGAGGCGAGCGTCGCGACCGGGCAGTCCCGTCGCTACCCCCTCCAGCATCCAGGCGCGGCTCAGGTTGAGGCCGTCGAGGTGGGCCAGCTTGGGATCCGTGGGGTCGAGAACGATCCCGGGCTCCAGCCAATCGCTCGAGCCGTCGGTGGGCAGCGTGGGAAGGAAAGCCGTGAGCCAGCCCGCGAACTCCTCCGGTCCCAGCACCCGCCGCATGAGGTCAGCCTCGGCGAGGCACGGGGAGAGAAAGTCCTGTCCCGAGGGCTCGTAGCTCAGGGGGCAATCCCGGTCGGCCGAGTAGTAGTCGCGGCTTCGGGACACGACGAGACGTCCCACCGCCTGCTGGCCCGCCGTCCGCGCCCAGTCCAGGATCAACCCGAAGGCGAAGGCCGTCTGCGAGTGCTCGCCCACCCGGATGGGACGCGTGAGCTTGGGCAGCCACTCGGAGATCCGCTCCGCGGACAACCGCTCCAGAGGCTCGAGCGCGGCCGACCAGGCTCGGGCCTGGGGATCGTCGGTCTCTCTGAGCTCCGCCGCCAGCTGCAGCAGCCAGGCCAGGCCGTAGGGCCGCTCGAAGGTCACCCGCCCCTCGCCCTGCAGGTAGCGCACCTCCAGCGCCACGTTCTCCGTGGACAGGCTGCGGGCGAGCGCCCGACGAGCGTCGTCGGCAAACGTGGCCTCGGGACTCAGGCGCAGGAGTCGGGCGAGGAGCCAGTGCCCGTGCACCGAGGAATGCCAGTCGTAGCAGCCGAAGAACGCCGGCGTCAGCTCTCGAGGTGGCCGCGCGTCCCCGTCGCCGCTCATCACGTGGGCGATCTTGTTCGGGTACTCCCGGTGGACGCACGAGAGCGCCAGGTCCGCGAAGCGGTGGGCGAGAGCGGGATCGACCGACGTCCGGTCGCCGGCGTCCGAGCGGCCGGCGGGGCTCGTCAGCAGGAGAGCGATGAGGAGGACGACGGGAACGCGCATGGCCGATGCTAACCCGGTCGGGCCCCCCTGCGACGCCACCAAAGGGGAATGGAGGGGAATGGGGTCAGATCTCAAGTCGCGAAGTTCCGCCCTCTGGACACGACGCTCGCGGGCCGTTCGCCGTCCCAGGCTCTAGAACGGCTCGGTCTTGAGGACGACCCACACGAGGAGGACGATCAGCAGACCGGCCCACACCGCGATGGCCCGTTGGGTGGCGGTCCGGGCCCTCGCGGCCTCCCAGTAGCGCGCCGGAACGACCTTCTGGACCCAGAAGGTGGCCACTCCCGCAAG
>JAJDNS010000197.1 GCA_022340585.1 Acidobacteriota bacterium
CACCGAGGCCGCGGCGCGCCTCCAGCAAATGGGCGAGAGCGGCAAGATCGGCGACGCCCCCGCCGCCAGGGACGTGCTGGAGCGGGAGCTCGAGCTCTTGCGGGACACGCTGTCCGCGCTCTTGGGGGCGGAGGAAGGCGACTGAGACTGGGGTGGCCTGAATGCCTGGCATTCAGGCCACGGGGGGTCAGTCCAGGTACTTCACGAAAACGACCTCGTTGTGGGCCTCGTTGTAGAGGAGCTCATCGACCATCGCACGGGTGAGCACGAGGCCAAAACCTCCGGGGCGCAGGCCCATCTCCTCCCTCACCGCCGCGTGCTCCATGGGGCTGTTCGGGGGATTGGAGACGGCAGCGTGGCTCAGGCCCTCGAAGCTGAAGCCGCCGCCCGGATCCGAGATGCGGTACAGCAGCATGCGCTTCGCGCGCAGGCAGGAGATGCGTACCGTCTGGTTGGGGTCGAGGTCGCCGCCCCACTCGATGGCGTTGTTCAGCAGCTCGCGAAAGGCCTGCCCGACGCTGACCCGGACGTCCTCGGGCAGGTCCGCCTCGAGCTGTCCCAGCACGGCCTGGATCCGGGCGGCGGCCTGGCGGTCGCAGGGAACAACCAGCTCGACCCAGTCGGGCTTGGCCGAGATCACCTCGATCGGTCGCTCCGGTCCCGCGTCGAGGACCTCGCGGATCAGGGCCGTGAGCTCCTTCGGCTCGATGGGCTTCGTCACGTATCGGCAGGCCCGCTCCCGAAGCGCGCGCAGCAGGGTCTCCGGCGCATCGTCGGCCGTCATGACGACCACCTTCGGGGGCGAGGGCTTTTCGCGCAGGCGGGCCATCACCTCGAGGCCGTCCATCCCCGGCATCCAGACGTCGAGCAGGACCAGGTCGAACGGCTCCCGATCCAGTCGCTCCAGGGTGGAGGGCCCGTCCTCGGCGGTCTCGACCGAGAACCCGGCCGAGCCCAGCTGAAGCTGGATCAGGTGGCGGGTCGATCGATCGTCGTCGACGACGAGGATCTTCTCCACGGCTCCCTCGACCAAGAGGCTGCACCCGTCTCCGCAGGAGAGGCGGGCAGCCGGCGCAGTGCGGACGAACCTGAGATGATGGGTCATCCTAGGTCGGCCGGCTTCCATCGTCAAGGGCCCGGCCGGGCCCGAGTGGACGAGGCCGCCCGCGCCCGGCACAATGGGGGTCAGACTGCGGGCGTCCGCAGCGCTTCAGGAGGGCTCCCAGCACCGTGCGAGTGATCCAGAACGTGACCGCCGTGGCCGTGGCCGTCAGCGCCGTGGCCTTCCTGAGCTGCCGGTCGGCAGCCCCCGAGGTCTCGCCCAATGTGGCGACCGGGCCCGAGGACACCCTGGCGCCCGTCGCGGAGGCCCCGGCGAGGCCGGAACCCCCGCCCCCCCCGCCGCCGCCCGTCGACGTGGAGCCCCTGGAGGCAATGGCCGATGCCTCCGTGGACGGGGACGACCTCGAGGACGACGGGGCGGACGAGGAGACGCGGGCAGGCGACCCCGACGCGATGCAGAAGTGGGCGCTGGAGCTGTGCCAGTCGGCGGAGCAGCTCCTGGACGAAGGCGACGTCGAAGGCGCCCTCTCCGCCGTCGATCGGGCCTACGAGCTGATGCTGCAGCTGCCCGGAAACGGAGACGACAGCTACCTGCAGGCCAAGGAGGACATCCGCCTCCTCGTGGCCGACCTCATCACCCGCCACTACCGCACCGGGCGGACCGCGGCCGCCCGGCCCACTGCCTCGTGGGACCTCGAGCTGCCCATGGTCGACAACCAGTACGTGCGGCGCGAGATCCAGAGCTTCACGACGAAGGAGCGCCAGCAGTTCATCGAAGGCTTCCGCCGCTCGGGGCTCTACCGCCCGATGATCCTCGCCAAGCTGGAGGAGGCGGGGCTCCCGAGCCAGCTGAGCTGGCTGCCCATGGTCGAGAGCTGGTTCAAGGTCCGGGCCTACTCGCGGGCGAGCGCGGTGGGCATGTGGCAGTTCATCTCCTCGACCGGCCTGCGCTACGGCATGAGCCGGGACGCCTGGGTGGACGAGCGGTTCCACCCCGAGAAGTCCACCGACGCCGCGATCGGATACCTCGCCGACCTCCACGGGATGTTCGGCGACTGGCCCAAGGCCCTGGCCGCCTACAACTGCGGGGAGGCCCGGGTGGCCCGCCTCCAGCGACGCTCCCAGACCGAGTACCTGGACTTCTGGGACCTCTACGAGATGCTTCCGCGGGAGACGCGGCGCTACGTCCCGCGCCTGTTCGCCGCCATCGCGATCATCGAGGATCCGGAGAAGTACGGGATGATGCTCCCCGAGCCCGACCATCCCGTCGAGACGGCCACGATCACCGTGGAGAAGGCGGTCAAGCTCGAAGACCTCGACTCACTCCTGGGAGCGCCCAAGGGCACCCTCGCGGAGCTGAACCCCGAGCTTCGCTACAAGGGCACGCCGAAGCGCGCCTACGAGCTCACCGTACCGGCCGGGCGCGAGCAGACGCTGGTCGCCGGGATCGCCTCCATCCCCGAGTGGAAGCCGCCCCAGACCCAGTACGTGGTGCACCGCGTGCGCCGGGGGCAGACGCTCTCGGTGATCGCGCGACGCTACGGCAGCAGCGTCGGGGCCATCATGCGGACCAACAACCTCCGCAGCGCGAACCGCATCCGGGAGGGCCAGCGGCTGCGAATCCCGGTGCGCGGGTCCGGGGAGGTACGGCGCACGTCGCGCAGCGCCGTCGACGGCATCCACACCGTGCGACCGGGCGAGACCCTGGGGGGGATCGCCCGGGCCTACGGCACGACGGTCAGCCAGATCAAGAAGGACAACGGCCTGTCCTCGAACCTCATCCACCCCGGCCAGGGGCTGCGGGTGGGACCGGCCTCGAGCGGCCCCGCCACCGCGAGCAACGCCTCCGGGGGGAAGACCTACACGGTGAGGAGAGGCGACACCCCCGGAGGCATCGCCGACAAGCACGGTGTCGGCCTGTCGGCACTGCTCCGGGCCAATGGCCTCGGCCGGCGGAGCACGATCTACCCCGGCCAGGAGCTGGTGATTCCGTAGTCATCCCGAGTCCGCGTCGTTGACACGTCGGACTCGGGATCCTCTCCCCTCAAATCCCGAGTCCCAGTCCGTTCACCTGGGGACTCCGTTCCTCACGTTCCGTTCCCTGGCGCGTCACTTCCATCCTTCCGCTCGCCGTGGCAGGCACGTCTCCGCGGCAGATCAGCGTCATACGAGCTTCGGAGCGCTACTCGGCGTCCTCGTCGAGGTCGAACATCATCCGGGCTTCGAGGGGCTTTTTGAGCCGCTTGTGCTCGAGGAGGTAGGCGATGACGAGGTTCTTGCCCCCCGGCATGAGGGTGTAGAGCGCGGTGATGCGGCCGCCGTCCTCCGACTTCTTCCGCAGGACCAGCTGGTCACCCTGCCACTCGATGGATGCCTTCAGCGTTCCCCCCAGCGGCCCCCGGCTGGCCGACTCCCGGCCGAAGTAGTAGATGGCGACCTCGTCTCCCAGCCCGGTCTTGAACTCCTTGTCGGTCTGCTCGATGGTCAGGTAGGCGGAGTCCGGGTCCTCCAGGACACTGAGCAGCCACTGGCGGATCCAGATCCGGACGATGTCCTTCTTGATGTCGCCCTGGGTGCTCTCGGGGCCCACCGACTCCTCGACGAGGGCCCGGAGGTCGTCGCTGCGCTCCGCGTTGAAGATCCAGACCCCGTTGAAGTCGGTCTGGCCCTCGGCCGGGGAGGCCGGGGCGGGGAGCAGGAAGCCCAGGACCGCGCCCAGGGCCAGAACTCGATAGACCGTCGTCTTTCGGCTCATGAGATCGAGGATACCCCGAGTCCTGACCGGGCACCACCGCCTCGACTCGAAGGCCTCTCGAGCACCGGGGCTGGAGCGCTGGAGCTGGCAGACTTCGTGCTTGTCCCTCTTGTCCAGGGTAGACGTACGCAGAACTTTCGCTCCCCCGGAAGGAACCGATCATGAGCAAGTACCGCATCGCGTGGCTTCCCGGCGACGGGATTGGCGTGGAGGTCATGGAGGCCGCTCGCATCGTCCTCGACGCGCTGGAGTTGGAGGCCGAGTACGTCCACGGCGACATCGGCTGGGAGTTCTGGTGCCAGGAGGGCGACGCCCTCCCCCCCCGTACCGTGGACCTTCTCGAGAGCGTGGATGCCGCACTCTTCGGCGCCATCACCTCGAAGCCGGTGAAGGCCGCCGCCGCGGAGCTGGACCCGGGGCTCCAGGGCCAGGGGCTCAGCTACCGCTCGCCCATCGTCCGGATGAGGCAGCTCTTCGACCTCTTCGTGTGCCTCCGGCCCTGCAAGGCCTACACCGGGAGCCCGCTGAACTACCGCGAGGGAATCGACCTCGTGGTCTTCCGGGAGAACACCGAAGACCTCTACTCCGGGGTCGAGTTCTCGCCGGTGCCCCCCGAGCTCGCGAGCACGTTGAGGGCGCTGGCCAGGCCCTTCGACCGCTTCGCCTCTCTCGAGAGCGACGCCTACGCGATCTCCTGCAAGATCAACACGAAGGTGGGCTCGGAGCGGATCGTGCGGGCGGCCTTCGAGTTCGCCAGGAGCCACGGTCGCAAGAAGGTGACGGTGGTTCACAAGGCCAACGTGGTGCGGGCCACCGACGGTCTCTTCCTGGAGCAGGCGAAGGAGGTGGCGAAGGACTTCCCCGACATCGAGTGCGACAACGCGAACATCGACGCGATGGGGATGTGGCTCATCAAGGACCCGTTCAACTACGACGTCCTCGTGGCCCCGAATCTCTACGGGGACATCATCTCGGACCTGTGTGCCCAGATGGTGGGCGGTCTCGGCTTCGGCTGCTCGGGCAACATCGGGGAGAAGCTGGCGGTCTTCGAGCCGACCCACGGCTCTGCCCCGAAGCACGCGGGGAAGTACAGGGCGAACCCGATCGCCACGATCCTGGCCGCCAAGATGATGCTCGACTGGCTCGGCGAGACGGACAAGGCGGCGCGCCTCGAGCGAGCCACCGCGGACGTCATCGAAGAGGGCCGGATTCGCACCTACGACATGGGTGGCCGCGCGAGCACCATGGACATGGGGAAGGCCGTCGCCGACCGGATGCCGGTCGCGAACCTCTCGTGAGCCCGGCGATGAGCTCCGTCGTCCTCCACGAGGTCGGGCTGCGGGACGGACTGCAGATGGAGACGCAGGTCGTCCCCACCGAGCAGAAGATCGCCTGGATCGAGGCCCTCCTGCCCAGCGGCGTGGACATCGTCCAGCTCGGCTCCTTCGTCCACCCGGTGAAGGTGCCCCAGATGGCGGACACCGACCGCCTCTTCGAGCACTTCACCGGACCCGGACGCAAGCCCGACACCGTGACGCTCTCGGGCCTCGTCCTCAACGAGAAGGGGCTGGAGCGGGGCCTGGCCTGCGGCGTCGAGATGTTCTGCATGGGGGTCTCGGCCTCCGAGACCCACAGCATGAAGAACACCCGGATGAGCGTCGAGGAGGCGACCCGCCGCGTCGTTGCCATGGCCAGGGACGCCCTGGAGGCCGGGAAGAAGGTCCAGGTCTCGGTGCAGTCCGCCTTCGGCTGTGGCTACGAGGGCCCGGTGTCCCGGGAGCAGGTCCTCCGGATCGTGGGTGTGTTCCTCGACTCCGGGCTCCGCAGCATCAGCCTGGCCGACACCGCCGGACACGCCGACCCCGACGCCGTGGAGGCGCTGTACTCCGAGGTGCTGGACCTCGCCGACGACATCGAATGCGCCTGCCACTTCCACAACACCTACGGCCTGGCCCTGGCCAACTGCTACGCCGCCCGGCGCGTGGGCGTGACCTCGTTCGAGGGATCGCTGGCCGGGCTCGGGGGTTGCCCGTTCACCGCGGTGGCGGGGGGCAACACCTGCACCGAGGACCTGGTGCACGCGCTCCAGCAGTCCGGGCAACGCTCCGACGTGCGCCTGGGCACCCTGATCGAGATCGCCCGCGACATCGCCCGCTTCTTCGACCGCGACCTGCCAGGCGCGGTCCACCGCACCGGCCCGATTCCCGAGGCCGAGCCCGCCCACGAGGGATGACGCCATGCCCGCCGCCCTGTCCGGAGTCCGGGTCCTCGACCTGACCAACGTCCTCTCCGGTCCCTTCTGCACCCTTCAGCTCGCCCTCCTCGGGGCCGATGTCGTCAAGATCGAGAACCCGAAGGGAGGCGATCTCGCCCGCAAGCTCGGGAACGTCCCCGAGTACAACCAGCAGCTCCGGGGCACGAGCTTTCTCGCCCAGAACTCCAACAAGAAGTCGGTGACGTTGAACCTCAAGGAGGAGGAGGGCAAGGAGATCTTCCGCCGGCTCGTGAAGGGCGCCGACGTGGTGGTGGAGAACTTCCGCCCCGGCGTCATGGCTCGCCTCGGGCTGGGCTTCGAGGTCCTGGCCGAGATCAACCCGCGCCTCGTCTACTGCGGCATATCCGGCTTCGGCCAGACCGGGCCCGACGCGAGCAAGCCCGCCTACGACCAGATCATCCAGGGCCTGAGCGGGGTCATGGACATAGGCGGCGACGAGCGACTCCACCCGCTGCGCGTCGGCTTCCCGGTGTGCGACACGGTGGGGGGCCTCAACGCCGCCTTCGCCATCCTGGCCGCGCTGTATCACCGGGAGAAGACCGGCGCGGGACAGGAGATCGACGTGGCCCTCCTGGATTCGATCATGCCTCTCATGGGCTGGGTGGCCGCGAACCTCCTGATCGGGGGCCAGGACCCGGTGCCCATGGGCAACGACAACTTCACCGCCGCCCCCTCCGGCAGCTTCGTCACGAGGGACGGCCACATCAACATCGCCGCCAACAAGCAGGAGCAGTGGGAGGCCCTCACCGAGATCGTCGGAGTGGAGGAGCTCAAGACCGACCCCCGCTTCCAGGAGCGCGACGAGCGCAAGAAGAACCGCAAGGCCCTCACGCCACTCCTGGAGGAGAAGCTCCGGACCCGGCCCACCGCCGAGTGGGTCGAGGCCCTGAACGCCCGCGGAGTCCCCTCGGGCGACATCCTGCCCCTGGGTGCGGCCCTCGATCAGCCCCAGGTCCGGCACCGGGGGACCCTCCAGAAGGTGGACGTCGACGGCATCGGAGAGGTGAAGCTCTTCGGTCTTTCCGCCCGGCTCGAGGGCAGCCCGGGGGGCATCACGTCACCCCCACCCCGCCTCGGGGAGCACACCGGGGAGGTCCTGGCGGGACTGGGCTACACTCGGGACCAGGTGGCCGCCCTGCGCGAGAAAGGCGTCGTGTGACAAGGAGAGGCCGATGGGTATGACCGTCGTCGAGAAGATCCTGGCCCGGGCCGCGGGACGGGCCGACGTGTCGGCCGGAGAGGTCGTCGAGCCGGCCGTGGATCTCGCCATGTCCCACGAGAACGCGGCGCTGGTGATCAACCAGTTCCTCGCGGTGTTCGCGGGGACGGGCCTCGAGCCGAGGATCTGGGACCCCTCGAAGGTCGCCATCGTCTTCGACCACCGCGTTCCGGCGGAGTCGCCCAAGACCGCCAGCAACCAGAAGAAGGTGCGCGAGTTCGTGGCGGAGCAGGGCATCACCCGCTTCCACGACATCCGGGGCGACGAGGGTGGGATCTGCCACCAGATCCTCCCCGAGAACGGCTACGTCCGGCCCGGGGCGGTGGTGGTGGGCACCGACTCCCACACCACGAGCCACGGCGCGCTGAACGCCTTCTCCTTCGGCATCGGCGCCACCGAGATGGCCAGCGTCTGGTCGCTGGGCGTGGTCCTGAACGTCGAGGTGCCGGGGACCATCAAGGTGGAGGTGAGCGGCCGGTTCCCCGCGGGCGTGGGCCCCAAGGACCTGATCCTCCACCTCGTGGGCCGGCTGACGGCCAATGGCGCCAACTTCCGGGTCATCGAGCTCCACGGCGAGACCATCCGGGCCATGTCCACCTCCGGGCGCCTCACCCTGTGCAACATGACGGTGGAGGCCGGCGCCACCTCGGGTGTGGTCCCCGGCGACGAGGAGACCGTGCGCTACCTGCGCGAGGAGGCCGGCGTCTCCGGCGAGATCGACCTCGTCCACCCCGACTCCGACGCGACCTACGAGCGGACGATCGGGATCGACGTCTCGAGCCTCGAGCCCCAGATCGCCTGCCCCCACACCGTCGACAACGTCAAGCCGGTGGCCACGGTCTCGGGAACGAAGGTCGACCAGGTCGTCATCGGCTCCTGCACCAACGGCCGTCTCGACGACATCGCCGTCGCCGCGACCACGCTCCGGGGCAAGAAGGTGGCTCGCGGGACGCGCATGCTCGTCTTCCCCGCGTCCGGCCGGATCTTCCAGGAGGCCCTCGAGAAGGGCTACGTCTCCGACCTCATGAGAGCGGGCGCGGTGGTCATGAACTCCGGCTGCGGTCCCTGCCTCGGCGTCCACGAGGGCGCCCTCGGCGACGGCGAGGTGGCGCTCTCGACCACCAATCGCAACTTCAAGGGCCGCATGGGCAACCCGAAGGGCGAGGTCTACCTCTGCTCGCCCGAGGTCGCGGCCGCCTCAGCCCTCACCGGTGAGATCACCGACCCGCGGAAGGGAGCTTGACCATGGCCAAGGTGGTGTACACCGTCGGCGACGACATCTCGACCGACGTCATCTACCCTGGGCGCTACATGGCCACGGTGCTCCCCACCGAGACCCCGAAGTACGCCTTCGCCGACGACGACGCGTTCAGCCAGAAGCTGAACGGCGGTGAGGTCCCGAAGGGGAGCGTCCTGGTAGCCGGGAAGAACTTCGGCTGCGGCTCGTCTCGCGAGCAGGCCGCCTCGTGCCTCAAGGGTTGGGAGCTCATCATCGTGGCCCCCAGCTTCGCCCGAATCTTCCTCCAGAACGCCATCAACCTCGGCCTCGTGGTGGTGACCGCCCCCGACATCGAGGCCGCCGAGGGCGACGAGCTGGAGATCTCCGCCCGCGAGGTCGTCAACAAGACGACGGGCCGAACCTTCCCGGTGGAGCCCCTCCCGAGGTCGCGCCAGGCCATCATCGACGCGGGGGGGCTCATCCCCTACACCCGGCAGCGGGTGCTGGAGGCCGCGGGCCGAAGCTGAGGGGCGGGGGTGAGCCACGTGTCCCGTCCCCGGGTCCTGCTGATCGCGGAGCTGTGCAACCCCCGCTGGGTGAGCGTCCCCCTCGAGGGCTGGTCGCACTCGCAAGCCTTGAGAGGGGTCGCCGACGTCCACCTCGTCACCCGGCGGCTCAACCGCGAGAGCATCCTCGCCGAGGGGCTCCGGGAAGGGGTGGACTTCACCGCCGTCGAGCCCGGCCTCGTCAAGCGCTTCAGCCGGTGGCTCGCGACGGTGCTGCGGGGCGGCCAGAGCGTGGGATGGACCACCGCCGCCGCCCTCGCTTCGCTCACGTACTACGGCTTCGAGAGGCGGCTCTGGTGTCGGCTGGGGCCGAAGGTCGAGGCGGGCGAATTCGACATCGTGCATCGGCTCACGCCCGTGAGCCCGTCGGCCGTCAGCCCGGTGGCTCGATGGTGCCGCCGGGCCGGGGTCCCCTTCGTGCTCGGACCGTTGAACGGCGGCCTTCCCATGCCCCGAGGCTTCGAGGACGTGCTCCGGGGCGAGCGCGAGTGGCTCGCCCCATTGCGGAAGGCCCAGGTTCTCCTGCCGGGGTACCGCGCGACACGGGAGCACGCCTCGGCGATCCTCGCCGGGTCTCGCGTCGCCTTCGCCGAGGTCTCGGAGCGACACGGCCCGCGCCTCGTCTACATCCCGGAGAACGGCGTGGACGCCTCCCGCTTCCACCGCCACGTGGAGGGTCCCGTCCGCCGGCCCGTGCGCGTCGCTTTCGCGGGCCGGCACGTGCGCTTGAAGGGCATCGACATGCTCCTCGAGGCCGCCGCACCCCTGGTCCGCGGAGCGAGCCTCCACCTCGACATCCTCGGGCGGGGACCCGAGACCCCGCGCCTCGAGGCCATGGTCCAGGAGAAGGGGCTCCAGTCGGGGGTGGACCTTCCCGGGTGGGTCGACCACGACCAGCTCCAGGATCGGCTGATCCGGTCGGATGTCTTCGCGTTCCCGAGCGTGCGCGACTTCGGGGGCGGGGCGGTGGTCGAGGCCATGGCCCTCGGGCTCATGCCGATCGTGCTCGACTACGGCGGCCCCGGCGAGCTCGTGAGCCCCGAGGCCGGCTTCGCGCTGCCCATGGGAAGCCGCCCGGAGGTGGTCGAGCGGCTGCGCTCGGCCCTCTCCCGACTCGTCGACGACCCGTCGGTCATACGCCCAATGGGAGACCGGGCCCGGCAACGAGCTCTGGGCCTCTTCACCTGGGAGGCGAAGGCCGCTCAGGTCCAGGCGGTCTACCGCTGGGTCCTGGGGGAGGAGGCGGCGAAGCCGGATTTCGGCATGCCGCTGAAGGATCGAGCGACCGACCCGGAGCGCTCGCCCTAGCGACGGGCAACACCGCTCGGGTCTCAGCCGACGGGCAGGAGGGCACGGAGCACGCGCCCCAGCGCAACGCTGACGGGCCCGACACCGGGCACCGGTGTCTCTGCCTCTTCTGCCCTCTCCAGGAATTCTCCGCACGACCTCAGAGTGGCGCCGAGGCTGCCGAGCTCCTCCCGGACCCCGCGGAAGTGCTCCAGGTCCCACAGCAGGCTGGCGGCGCTCAGGGCGACCCGCTCCAGCCCCAGACGATCGGCGGCGATCGCCGAGCGCTGCACGAGATCGCCGAGCCACCGGGCCAGCCCGGGGGCAACCAGGCCGGCCGTCACCACCGGACGCTTCGCGAGGGCGTTTCCGAAGAAGAAGCGCCAGGAGTCGGCGTTGAGGAGGCCGGGGTGCTTGCGAGCGAGTCGGACCCCGTGACGACCGTAGCGCACCGCCTTGGAGCGCCACGCGACGAAGTGGTCCTGATCCGAATCGTGGGTGGTCGAGGCGTCTTCCGAGAACACCACCTCCGCCCCCGCCTGCTCCAGGCGGAGCCCGAGGTCGGCATCCTCCAGCTGCTCGAGCGTGGCGTCGAATCCCCCGATCTCCAGGTAGTCGGCTCGTCGCATCGAGACGTTGCCGGTGCACACAGCGTCACCGTGGAGGGGACGGTCGCCCCCGCGGTCGTGCCCGCGGGCGTGGAAGCGCTCGAAGAGGGGCCGCTCGTCCAGGCGGGGCGACGGGTGGATCCGGCCGACGACCACACGTCTCGAGCCCGGGACGTGCAGGGCCTCGTGGGCCGAGAGGAAGCCGGGACCGACCTGCATGTCGTCGTCGGTGAAGACGATCACCTCTCCACGGGCCTCGAGAGCTCCCCGGTGGCGGGCCGCCGCCGCGCCCCGGTTGGGCTGCCGCAGCAGGATCACAGGACACGGGAGGTCGAGCCCTTCGAGGACCTCGGCGGCCGGAGGTTCCGAGCCATCGTCGACCACGATGACCTCGAAGCGGTCCGGGGGCAGGTCCTGGTCGCCCAGCTGACGGATCAGCCGCTCGAGGCTTGCCGGCCGATTGAACGTGGCGAGGACAATGCTCACGCGTGGCGTCGCCGGATCTCGGCTCATCGCAGTCTCGCAGCAGTGTCGAAGGGCAGAACGGTCGGGGCCATGGGGCTCATCATTATCCCCCCGCCACGGCGCCCCATGGAGCGGCGACCGGGACGCCCTCTGGTACCATCGCCCTGCCGTTCGGGCACACGATGCGTTCTTCATCCGAGAGGAGCAGTCCCATGCGCCACCCGCTCTCAGCCGTTCTTCTCGTGGCCCTCGCCGCCACCCCCGGCCTCGCCGCCGACGAGGACCCATACCTCTGGCTCGAGGAGGTGGAGAGCGAGAAGGCCCTGGCCTGGGCGAAGGAGAGGAGCGACGCCGACACCGCGGTGATCGAGGCGGTGCCGGAGTTCGCCGCGATCCACGAGAGGCTTCTCGAGATCGTCAACTCCCGCGACCGCATCCCGACCCCGAAGATCCGCGGACCCTGGATCTACAACTTCTGGCAGGACGCCGACCACGTCCGCGGGGTCTGGAGACGCACCTTCCTCGCGCAGTTCGTCGAGGAGTCACCGGCCTGGGAGACCGTCCTCGACCTCGACGCCCTGGCCGAGGACGAGGGTGAGAACTGGGTCTGGAAGGGAGCGACGTGCCTCCCCCCCGATGACCGCCACTGCCTGCTGAGCCTGTCGCGGGGCGGGGCCGACGCCGCCGTCGAGCGTGAGTTCGACACCACCACCAGGACCTTCGTGGAGGAAGGCTTCATCCTGCCCGAGGCCAAGGCGCGGGTCGCCTGGAGGGACGAGAACAGCCTGTGGGTTGGCACCGACTTCGGAGAGGGCTCGCTCACGACCTCCGGCTACCCCCGCACCGCACGTCTGTGGCAGCGGGGAACGCCCCTCGACGCGGCGAAGACGGTCCTCGAGGGCTCGGTGGACGACGTTTCGGTCGCCGCCTACTCGGACCACACGCCCGAAGGCCGGTACGACCTCGCCAAGCTCGTCCCCGAGTTCTTCCGCGGCACCGACTACCTCCGCCTCGGCGAGCGCCTGGTCAAGCTCGACCTGCCCGACGACGCTAACCTGAGAGGCTTCTTCAAGGGCCGTATGCTGGTCACCCTGCGGTCCGACTGGAGCGTCGGCGGGGTCACCTACCTACAGGACGCGCTGCTGGCCATCGATCTCGACGCCTTCCTCGCGGGAGGACGAGGCTTCGAGGTTCTCTTCGAGCCGAAGGAGAGGATCGCCCTGGACGAGGTCGCGTCTACACGAAACCACCTGCTCTACACCACCCTCGACAACGTCCGCGGACGCCTGTACCGCCTCACTCCCCACGAGGACGGTTGGGAGAAGGAGGAGGTCGAGCTCCCCGGCATCGGGACCCTCGGACTCGGGAGCACGAGCGACGCCGACGACACCTTCTTCTTCACGTACCAGGACTTCCTGACCCCGTCGAGCCTGTACCTGGTCCGGGAGGGCGCCGGGCCAGAGAAGGTGAAGTCGTCGCCCTCCTGGTTCGACGCCACCGGGATGACGGTGGAGCAATACGAAGCCGCCTCCAGGGACGGCACGATGATCCCGTACTTCGTCTTCCTGCCGAAGGGCTTCGAGGCCGACGGGGCCAACCCGACCCTCCTCACCGCCTACGGCGGCTTCGAGGTGTCGGAGGTCCCCCGCTACTCCGGCAGCGTCGGCAGCGCCTGGGTGGCCCGGGGCGGGGTCTACGTTCTCGCCAACATCCGCGGCGGCGGCGAGTTCGGCCCGAAGTGGCACCAGGCCGCGATGAAGGAGAAGCACCAGAACAACTTCGACGACCTCGTGGCCGTCGCCGAGGACCTCGTCGCCCGCAAGATCACCTCGCCCGAGCACCTGGGGATCGAGGGCGGCTCGCAGGGCGGCCTGCTCGTGGGCGGCGCCTTCGTCCAGCGGCCGGATCTCTTCGAGGCAGTCGTCTGCGCGGTGCCCCTCCTGGACATGAAGCGCTACAACAAGCTCCTGGCCGGGGCGAGCTGGATGGCGGAGTACGGCAACCCGGACACCGGGGACTGGGAGTACATGAAGCTCTGGTCGCCCTACCAGAACCTCGACCCGAAGGCGGACTACCCCCGCGTCTTCTTCTGGACGAACACCCGCGACGACCGGGTCCACCCCGCCCACGCCCGCAAGATGGTGGCGAAGATGACCGACATGGGAAAGCCGGTCCTCTACTACGAGAACACCGAGGGCGGACACGCCTCCGGCGCCAACCTCAACCAGCGGGCCTACACGGGGGCGCTCACCTACGCGTACCTGTGGATGATGCTGCGGTAGGAGCCCACCGCTCAACTGCCTCGGGTGTACTGAACGGCGACCTCGGCCCGCCCTTGCCTGTCGGTCACGGAGGCGACGATGCTGCCGCCGTCCTTCTGCCCGTTCACGATCGAGACCGACCCTTCGTCGCTCGAGTACGTGGTGACCGTCACGGTGTAGCCGTCTTCCTCGAGCTTCGCCTTGTAGAAGGCAGTGACGGCGTCGGCGCCGGCGTCGACGCTGAAGCTCGCCTGGCCGGTCTCTCCGTTGGGACCCGTCGACCGAAGCAGGGACTGCCGCGCCGTCGTCGCCGGGTGGGCCGGGACCCAGCCCGGGATCTCCCCACCGCCACCGATGCGGGTCTCGCCCTCGTCGGTGGTGATGGTCATGCCCCCTTCACCGCCTTCCGGCGGGCCCGTGATCTCGACCCGGCCCTCCTCGGACTCGAATGAGATCTGCCCCTTCTCGACGTCCTCGTAGTTCACGGTGATGACCTTCCCCGAGCTCTTCTCCCTCACGGTGATGGTTCCGGCATCGTCGTCACTCTCGACCATCTCGAGGTCGGGGTTCATGCGGACGACGAGCTCGGCCGCGGCCCGCGTCGGGTTGTTCTCGAAATCGGAGGCCGCGTCCTTCATCTTGTTGACAGCGAACCAACCGAGAACCGTGAACGCGATGCCGGCGAGAACGGCGATCCCGCCGCACCCGATGGCGATCCACGCCAGAACCGGCAGGCCCTTCCGGCCCTGGGCGGGCGTTCCCTGTCCTGCTCCGTTGGTCATGGTCCCCGCCTCCTTCAGCTCAGGTGCTCGTCGAAGAACGCCAGCGTCCGCTCCCAGGCCAGCTTTGCGGCCTCCTCGTCGTAGCGCGGCGTGGTGTCGTTGTGGAAGCCGTGGTTCGTGCCCGGGTAGATGTGGGCAGTATACCGGACGCCGTTCTCCTTCAGGGCCGCCTCGTAGGCCGGCCAACCCGCGTTGACTCTCTCGTCGTTGCCGGCGTAGTGCAGCAGCAGCGGCGCCTTGATCCTCGGCACGTCCTCGACCGGGGGCTGGCCGCCGTAGAACGGGACCGCGGCGGCGAGGTCGGGAACCCGCACCGCCAGCATGTTCGACACGCTGCCACCGTAGCAGAACCCCACGCAGCCCACGCGTCCCGTGCAGTCCGGGTGTGACTGCAGGAACCCCACCGCGGCCACGAAGTCCTCGAGGAGCTTGTCGCGGTCGAGCTGTCTCTGCATCGCGCGGCCCTCGTCGTCGGTGCCGGGGTAGCCCCCCAGAGACGTCAGACCGTCCGGCGCCAGGGCCAGGTAGCCCGCCAGCGCCGTGCGCCGAGCCACGTCCTCGATGTAGGGGTTCAGCCCCCGGTTCTCGTGGATCACGACAACACCCGGGAGCTTCCCCTCCGGCTTCGCGGGCCGGGCGAGCAGCGCCTTCACTCTTCCATATCCCTTCGGCGAGTCGTACTCCACGTAGCCGGTCTCGAGCCGGTCGTCGTCGGGCGCCACCTGCTGGGCCTCGGCGTACTTCGGGCTCAGGCTCTCCAGCAGGGCGGCCGCGGTGACTCCCCCGACCGCATAGCGCTTCGCCCGATCCAGGAAGCCACGACGGGTGAGCCCCCCGTGGACGTACTGGTCGAACAGATCGAGCACTTCCGGATCGAAGTCGCTGGCCTTCTTTCGCTCCATCTCGCTCACTCCCTCCCGGCACACGTGCCGACTCAACAGGACACCCGCGGGCCGGTCGCAGGCCCCTCCGGCGACGCTTCACCGCACGGACAGTCGTGATCTCGTGGTTTTCGAGATGCTACGCCGGTGGAGCGGGTGAGCGCAACCGCGCTCCCACCCCGGACCTCAGTCCGGGCCGAGGTCGACGAGCAGCTCCAGGTGAGTGGGCTGAGCAGCCCGATGGTGAACGCGGTGGCGCTGAGCACGGTACGCCGACTTCGGAGCGGTCATGATCGACGGGACGAAGGTCTGGGGGTTGCGGTCGTACAGGGGGAACCACGTGCTCTGCACCTGGACCATGACACGGTGCCTCGGCTGGAACGTGTGGCTGACGTGGGGCAGCGGCACGGTGTAGGCCAGCGCGACGTCCGGCTCGAGGGCCCGGGCCTCCTCGTAGCTCTCGCGGTAGCGCCCGCGGAAGATGTCGGCGCTCACCATGAGCTGATACCCCGACATCCTGAACGACGACGCTTCGTCGTCGGGGAACACGTCGATGAGCTTGATCACCCAGTCGGCGTCGGTGCCCGTGGTCTCGGCGAACAGCTTCGCGGTGACCGGACCCCGGATCGTCAACGGCTCGTCGAGGGGCTCGCTCACCCAGGTGGCCACGTCGGGGCGGCCGTCGACGAAGCGCTGGTCCTCCACGAGCCAGCGCCGCCACTCCGCGATCACCGGCGGGTTGGAGTAGTCCATCCCCCAGTTGGGTCGCGGCTCGTAGGGGACCGGCTTCGCGGGGTCCGAGACGAACTCGGTGGGCTCGGCATCGGCGGGCGGCGGCGTGAAGCCCAGGCCGCCCCCCGGCTGGAGGTAGAGCTGGCGGGTCTGACCTCCCGGGGGCCAGCTCTCGAACCGGCGCCACCGGTTCGCCCCCGTCTCGAACACCGTCACCGGAGCGGGGGCCGGGATCTCCTCGCCCTTCAGGAAGCGGCCCAGGAAGGCGGAGAGGATGTCCTCCCGGAAGCGGGCGGCGGTGTCCTCGCCGAAGTCGAGCGCCCCCAGGCGGCTCCCGTCGGCGAAGTGCTGGCCGTGGTACCACGGTCCGGCCACGAAGAAGTTCGTGTCGTTCCCGGAGTCGTGCTGCTCGAGAGCTTCGTATGCCGCCGGGGAGCCATAGATGTCCTCCTGGTCCCAGAGCCCGTGGACGTGCAGCGTTGGCACGAGGCGCTCGGGCGCTTCGAACCACTGGTCGGCCGCGCAGTCCCGCCAGTAGGGCCCGTAGCTCGGAGTCTCCACCAGGCGCGGCCACATCTCGTGGCGCTCGTCCAGGAGCGAGCCGAGGCCCGTGGCCGCGGCTCCCCGGTCGAGCATGAACGGATAGAGGTCCTGGGGGTCGTACGGGTAGTTGGGCGACTCTCCCTTGCGGCTCTCCATCCCGTAGATGAACTCGAAGGCATAGAGGGCACGGAACGCGCCCCAGTGGAACCAGTCGTCCGCCTTCCAGACGTCCACCACCGGGTTGAAGGGCACCGCGGCGACGAGGGCCGGGTGCGGCTCGCGCAGGGCGGCGAGGGTGAGCCAGCCCGGGTAGGACGTGCCCCAGACCCCCACCCGACCGTTGCTCTCGGGCACGTTCTTCACGAGCCAGTCGATGGTGTCCCAGGCGTCCGTCGTCTCGTCGGTCTCCGAGGTATTGAACTCCCCCCGGGGCACGCGGTACATCGCGTAGTCGCCCTCGGAGCGGTAGCGCCCCCGCAGATCCTGCACGACGTGGATCAACCCGCCACCCAGCCACCTCGTCCCCCGGAGGACCGCGAGGTGCGTCGTGGCCCGCCCCCCGACCGCCCGCGACGCGTCGTAGGGCGTGCGTTCGAGGAGAACGGGCAGCCCGTCGGCAGTATCCCCGGGGATGAGGATCAGCGTGAACAGCTTCACCCCGTCGCGCATGGGCACCATGGCCTCGCGCACGACGAAGTCGTCGCCGGGGTGGGCCTCGCGGAGGGGCGCCTCGGCCACGGCGGGGACCAGGGCCCCCACCGTCAACGCCAGCACCGCGGCCGACGAGACGACGAGCTTCATGCAGCCTCCTCGATCGAAAGGCTGCCAGTGTAGCGCAGACCGGGGTCGGCACGCGCCGCCGGGCCACGGCGTCGCCTGATCACTGCGCCTCATTGACCCGATGCGCTGAGTGTGGCTTGCTCGGATTGACGCCGTTCACAGGAGGAGAGACCCATGAGAAACAGAGCTGGTTGGATCGTCGCCGCCGCGGTGGCGGCGCTGCTCTTCAGCGTCCCGGTGAGAGCGGGAGACGCCCGGGCGGACGAGGCGACGGGATCGGCCGGGGTCGAGAAGACCGGGCGCCAGCAGCTCATCCTGTGGACGAGCGGCGACCGCGAGGTCGCCCTCAAGATGGTCTTCATGTACGCGTACAACTGCAAGAAGCGGGAATGGATGGACACCGTGCGGCTCCTCGTGTGGGGTCCCTCGGCGAAGCTGCTGTCCGAGGACGAGGAGCTGCAGGAGCAGCTCGACGGGCTCAAGGAGGTCGGCGTCGAGCTCTACGCGTGCAAGGGCTGCGCGGACCTCTATGGCGTCTCGGACAAGCTGAGCAGCCTCGGCATCAACGTCATGTACGCCGGAACGATGCTCGCCGAGCTCCAGCAGAAGGGCTGGCACGTCCTGGCGATCTGACCGCTTGCTCAGCCGGGTCTGACGCCGGGACCTGAGCCCGCGGGCTACGACGGAGAGGGCCGCCGCCGCCCGAGAGCGCAGCGGAGAAGCCCGCGCCGAAGGCGCCCGTCCGCCCCCGGCTTGAATCCGCTCGTCGCTCTGACGTATCCTTGCCCATTCCTTCCCTCCATTGGTGTCTCCGAAAGC
Source organism: Acidobacteriota bacterium (assembly GCA_022340585.1). Taxonomy (GTDB): domain Bacteria; phylum Acidobacteriota; class Vicinamibacteria; order Fen-336; family Fen-336; genus JAJDNS01. The sequence continues at coordinate 18,255 of JAJDNS010000197.1, forward strand.
AGGCGGAGGTAGGAATGACCTTTGAGCTCGAGGCCGACGGGGTTCGTGTCTGGTGCTCGTCACCGGAGTGGACCCTGAAGCTCGTGGAGAAGGGGGCCCGTCTCGTCGATCCGAAGCAGGCCGCCTACCTGCGCCGAGCGGACGAGTCTTCGATCTCTCGAGACCGGCGCCGTCCCCGAAAGCCGCGCGGCCTGTCAGACTCCGCCCGCTGAGCGCTCCGCGTCTTCCAGAACCCGGCCGGCGGCACGACAGAAGGCGTCGCCCCACTCGTGACCACCGTCGAAGCGACACACCTCGACGGTCACGCCCTTCTTCTCCAGCAGGGCGACGTCGGCCACGAGTCTCTCCTCCGAGTACCAGGGGTCCGTCGCCCCCCGGCCGATCAACACCCGGGGGAAGTCCACGAGCTCGATCTCGGCGAGCTCCGGCGGGACGTCTCCGCCGAGAGCGAGGAGGACCTGGCCACGGCGGCCGGCGGCGGCGGCGGCCCGGTAGGCCATGGCGGTGCCCTGGGAGAATCCCACCCAGGCCACCGGCTCGCGAATCGGGTGGTCGTTCCGGACCCGGGTCAGCACCTCGTCCACGAACCGCACGTTGTCGGCGATCGCCAGCTCCCGATTGAAGCGGGTCATCCAGCTCGCCACCACCTCGCCCGTCTTCCCCCGGTAGAACGGGTGGAGGGCCTGCACCGCGCACCGCCACCACCCGTCGATGCCGGGGATCCGCCGCAGGGCCTCGAGGTGTCGCTCGGCGGTCTCCGCATAGCCGTGGAATCCGATGAGGAGGGGTCGGGGCCCCGCGCCCCCGTCGGGACCCTCGAGCTCACAGTGCCCGTGGACCGTGGTGGGAACCTGGAAGCTCCTTCTCAAGGTTGCTCCAGGTCGATCGCGAGAGCGTATCCACGCTCGCCCGCCGATCCATCGGGGAGAACGACCTTCAGGCCGGTCTCGTCCCGGCTCCACGGCGCCGGCGTCCCGGTGCCGAGAACCCGCACCACCTCGACCTGCTCCGGGGCGTCGGAGGCGAGCGCCGAGAGGACGATCTGGTTCCCGTCGGGAGGCACGAGGGCCATGGCGTACACCGTTGCGTCCTTCCGCGTGTACCAGATGTCCTGCGGCGTGAAGCGCGCTTCGAAGCCCTTCTCCTCCCGCTCGCGCGTGCCCCCCATGGCCACGGTCGCGGGTCCCTCGTGGGTGGTCCGCCACCTTTCGGTCCCGTACACTGCCTCACCGTTGCGCTTCATCCAGTCCCCGACCGCGTGCAGGCGCACGACGCTCTCCTCCGGAATCAGGCCCTCGGCGGTGGGCCCGACGTTGAGCATGTAGTTGCCCCCCTTGCTCGCGATCTCGACGATCCAGAAGAGGAGCTCCTCCACCGACTTCCAGTCGTTGTCGAAGTGCTTGTACCCCCACGAGTTGTTGAGGGTGCCCACCGTCTCCCAAGGACGGTCGTAGGTCACGCCGTCCTCGGGAATCCGGTTGTCGCCAGGCACGATGTAGTCCCCGAGGTCGTTGCCCACCCGATGACCGGCCAGGGTGGCGGGCTGGAGATCGTAGGTCATCTTGTAGAAGTCGAAGCTGGTCTGGAGGTCCATGCGGAAGGGGACGTCGTACCAGATCGTCCACAGGTCCGGGTACTTCGTCAGGATCTCCCGCACCTGGGGCTTGGCCTTCTTCTCCACGTAGTCCGGGAAGGAAGTCGGGCTGGGATCGTGGAGGTTGACGGGCCAGGACCGCCCTTCGCTGCCCGAGAGGGCGAAGCCCCCGTCGCCGCCGTCGTACCAGTCGATGGAGTGGGAGTGGTAGACGCCGAAGCGCAGCCCCTGGCGCTTGCACGCCGCGTGCAGCTCGGCCACCACGTCGCGCCCGAAGGGGGTCGCGTCCACGACGTTGTAGTCGCTCACGTCGGAGTCGTACATGGCGAACCCGTCGTGGTGCTTCGAGGTGATGACCATGTACCTCATGCCGGCATCGAGGGCGATCCTCACCCACGCGTCGGCGTCGAACTTCACGGGATTGAACTGCTTCGCCAGGGCAGCGTACTCGTCCCGGGGGATCTTTGCCCGCTGCATGATCCACTCCGAGATGCCGGGCATGCGCTCGCCCTTCCACTCTCCCGCCGGGATCGCGTACAGCCCCCAGTGGATGAACATCCCGAACTTGGCCTCGTTGAAGGCCACCAGCTGCTCCGCCTTGGCCTCGTGCATCTCTCGCCACCGGGCGCGGAGCTCCGCCTCGTCGCCCGCGGCGGACGTCAGGGCCACGCCGGCCCACCCCACCAACACCAGTCCCACCGTCCGACGGTTCATCGCGCCCTCCCGCACCAAGGATAAGGGATAAGGGGTCAGGTCGTGAATGTTGAATGGAACGCCTCGGGGTGTCCCAATTCAGCATTCACGACCTGACCCCTTTGATGTAACCTCTGCCTTCCATGCGCTGGTACCGTCGTCTCCACTGGCAGATCATCCTCGGCCTGGCCCTCGGGGTGGTCTACGGGGCCCTGGCCGCCGCCCAGGGCTGGACGGACTTCACCCGGGACTGGATCGCTCCCTTCGGGACCATCTTCATCAACGGGCTCAAGCTGATCGCGGTCCCGCTGATCCTGGCCTCGCTCGTGACCGGGGTCGCCTCGCTCAGCGACCTGAAGAAGCTCTCCCGGATCGGCGGCAAGACGATCTTCATCTACATCGCCACCACCGTCGTCGCGGTGACGATCGGCCTCGTCACCGTCAACGTGCTTCGGCCCGGCCAGCAGGTGCCCGAGGCCATGCGCCTCGAGCTGCAGGAGACCTACGCCGCCGACGCCAGCGCGAGCGAGGCCCTGGCCGACACCGCGAAGGAGCGCGGGCCGCTGCAGCTCCTCGTGGACCTCGTGCCCGAGAACTTCTTCGCGGCCGCCGCGAGCAACGGCAGCATGCTGCAGGTGGTGTTCATCTCCATCCTCATCGGAGTGGGCCTGGTGCAGCTTCCAGAGACGAAGGCGAAGCCGCTCCTCGACTTCTTCGAGAGCGCCACCGCCCTCGTTCTCCGCCTCGTGGACCTGGTCATGCTGATCGCGCCGCTCGGGGTGTTCGCCCTCATTGCCAGCACCATCACCTCGGTCGCCGGCGACGACCCGGGACGGATCGCCCAGCTGATGGGAGCCCTGGGCTACTACTGCGTCGCGGTGGTGGTGGGCCTCGCCCTCCAGACCCTGGTCACGTACCCGATCCTGCTCAAGCTCTTCACCCCCATGCCCATCCGCACCTTCTACACCGGGATCGCCCCCGCCCAGCTCGTGGCGTTCTCCACGAGCTCGAGCGGGGCGACGCTGCCGGTCACCATGGAGCGCTGCGAGGAGAAGCTCGGGGTCTCGGAAGAGGTCTCCTCCTTCGTCCTGCCTCTCGGGGCCACCATCAACATGGACGGCACCGGGCTCTACCAGGCGGTGGCCGCGGTCTTCATCGCCCAGGCCCTGGGCATGGGCCTCGGGGTCACCGCCCAGCTGACCATCGTGCTCACCGCGGTGCTGGCCTCCATTGGGACCGCCGGGGTGCCCGGGGCGGGGATCATCATGCTGGTGGTGATCCTGGAGGCCATCGGCGTCCCCAGCGCCGGGGTCGCCCTCATCCTCGGCGTGGACCGCATCCTCGACATGACCCGGACGATCACGAACATCACCGGGGACGCCTGCGTGGCCACCATTGTCGCCTCCTCCGAGGGCCAGCTGGGGCGCCCGGATCTCAGCGAGGAGCGCGACCGCATCCGCATCCGCGCCTAGGGAGAGCTTCGTGCGACAACTCGTTGCCGAAGGGCTGTCTTCGGGATTGACCCGAGGCCTCGTTCACACCAAATAGACCATACGGACCATTGATCGACCGGCAGAGAGGGGCGAATCTGGCGGTGCAGATCAAGGAGTCGCCACCATGCCCAGCTCCCCCCGGTCGACGTTCGCGCACCCTCTTCTCCTCGCGGCCGCCGGGCTCCTCTCCGTCAGCGGACTCGCGTCGGCCCAGCACCCGGCCATCAACCTGATGGACGTCGATGGCAACGTCATCGACCCGGTCAACGAGGAGAACGCCGACGTTCCCTTCTCCACGATGATGACGTGCGGGATGTGCCACGACTACGACGAGATCACCCAGGGTTACCACTTTCAGATGGGCTGGGACGTGATCTCCGACGACTTCGGAGTGGCCGAGGGTCGTCCCTGGAGTCTCTCGAACGGCCTGATGGGGCGGTGGTACCCCTACGCTTTCCGCCAGCTCGCGAAGAAGCACAACGAGTCCGCGGACGAGATCGACCTGACGGTCTACGATTTCGTGGGTTTCTCGTCGCCAGGTCGCGGGCAGCCCCCGTGCGGGGCGTGCCATCCCGGAGGCGGGGGCTTCGAGTTCGACCGGGAGGGGAATCGCTACGACGAGCACCTCCGTGAGAACCCCGACCTGGCCGGGAGCCTGGACGGGGACTACTACAAGAGCCGCTGGGACAAGAGCGGCGTGGTCGAGGCCGACTGCCTGATCTGCCACCTCGAGGGCTACCGCTTCGAGGAGCGTGTCGACCAGCTCACCTCCGGCAACTACAAGTGGGCGGTGGTCGCCGGCTCACGCCTGGGGATCGTCGAGGGCTCGGTGAAGGCCGGTCAGGAGCCCACGGTTGTCTACGAGAAGCGCCTGTTCAACGCCGACGGCACGATCACCCTGGACATGTCGTGGCCACCCCCCGACGAGAACTGCGTCTACTGCCACGGCAGCTCGGACGTCGACAAGCGGGGCTTCTCCTGGAACGACCCCTTCAACACCGACATCCACCAGGCCCAGGGGATGAGCTGCACCGGGTGTCACCCCGCCGGGCTCGACCACCAGATCGCCAAGGGCAACGAGCCGGAGTTCACCGTGGCCCCCGAGCTCAAGGGCAGCAACCAGAGCTGCCGGGAGTGCCACACGCTGGGCATTCGCGGTGCCCCCGTCCCCGAGCACGTTTCGATCCGCCCCTCCCACCTGGAGAAGATCGCCTGCGAGAGCTGCCACGTCCCCCAGCTCGGCCGCGCCGCCGCCCACGGCCACGACACGACCACGGGGCAGCTCGACTTCCACCCCCGTCCCTCCGACGCCGCCGCGCCGGGCGAGGTCGGCATCTGGATGCCCGACTACGAGCGCCGAGAGGGGGGCCGCATCTACCCCATGAACCACTTCCTGGCGGTGTGGTGGGGCAACCGAGACGCCGACGACCTGATCCGCCCCTTGTTCCTCCGCGAGCACGCGACGGCATGGGAGCTCTTCGCCGACCAGGTCGAGGACGACGACGGCGACGGCCACAAGGAGGTCAATCGCGAGGACGAGATCGTGGCCGGCCTCGAGGCGTTCGCCACCGCGCTCGAGGGCAACCAGCGCTTCGAGCGGATCCAGCCGGTCCTCATCAAGTCCGGGTACTCCTACGAGCTCGACGAGTCCGGCTCGCTGGTGCGCGCGTCGCTGGACGGGACACCTCTCGAGGGCGCCTCCCACATCAACTTCACCATCAACCACAACGTCGCTCCGACCCGACTCGCCCTCGGGGCCAACGGCTGCGCCGACTGCCACGTGCCCGAGGCGCACTTCTTCAAGGGGCAGCGCACGGTCGATCTCAACGGGCCCGACGGCGCTCCGGTCACGGTGGCGAACGGCCAGTTTCTCGGGTGCAAGCCCTGGACCTTCCGGATCAACTCCTTCCACCAGCGGATCGTGAGCCCCTACATCGGCCCCCTGATCATGCTCGTGGTGTTCATGATCGTGCTGCACTATCACAGCTACGGTCCCAAGAGGACACACTTCGATCCCTACTCAGACGAGATCCACCGCTTCTCGCTCATGGAGCGGGCGGTGCACCTGTTCCGTCTCATCGCGTTCGTCGTCCTCGCGGTGAGCGGGTTGATCCTGGCATTCAACCTCCACCTCTGGCAGCAGCTCCTCTTCGGCTCACCCCAGCGCCTGCTCGACTTCCACATCTGGTCCGGGGTGGTGTTCATCGTGACGACGGCCTTCGGGCTGTGGCTCTGGCTCGAGGACGCCGTCTTCGAGTCCTACGACCGGGAATGGGTCCGCAAGCTGGGCGGCTACCTGGGGCACAAGGGCGAGGTGCCGGCCGGACGCTTCAACGCCGGACAGAAGATGTTCTACTGGTACACCGCAGTCTTCGGGATCATCATGTCGGTCACCGGGGTGATGTTGGTCTTCAAGCCGGCGTTCCAGCTGTCCACGGTTTGCGTCACCTCGACCGTGCACAACCTGGTCGGCTTCTTCCTCATCGCCGGGGTCCTCGCCCACGCCTACCTGGGGACGGTGGCCAACCCCGGCACCTGGCGGGTCCTGGTCGACGGCTCGGTGACTCGCGAGTGGGCGCGCCACCACCACCCGAACTGGTACAAGGCGCTGCTCGCCACCGGCTTGATCACCCCGGAAGGCAAGGCGGCCGACAAGGACCCCGAGAAGCACTCGTCGTAGAGCGGCAGCGCATCGTCCCCGCGGGGCCCGGAACCCTGGTATATGCTGAGCGTCGGACTCCGGCTCTCCCGACGGCCGGTGGCGATCGCTCCCCGGCCCGTCGGCCCCGGGCGAGCGTCAGCGAGGTGTCCATGCAGACGCGATGCCGTTCCCTGCCCTCCGGGCTGCTCGCGGCCCTGGCCCTCATCGCCCTCTCCCCGGTCACCGAGGCGGCCGAGCCGCCGGCACCGTACGGCCCGGTCCCCAGCCCCCGCCAGCTCCAGTGGCACGCGCTGGAGTTCTACGGCTTCCTCCACTTCACGGTGAACACCTTCACCGACAAGGAGTGGGGCTACGGGGACGAGTCGCCCGCGGTCTTCGCACCCACCGACTTCGACGCGGACCAGATCGTGGGAGTGGCGAAGGGGGCGGGCATGAGGGGCCTCATCCTCACCGCCAAGCACCACGACGGCTTCTGCCTCTGGCCATCGGAGTACACCGAGCACTCCGTGAAGAACAGCCCGTGGCGCGACGGCCAGGGCGACGTCGTGAGGGAGATCGCCGACGCCTGCCGTCGCCACGGCCTGGCCTTCGGCACGTACCTCTCGCCGTGGGACCGCAACCACCCCGAGTACGGGCGCCCGGCCTACCTCGACTACTTCCGCAACCAGCTTCGGGAGCTGATGAGCGGCTACGGCCCCCTCTTCGAAGTCTGGTTCGACGGGGCCAACGGCGGCGACGGGTACTACGGCGGCGCCCGCGAGACCCGCCGGATCGACCGCTTGACCTACTACGATTGGCCGAACACCCGCCAGATCGTCCGAGACCTCCAGCCGGGAGCCTCCATGTTCTCCGACGCCGGCCCCGATGTGCGGTGGGTCGGCAACGAGAAGGGCATCGCCGGCGATCCGGCCTGGTCCACGCTCAACCGCGACGACTTCGCGCCGGGGGAGGCGGACGAGAAGCGCCTGAACCGTGGGGACCGTCCCGGGACGCACTGGCTGCCGGCGGAGTGCGACGTCTCGATCCGGCCGGGCTGGTTCTACCACTCGAGCGAGGACGACAAGGTGCGGAGCCCCCACGATCTCCTCGACCTCTACTACAAGTCGGTGGGTCGCGGGGCATCGCTCCTGCTCAACCTCCCCCCGGATCGGCGGGGGCGGATTCACGAGAACGACGAGCGCTCGCTGCGTGCGTTCAGGGCGCTGCTCGACGCCACGTTCGCCGAGGACCTCGCTCGGGGCGCGGTGGTCAGCGCCAGCAACGTGCGGGGCGACGCGGACCGCTTCTCCCCCGCCCACGTCCTGGACGGGGACCGCCAGACCTACTGGTCCACCGACGACGGCCTCGCGACCCCGGAGCTGGTGCTGGACCTCGGTGACACCGTCACCTTCAACGTGGTCAGCCTCCGCGAGTACCTCCCCCTCGGCCAGCGGGTCGAGGACTGGGCGCTCGACGCCTGGGAGGAGGGCGCCTGGCGGGAGTTCGCGAAAGGCACCGCCATTGGCAACCGCCGCCTGTGGCGCGGGAGCGACGTGGCCACCGACCGGGTTCGCCTCCGCATCACCAAGGCACCGGTCTGCCCCGCACTGTCGGAGATGGCCCTCTTCCTCGAGCCGCCGAAGGCGCGCCCGGAGTGAGCAGATGAAGAACACGCAGACGATCCCAGCTCGACGAACCCTCTTCGTGATCGCCGTGGCCCTCGCCACCGGGTGCTGCGTCTCGCCCGACGCCCCGGTGGACGGCGCCAGGGACGCCTACGACCTCGTCCTGCGAGGGGGCACGGTCTACGACGGCAGCGGTGAGGCCCCCTACCGGGCCGACATCGGGATCCGGGGAGACCGCCTCGCGGCCATCGGTGACCTGACCGGGGCCGAGGCCTCCGAGACCCTCGACGTCACCGGCCTCGCGGTGGCACCCGGGTTCGTCAACATGATGAGCTGGGCGAACGAGTCCCTGATCGAGGACGGTCGCTCCCAGGGCGACATTCGCCAGGGAATCACCCTCGAGGTGATGGGTGAAGGCTCCTCCATGGGACCACTGAGCGAGGACATGAAGCGGCGGCTGGTCGAGCGACAGGGCGACATCCGCTACGAGATCGAGTGGACCACCCTCGACGAGTACCTGCGCTTCCTGGAGGATCGAGGTGTCTCCCCCAACGTCGCCTCGTTCGTCGGCGCCGAGACCCCCCGGGCCCACGTCATCGGCTACGACGACCGCGAGGCCACACCCGAGGAGCTCGAGCAGATGCGCCAGCTCGTCCGCCAGGCCATGGAGGAGGGCGCCCTCGGTGTCGCCTCGTCGCTGATCTACCCACCGGGCAGCTTCGCCAGCACCGCCGAGCTGGTCGCCCTGGCCCAGGTGGCTTCAGAGTACGACGGCCTCTACGCCTCGCATCTGCGCAACGAGGCCCACGGGCTGCTCGAGGCCCTCGACGAGCTGATCACCATCGCGCGCCAGGCCGAGATCCGCGCCGAGGTCTACCACCTGAAGGCCGCGGGACGCTCCAACTGGGGGCTGTTCGACGATGCGGTGGCGAAGATCGAGCAGGCACGCCGCGAGGGGCTGGCCATCACCGCCGACGTCTACACCTACCCGGCGAGCGGGACGGGGCTCAACGTGATCATGCCCCCGTGGGTCCAGGACGGAGGCTTCGCGGCATCGCTGGAGCGTCTGCGGGACGAGCCCACGCGGCAGCGCATCGCCAGGGAGATGCTGGAAGAGTCCGACGCGTGGGAGAACATGTGGCTCGGCGCCGGCTCGGCCGACAAGATCCTGCTGGTGGGGTTCAAGAGCGAGGCGCTCAAGCCCCTGACCGGGAAGACGCTGGCCGAGGTCGCCGAGATGCGCGGCGGCGACCCGCGCTTCGTGGCCATGGACCTGATCGTCGAGGACCAGAGCCGCATCGGGACCATCTACTTCTCCCAGTCACCGGAGAACCTGCGCAAGAAGGTGGCACTGCCCTGGGTGAGCTTCTGCACCGACGCCGCCTCGATGGCCACCGAAGGCGTCTTCCTCCAGTCCGGCGCCCACCCCCGTGCCTACGGGAGCTTCACCCGGGTGCTGGGCCGGTTCGTCCGCGACGAGGGGCTGCTCACCCTCGAGGAGGCGGTGCGCAAGCTCGCCGCCCTGCCCGCCGGGAACCTGAAGCTCGATCGTCGCGGACGCCTCGAGGAGGGCTGGTACGCCGACGTGGTGGTGTTCGATCCCGCCGCCGTGCAGGACCACGCGACCTTCGAGGAACCCCACCAGTACTCCACCGGCATGGTGCACGTCCTGGTCAACGGCGTGCCGGTGCTGCGCGACGCCGAGCACACCGGCGCCACACCGGGACGCGTGGTCCGGGGCCCGGGCTGGACGGGGCACCCCGAGTCGGGGGCCTAGCCAGCGCCATGCGGCTGGCGTGCCTCCACCGGGCGAGCGTGGTCGCGGCCGGCCTCACCCCGCGCGTTGTGGGATAAGATATCCCTCGAATCCAACAACTTGAACTGACAAGGGCGTCGTAGCGGGCACCGCTCTGGCTGCCGAGCGAGGCAGTCTGGAACGGCCCATGCGCCCCGCCCATGGGCAGGCACGACGGGGGGAAGTGATGGCTCTGGAAGACGGCTCGCGGCTCGGTCCCTACGAGATCCTGGGATCACTCGGCGCCGGCGGGATGGGAGAGGTCTACCGGGCGAGGGACACGCGCCTGGACCGCACGGTGGCCATCAAGGTTCTCCCGCAGCACATGTCCGCCTCGCCGGAGATCAAGCAGCGCTTCGCGCGCGAGGCGAAGGTCATCTCGTCGCTCTCCCACCCCCACATCTGCACGCTCCACGACGTGGGCCAGCACGAGGGAATCGACTTCCTGGTCATGGAGCACCTCGAGGGAGAGACCCTCGCCCAGCGGGTCTCGCAGGGCCCGCTGCCCATGGAGCAGGTGCTCGAGCTGGGAAGCCAGATCGCCGACGCCCTCGACAAGGCCCACAAGAGCGGTGTCATCCACCGGGACCTGAAGCCCGGCAACATCATGCTCACCGCCGGCGGGGTGAAGCTGCTGGACTTCGGACTGGCCCGGCACCAGGTCTCGGAGAGCCAGGTGAAGAGCGAGAGCTTCTCGCGGGCCCTCACCGAGACACCCTCCAGCGCTCCGCTCACCGTCGAGGGCACCATCCTGGGCACCTTCCAGTACATGCCCCCCGAGCAGATCGAAGGCCAGGAGGCCGACGCCCGCTCCGACATCTTCGCCTTCGGGGCGGTGCTCTACGAGATGGCCACCGGCCGCAAGGCCTTCGAGGGGCGGACCCAGGCGAGCCTCATCGGCTCGATCATGCACTCGCAGCCCGAGCCGGTCTCGAAGCTCGTGCCCCTCGGGCCACCGGCGTTCGACCGGGTGGTGGAGACCTGCCTGGCCAAGGACCCCGAGGACCGCTTCGGCACCGCTCACGACGTCGGGCTGCAGCTCAAGTGGATCGCCGAGGGCGGCTCCCAGGTGGGGCTGCCCGCCCCCGTGGCCGCCCGCCGGAAGAACCGCGAGCGCCTCGCATGGGGGCTGGCGGCAGCGGCGGCGATCGCGTCGGTCGCGTTCGCCGTCCTCTGGGTGCGGCGCGCCCCGGAGACGCCGCAGGTCATCCGCTTCCAGGTCCCCGCGCCCGACGGCCTGCCTGTGGTCGGGTCCCCCCGCCTCTCCCCCGACGGGCGCTACGTCGCCTTTCAGGCTCGGAACGAGGCCGGGCAGGCCGGCATCTGGCTCCGGCCTCTGAACGGCCTCGACGCCCAGCTGGTAGCGGGCACCGAAGACGCCCGGTCCCGGCCGTTCTGGTCTCCGGACAGCCGACACATCGGCTTCTTCGCCGGCGACAAGCTCAAGAGGGTCCCGGTGAGCGGCGGCCCGAGCCAGGTCATCTGCGACGCCCCCACCGGCGCCGACGGCTCCTGGAGCGACAAGGGCGTGATCCTCTACGACGGCCAGCCCGCCGACCCCCTCTACCGGGTCCCGGCCGGCGGCGGAATCCCCGTCGCCCAGATCCCCGCCAGCGAGGGTCAGCCCGGCTGGCCCCAGTTCCTGCCGGGGGGTGAACGGTTCCTGTACGTCACCGTGGGCTCCGAGCCGGAGCTCAGGGTCGGCTCCCTCGACGGGGGGGAGGCCACGGTCGTCCTCACCGGCCAGTCCCGCGTCGAGTACGCTCCTCCCGGCCACCTGCTCTACGTCCGCGACAATACCCTCGTCGCCCAGGCATTCGATCCTGACACGGGGAGGCTGTCGGGCGACCCCATCCCCCTGGCGCAGGACCTTGGGGTCGACAACGTGGGCCTCGCCCACTTCAGCGCCTCGCACAACGGGGTGCTGGCGTTCCGGAGCGGCGAGGCCGGGGGCGGACGCCTGGTCTGGGTCGACCGCCGGGGCGAGAAGGCGGAGGCTCTCGGCGACCCAGCGGACATTGGGGACTTCGACCTCTCCCCCGACGGGCGCTGGCTGGCCCTCACCATGGCCCAGGGCTCGTCTGCGGCCGACGACATCTGGGTCCGGGACCTGGTGCGAGGCGTCACGTCGCGGTTCACGTTCAACGACGACGGTGACCGCAGCCCCGTCTGGTCGCCGCAGGGCGACCGCATCGCCTACGGCACCCAGAAGGACGGGGACTGGGACATCGCAGTGAAGGCGGTTGGCGGCACCGGCGAAGCAGAGACCCTGCTCAAGGCCGAGGGACGGCAGCAGCCCAGCTCCTGGTCGCCCGACGGCAGGCACCTCCTGTACTACCACGTCGACCCCGAGACCTCCTGGGACATCTACGTGCTCGACCTGGAGGGCGAGCCCAACCCCCGGCCGTTCGTGCGGAGCCCCTTCATCGAGATCCGGGCGCGCTTCTCCCCGGACGGGCGCTGGGTCGCGTACCAGTCGAACGAGTCCGGGCACTCCGAGATCTACGTGCAGGCCTTCCCGGGACCGGGCGGCAAGTGGCAGATCTCCACCGCCGGGGGGATCGAGCCGATGTGGAGCCCCAACGGCCACGAGCTGTTCTACCTCTCCCCCGAGCGCCGCATGATGCGCGTGGAGGTGCAGACCGGCGGCAACTTCGAGGCCGGCATCCCCGAGGCCATGTTCACGGCCAGCCTGCGGCCGATCACCATCAACAGCCGCTACATCCTCTCCCGCGACGGCGAGCGCTTCCTGCTCCTGAGCTCTCTGGTCGAGGACAGCACCCCCCCCACCACCGTCGTCGTCAACTGGACTGCCGAGCTGGACCAGCAGTAGTCCTACCGCGGTCCCGGGGGGAGGTGCTCGCGGAGGTAGCGGGCCAGGAGCGAGTAGAGGTGGAGCGAGGTGCCTTCGCCTTCCGAGATGCCGTGGGTTCGGTTCGGGTAGGCCATGTAGTCGAAGGGCTTGCCGAGCTCGATCAGGCGGTTGACGAGGCGCTCGGTGCCCTGGATGTGGACGTTGTCGTCGCCGGTGCCGTGGACGATCAGCAGGTCGCCGATCAGGCCGTCGGCGAACGTGATCGGTGAGCCAGAACGGTACCCCTCCTCGTTCTCCTCGGGCAGGCCCATGTACCGCTCCTGGTAGACGGTGTCGTACAGGGTCTGGTCCGGCACCGGCGCCACCGCCATACCCACCTTGTAGACGTCCGGCGAGCGGAACATCAGGTTCAGGGTCATCGACCCTCCCCCGCTCCATCCCCAGGCGGCGACGCGCTCGGGGTCCAGGTACCGCCGCTCGGCGAGGAGCTTCCGCACCGCCGCGGTCTGGTCCTCGGTCGCGAGGACTCCCACCGCCCCGTGGACCGTCTTCCGCCACTCCCGCCCCCGGGGGGCCGGGGTGCCCCGGTTGTCGACGCTGGCCACCACGTAGCCCGCCTCCGCCAGCGCGCGGTGGAAGAGCAGCCGCCCCTCCCTCCGGGGCCACGCGTCCGTCACCGTGACGTTCGCCGGCTCCCCGTAGACGAACATCAGGAGCGGGTACTTCTTCGAGGGATCGAGGTCCCGCGGTTTGACCATCCAGCCGTCGAGGGAGACGCCGGTGGCGATCTCGACCTGGAAGAACTCGGTGGGCGGCACGAGCAGCGGCGCCACCGCGGCGGCCAGGGCCGCGTTGTCCTCCAGGACCCTGACCCTCTGGTGGGACGGCAGGTGCACCAGGTCGACGACCGGTGGCTGGTCCATCGTGGAGAACGTGTGGAAGGCGAAGCGGCCATCGGGAGAGATGTCGTACGCGTGGGTGCCCACCTGGTCCGCGGGCGAGACGCGCTCGGGGGCCCTGCTCCCGTCCAGGGGCGCGGAGTAGAGGTAGCGCCGCACCGCGTCGTCGGGTGACGCAATGAAGAAGAGGCGCTCCGCGTCCATCCCCTCGAGGCTCAGGATATCGAAGGCGCCGGGGGTGAGCAGCCGCGTCGGCCCACCATCCTTCGGGGCCGCCCACAGGTGGCGCCAGCCATCTCTCTCGGAGACCCACGCCAGCTCGCCGCCACCGGGGAGCCAGCGCCACTCGTCCCCGATGTCGAGCCAGGCCTCGTCCTCGTCGTGCAGCAGGCGGCGCGTCTCCCCGTTTCGGGCGTCGGCGAGCCAGAGGTCGGTCGCCTGCTGGCGGCGGTCCATCTGCTGGACCAGGAGCCCTCCCGCGGACACCCACTCCATCCGTGGCAGGTAGTACGCGCGCGGGTCCTCTCCCGGGACCTTGACCCAGCGCACCTCCCCACCGGAGGCACTGACGACGCCCACCTTCACCGCCGAGTTGGTGGTGCCGACCTTCGGGTACGGGATCCAGGTCACGACCGGATAGGTGGTGTCGGTGTTGTTGACGAGAGGGAACTGCCCGATCCCGGTGGCGTCGAAATGCCAGAATGCGATGTGGCCGCCGTCGGGGCTCCAACGGAAGCCGTCGCGGAGGTCGAACTCCTCCTCGTACACCCAGTCGGAGGTGCCGTTGATGCTGGTGGCGGACCCGTCCGAGGTCAGCCGCGTCAACGTGCCGTCGGCGAGGCTCTCGACGTAGAGGTCGTTCGTCTGGACGTAGGCGACGCGGGTCCCGTCGGGCGAGAGCTTGGCGAACATGAGGGTGGACTCCGGGAAACCGGCGCCGACCTGGCGGAGCGTCCCGCCCTCGAGCACCCAGTAGTCTCCCCGGGTGTTCCGCCGCCAGACCTTCACGGTGTTCGTGAAGAGGAGGAGTCGCGTCCCGTCCTCCGACCAGGCGTAGTCATCGACGGTCAGGGCCGCCTCGCCCGCGCCGGGCACGAGGTCCCCGGCCGACACCAGGACGCTCCGGTCGCCGGTGGCGGTGTCGTACCGGACGATGTCCTTCGCCCCGCCGACCACCGCCGAGTCCTCCACGGTGGTGTAGGCCCGGCCGTCGTCCAGCCACCGCGCTGGTCCGAAGGTCCGGGCCGCGTACTCCCTGGCCGTGAAGATGCGCGCGAGCCGGGCCTCCAGCTCGTCGGCGGTCAGGGTTCCGCCCCCCAGGAACGAGGAGCCGATCAGGAGCAGGGCCAGCAGGGGCCGGGGGCGCATGGGTCTGTTCACCAGCATTCCTCCCGCTCGTCGTCTTCCGTGGGTATCGCGAACCTCAGGCGCCACCCTCCCGGACCGCCTCGAGGGCGGCCAGCGCCGCCCCCCGCGCGCCGGCCATGTCCAGGTCCTCGACCAGCGCGAACGTGGCGGTCTCTTCCTGCTCCTCCTCGAGCGAGGTGTTCTCGCGTACCTTCGCCAGGAACCACTCGCGGAACTCGGGGGTCGTCTCCGCCACCCCTCCGCCGACGAAGTAAGCGTCGGGGTCGGTGAAGCGCGACGCCACGGTGAACAGGCGCCCGATCGCCATCGCCTGCTGCTCGAAGATCTTCCGGGCCAGGGGGTCACCCTTCTCTCCGTAGGAGCGCACGAGCTTCGCGGCCTCGGAGATGCTCTCGATCCTTCCGAGCTCGTGACCCTCGAACCGCGGCAGCCAGTACGGCAGCAGGTTGACCTCGATCGCGGTCAGCGAGGCGATGGCCTCGACGTCCCCCACGAAGCCGCAGTTGCAGACGGGAACGGGCTGTCCTTCGCCGAGGAGACCGTCCATAGGGATGTGGACGTGACCCAGCTCCCCGGCGAAGCCGTTCCCGCCCTTGACGATGCGGCCCTTCTCGATGACCCCTCCCCCCAGGCCGGTGCCGACGATGGCCGCGACCGAGGAGCGGCTGTCTCCGGCCGGGCCGTAGCACTGGTAGTGGGCGTACAGCGCCGCGGCGTTGCCGTCGTTGTTGTAGATCGCGGGAAGGCCCAGCTTCTTCTCGAGGGCGCTCCGGTAGTCGAAGTTGCGCCAGGACTCGTGGGCGAAGTTCGTGGAGCCCCGGGAGGAGATCACGCCGTCGGCGCTGGCGGGACCGGGAGAGTCGAAGCCCACCGCCCGGACGCGCTCGCGGGCGACGCCGGTCCGCTTCAGGATCCCGTCGAAGGCCAGCGCGAGGGCCTCGACGGCAACGTCGGCTCCCTCCAGCACCCGGCTGGGCGTCTCCACCATGGAGTCGACGAGGAACTTCCCGGACGGCTCCAGGACCGTTGCGTTGTTCTTGTTCCCGCCGTTGTCGAGTCCCACCACGACCCACTGGTCCTGCATCATGCTCGAGCACTCCCTCTCGTCTTCGTTCGGCGCCGACCCACCGAAACCCCGAATTGTACCCGTACTGTGGCCCGGCGAAGGCCGACCCTCGGTAGAATCGTCGGATGAGCCATGCGCGCGCCGTGGGGTGCCCGGGCCGGCCGGTCGCCCTGATCATCCTGATCATCGCGGGCCTGTCCGGGGGCCCGGCCTCGGCGGGAGAGGTCGAGCTGGCGGTGGAGGCGGGCCGCTCGCTGCCGTTCTACAGCCAGTCCTTCGCCCTGGACCCCGCCGGGCTCGTGCCCCCGGGCTACCCGCTCGACACCTCAGGCCGGTTCGACCTCGAGCTGGGCGGGGGCCTCACCGTCGCGGGAACGGCCACGTGGCGTTTCTCCGACGTCCTGGGGCTGGAGGTCCGGGTCGACAGCGCGGAGGTGGAGCTGCGGGTCACGGGCGGCCAGGTCGCCACCGACCTGGGAGATCTGCTCCCCGGCCTGCCCTCGATCCCGATCTCGGGGGACGTCACCGGCGAGACGCGGATCGACCGCCTGACACCGGTGTCGCTGAATCTCCAGTTCGTGGCCGGCGAGAGCGTGCGCTTCGTCGTCTCGGGGGGCGTCAGCTACATCCCGGCCACCACCGTGGCCGCCACCGTTCGCGTCCGCCTCGGGATCGGCGAGGTCCCGGGCCTGCCTCCGATCACCCTCCCGGGACTGAGCGTCTCCGCCGCCGCCACCCTCGACGGGGGCTTCGGGGGCAACCTGGGCGCGGGTCTGCGGGTGCCGGTGGCCTCTCACGTGGCCTTGCTCGTCGACGCCCGGGCCTTCGGCTTCCCGAAGCAGGAGCTCCAGTGGGGCCCGGGAAGCGGCAGCTCGGCCATCGAAGAGGGCCTCGCCGCAGCCCTGGACCCGATCGCCTTCCAGTACGGCTTCTTCCAGGCCACGGGGGGGCTGGCCTTCACGTTCTAGGCCACCGCCGATGAGTAGCCGCGACAGCACCGCCGCCCCGCTCGAAGCGGGCCGAGCATCGCTCGGCCACGTCGACGTCCTCGCCGTGGGCGCTCTCCTGGCCGGTCTCGTCCTCTACGTCCACTCCGCTCTGGATCTCGGGGCGCGTCCCGAGGAGGACGCGGCGATGCTCCTGCGGTACTCGGAGCACCTGGCCCGGGGCCACGGGATCGTCTGGAACCAGGGCGAGGCCCCGGTGGACGGCGCCACCGACTTCCTCTTCATGGTCCTGGTGGCCCTCCTCCATCGGCTCGGCCTCGGGCTCGAGACCGCGGCGCGGTCGATCGGCCTCGTCGCCCACGCGCTGACGGTGATCGGCATCTACCTGGGTCCCCGCGTCCTGTTCGGGTGTGCCCCGCCCCTCGCCTTCCTCGGGGGGGCGTTTCTGGCCGTGGGGCCCGGCTTGCGGCACCTGGCCGCGAGCTACGGGACCCCCTTGTTTGCCCTCTGGGCCCTGGTCGCCTTTCTGGTCGCCGCGAGGCTCGCCCTGACCGTCGACCACGCCCTCGCCCGCCCGGCCCGCCTCTTCGCGCTCGCCTCCCTCGGCCTGGGCCTCGCCCGACCGGAGGGAGTGTTTCTCGGCGGCTTCCTGCTCCTCTCCGTGCTCGTCGCTCGCCGGGGCGAAGGGCTGGGGGTCATCGCGGGATGGTACCTGGGCGTGCTCCTGACCCTGGGCCTCGCGTACTTCGTCTGGCGGTGGCACTACTTCGGCTACCCGCTGCCCAATCCCTTCTACAAGAAGGGTGGAGGGGTGCTCCACCTCCACTCGCTGCGCAAGGCGTGGGAGGACCTCTGGACGCTCAGCCTCCCCTTCTCTCTCGTCGTCCTCGCCGGCCTCCTGGCACCGCGCGCGCGCCGATGGGCCGCGTTCACCGCGATCCCGGTGGCGCTCTTCGTCGCCCTCTGGGTCCTGATCTCGAACGAGACGAACTACGTGGCGCGGTTCCGCTACCCCGTTCTCCCACTCATCCTCGTCGGGTGGGTGCCGGTGGCCCAGGCTCTCGGGCGGCGCCACCCGTGGTGGAGGCGACTCCGGGGCGGGGCCGGGTGGATCGCGTGCCTCGCCGTGAGCGCCACCCTCGTCGGCTGGCAGCACCAGCGATACCGGGAGATCACCCCGCGGCCCATGGGACTCCACGAGGCCGCGGTGATGCTGAGCGGCTACGCAGACCGCAACTTCACGCTGGCCACGACCGAGGCGGGGCTCCTTCCCTTCTACTCGGGCTGGCGCGCGGTGGACGCCTGGGGGCTCAACGACGCCTTCATCGCCCACCGCGGCGGGATCACCGAGGAGTACCTCGACCGCTACCGGCCCGAGCTCATCGTGTTCCACGCCTTCTTCTCGCCGGACACCCCCCAGGACGGCCCGCGGGTGGAGAACCGCTCCCTCGGGCCGGCGTGGTACCGCATGGTCATGACGCTGAAGCGCTACGCCGAAGCCCGCGACTACGTGCTCGCAGCCGTCTACGGTCTCAACGACCGGGACACGCACTGGTACTACGTGCGCGCGGGCTTCCCGCAGAGCGCGGAGATCGTCCACCGGATTCGCGCCCTGCACTACGCGTGGGACGGTCAGCCCACCATCGACTTCGCGGCCGGCGAGCGCCAGACCGTGCCGGAGAGCGCCGAGGAACCGCCCCGCGGTCTCGACGCCCCCTCCCGGCAGTGAGGCGCTAGATGCTCCAGCCCCCGTCGATGGAGACGGCGGTGCCGGAGACGAAGGCCGACTCGTCAGAGGCCAGGTAGACCGCGAGAGCAGCGATCTCCTCGGGACGACCCAGGCGTCCCATGGGCTGTCGGGAGACGAAGGCCTTCCGGGCCGCCTCCGCGTCCTCGGCGGCCCCGATGCGCTCCCGGAGGGACGGGCTGTCGACGGTGCCGGGGCAGATGGCGTTGCACCGAATGCCCCGGCCCACGAAATCCGCGGCCACGGCCTTGGTCAGGCCGAGGACCGCCGCCTTGCTGGTCGTGTACACGAAGCGGTTGGGGACCCCGCGGAGCGCGGAGGCGATCGAGGACATGTTGACGATGGACCCGCCGCCCGCCTGGAGCATCGCCGGCAGGAAGGACCGGATGACCCGGTACATCCCCTTCACGTTGAGGTCCATGGAGAAGTCCCAGTCACTCTCCTCGCATTCGAGGACGGAGCCCTGGTGCACGAAGCCCGCGCAGTTGAACAGCACCTGGACGGCGCCAATCTCCGTGGCGGCGGTGGCCACGTCGTCGGTCCGCCTCACGTCGACCCGGCGCGTGGTGATCCCGGCCACGCCTTCGAGGAGCTGCAGGCGCTCCTCGTTGACGTCCGTCGCCACGACCTCGGCCCCCTCGGCCGCGAAGGCCCGGGCCGTGGCCTCCCCGATGCCCTGCGCGGCCGCGGTCACCAGCGCCTTCTTGCCCGTCAGCCTTCCTGCCATCTCACTCCGCGCCTCGCCGAATGGCTCTCGTTCCTAGATCTGCGAGTAGCCTGTCGGCTCCAGGAAGGTGTTCGTGATCTTCGACACCGTGTCCTCGTACTTCGGCAGGGCCTTCATGCGATTCCACTCGGGATGCTCTCCGAACGCCTGCCAATGCGCTTTGTGGGCATCCCGGTCGGCGGCCGAGAGCATGTAGGCGAGGTGGGGCAGGTCCTCCCCGACGAGCGCTTCCCCGTAGAAGACGGGGCCCAGCCCCGTGTCTCGCATGACCTGGATCTCGCCGCTGTTGAACATGTCCACCTTCAACGCCGCCTTCTCCTCGGTGTGGCTCTCGTAGATTCTCAGCTCGAACATGCGAGCCCGCGCCTGAGCCGTCTGCTCGGGCATCTCGATCACCGGCATTCCCGCGAACGCCTTGTAGAGCCGACTCTGGATCCTCGAGAACACGGGATCGTCCTTCGGGACCGCGAAGTGCTCCCGGGCCGCCGCCTGATACTCCCCGTCGGCGAGAAGCGTGGGGTTCAGCGCGGCGAGACGGTCCAGAGTCGGGTATGGAATCAGGACGTAGAGGGAGTGGTCGTCCGGCTGGTCGATGTTGGTGAACACCCCGATGCGGTCCAGGCCCATCCGTCCGAGAGCGGGCACGAGGGCCCTCTCGAGGTAGGCGCCCATCCTCTGCTTCTTGTCCGCGTCCGCGGTTCGATAGACCCGGAGCTCGTAGAACTCCTGCCGTGTCCCCGCCTCCGCTCCCACGGCCTCCTTCGCCCCGGCCACCGCAGCGAGTGCAGTCGAGGCCTGCAGGAAGCGTCTGCGATCGATGGATCTCGTCATCACACCCCTCACGCTCATGGTCAGACCGTCCGTTCCGTTGCTCCCAGGCGCGGACACCTCCGAGGGGGTCCCGTCCCGTGGCCGAATGCTATGCGAATATGGGCCCCGTAGGGAACCAGGGGGGCGACATGCCGCAGCTCGAGCGACCGCCGGCCGGGACCGCCGCGGATCCGTTCGCGGCCCTCGGAGGGAACCGATCCGACTGCCTGTCGGTTCGCGACGATCGTCTGTTCGTGGAGGACTGCGACGCGGCTGGCCTCGTCGAGCGGTTCGGCTCCCCGATCTTCGTCACGTCGGAGACCCAGCTCCGGGCCAACGTCCGGCGCTTCCGTCAAGCGTTCGAGGGTGCCTGGCCCGACGGTCCCGTGGACGTCCTGCCGGCGTTCAAGGCGAACACCACGCTGGCCACGCGTCACATCCTCAGCGACGAAGGGGCGGGCGCCGATGTCTACTCGCCCCAGGAGCTCACCGGCGTCCTGGGCACCGGTGTCGACCCTGAGCGGGTGTCGGTCAATGGCGGAGGAAAGAGCCGGGAGCACCTCCGGGACTGCGTGGGCGCCGGGGTGCGGATCACCGTGGAGGACGTGCACGAGATCGACCTCGTCCAGGAGGTCGCGGCCGAGCTGGGCGCCACGGCCCGCATCCGGTTCCGGGTCAAGCCGGTGGTCCCCGGGCTCTGGCGGCGCACCGACTTCAGCCAGCTCACGGTGCCCATCGACCTCGGCATCCAGGTCTACAAGTCGGGGATCCCCCCGGAGTACCTCGTCGACATGGGGCACCGAGTCTTCGACATGCCCAACGTCGAGCTGGTGGGTCTGCACCTGCACGCCGGGCGGCACCACCCCAGCCTCTGGTTCTGGCGGGGGCTCATGACCCACTACGCCCGGCTCATCGGCGAGCTAAGCCGGGCCTGGGACGGCTGGCGACCCTCCGAGATCGACGTCGGCGGCGGCATGGCCAGCCCCCGCGACCCCCACAACAGGGAGTTTCCCCGCTCCGAGTTCATCGCGACCGCTCTCGGGTACCCGTTCCTGGTTGCCTTGAGGTCCCTGGGAGACCGGCTCTACCACGCCGCCCTGTCGAGGATCGTGACGGCGCTGACGAAGCCCCCGGAGCCGGAGACGCCGCCGACCCTCGAGGCGTATGCCGCCACGATCGCGGGGACCCTGCGGGGCGAGCTCCACCGCCAGGGCGTGCCCACCGAAGGCGTCCGCCTCCAGACCGAGCCGGGACGAGCCCTCTACGGCGACACCGGCGTGCACCTGGCGCGCGTGAAGGTGGTGAAGCGCCAAACGCAGCCGATCCCCTACTGCTGGGTCCTCACCGACACGACCGTCTTCTTTCTTGCCGGCGGTGTCCTGGAGCACAACCGCCACCCGCTCGTGGTCGCCAACCGGGCCGCCGAGGCGGCGACGATGTCGGCCGACGTCGTGGGCCACTCCTGCTACGCCGACCAGATCGTCCTGGGCGCTCGCCTTCCCGCCGTCGAGGCAGGAGATGTCCTCGCGATCCTCGAGACCGGGGCCTACCAGGAGTCATCGGCGTCCAACTTCAACGCACTGCCCCGACCGGCAACGGTGCTCGTCCACGGGGCCGATGCCGAGATCGTCAAGACGGCGGAGAGCGGAGACGACGTCTACGCCCGGGACCGCGTTCCCGATCGAGTGCGGACGTCTCCCCGGGGTGTCCGGCCGGAGACCGGCGCGTGACTCACGACACCACCATCTGGGTCATCGCCGGCCTCGAGGTGACCGCGGCCCTCGGCATCGCCCTCTTCTGGGTCACGTGGTTCCGCGAGGAGCACGACCAGGACTGGCTGCCCGCGGGATACGTTCAGCACGAGCGCGTGTTCGTCTTCCCCGATGCCCTCCTCGCCGCGTTGCTGGCGCTCTCGGCCGTCCTCCTCGTGGCCGGGTCGCCCCTGGGCCGCTCCCTCTCCCTCGTGTGCGCCGGGATGCTGGCATTCCTCGGGATCATCGACGCCGCCTACTTCTGGCAGACCGGGCTCTTCGCCCGGGACAGGGGTGGGGTTGCCAACGCCGCGGTGGTGGTGGGAGTGCTGGCCCTCAGCCTCGTCCTGCTCGTCGCCTTCGGCTGATCTCGGCCGCGGGGCGCACGCCACCGGGCCAGCGGTCACAGGGGTATACGGCGAAACAACCCTCGACGTTCCAGGAACTTTCAACGGTTCCCGTGCGTTGGACATCACAAGTACGGGCGCCCGCACCGAGGTGGACGCCGGCAACGGACACGAAGAGGGAGCTCAGGACGATGCGGAAGCGAATCATAGGAATCGGGGCGCTGGTCCTGGTGGTGGGGGCGGCCGCCGCGCTGTACAGCCGCTCCACGAACTCGCGGGCCGACGGCCTGGCCACGGTGGAGGTCGTCCGCGGCGCGGTCGCGGAGAAGGCCCTGGCCATCGGGACCATCGGGCCCGAGAAGGAGATCGCGGTCAAGAGCAAGATCTCCGGCATCGTCAAGACCTCCTACCGGGAGGTCGGAGACATCGTGAGGGCCGGCGATCCCCTGTTCGAGATCGTCCCCGACCCCACGCCCCTGGAGCTCACCCAGGCCCGGCGGGAGGCCGAGATCGCGACGAACACCTTCGAGCAGGTCCAGAAGAAGCACGCCCGCTCGAAGGCGCTGAACGAGCAGGGCATCCTCCCCGGACAGGACTGGGACGTGGCCGAGCAGGAGCTGGAGGACGCCCGCATCCGCCTCGAGATGGCCGCCGAGAAGCTGGCCCTCATCGAGAAGGGGCGCGTCCAGAACGCCCGGGCCCGGGGGGCGGCCGTGGAGTCCATCATCCGCGCCCCCACCGGGGGCATGGTCCTCGAGTTGCTGGTCAACGAGGGTGACCCGGTGGTCCCCCTGACCTCGTACCAGGCCGGGACCCCTCTCACCACCCTCGCCGACATGTCCGCCCTCGTCTTCAAGGGAACGGTGGACGAGATCGACGTGGGCAAGCTGCGGGAGGGGATGGACGCCCAGATCGAGATCGGGGCCCTGCCCGAGGCCGACGTCCAGGGGCAGGTCCACAAGATCGCCCCGAAGTCGAAGACCGAGGAGGGGGCCACCCTCTTCGACATCGAGATCGCCCTGCGGACGGTCACCGGGGTGACGCTGCGGGCCGGCTACTCGGCCAACGCCGAGATCGTCGTCCAGTCCCGGGAGAACGTGCTCCTCCTCCCCGAGCGGCTCGTGACCTTCACCGACGGACAGGCTTCGGTGGAGGTGCCGGGGGCCACCGAGGACGCCCCCCCGGTCAAGAAGGACGTGAAGGTGGGCCTCTCGGACGCCCTCAACATCGAGGTCGTCGAAGGGCTCTCGGAGGGTGATCTCGTCATCGAGCGCCCGCCGAAGGAGATCTCCTAGTCCCCCCACGGCTCCCATCACGAACGACCGAGTGAGACCATGACCTCCTTCTCCTTCCTCCGGCAGATGGCCCAGGACGTGCGCCACCAGAAGCTGCGCACGCTCCTGACCCTCCTGGGCATCACCTGGGGAACCATCTCCGTGGCCCTCCTCGTGGCCTTCGGTGAGGGGCTCGAGGCGCAGGTCCGCAAGAGCCAGCGCGGGCTGGGCGAGGGCATCGTCATCGCGTGGGCCCAGCGCACCTCCATGCCCTGGCAGGGGCTGGGCAAGGGGCGCCCCCTCCGGGTCACCGAGGAGGACCTGGAGGCCCTGCGCCGCGAGCTCCCGGGCGTGAAGATCGCGGGTGAGTACGGACGGGGCGGGACCTTCCGACGCGAGAGGGTGCGGATCTCCCCGGGAATGACCGCCAGCAACCCGGTCTTCGGGGTGATGCGCAACCTCATCCCCGCGGCGGGGGGCCGCTACGTCAACGACCTCGACATCGATCGCAAGCGCCGGGTGACGTTCCTGGGCAACAAGCTCAAGGAGGACCTCTTCGGCGACGAGGACGCGGTGGGCCGGACGGTCATGATCGACAACGTGCCGTTCCTGGTGGTCGGGGTCATGCAGAAGAAGGCCCAGGACTCGAGCTACGGCGGCCGCGACGAGGGCAAGGCCTTCATCCCCGACACGACCTTCAAGGGCCTGTACGGGAACCGCTACGTCGACAACTTCGTCTTCCAGCCCAGCCATCCCTCCCAGGTCCCCGAGGTGAGGCGCCGGGTCTACGAGATCCTGGGCCGCCGGCTCCAGTTCGACCCCGCGGACAAGGAGGCGATCCAGATGTGGGACACCACCGAGGGAGAGAAGTTCTTTTCGGCCTTCTTCCTCACCTTCCGGATGTTCCTGGCGGTGATCGGGTCCTTCACCCTGATGGTGGGAGGGATCGGGGTCTCCAACATCATGTCGGTCGTCGTCGAGGAGCGCACCGGGGAGATCGGGGTCAAGCTCGCGGTGGGCGCGAAGCCCCGCTTCATCCAGGGCCAGTTCCTGGCCGAGACACTCGTGCTCACGGCCGTCGGGGGTGTCCTCGGCTTCCTGTTCACCTTCGGCGTCCTCGCGGTCTTCCCCCTCCTCGGACTCGGGGATTTCATCGGGACCCCCACCGCCTCGCCCGTGGTCGTCCTCACCACCGCCGGCCTCCTGGGCCTCATCGGCCTCGTGGCCGGCTACTTCCCCGCCCGCCGGGCGTCCCTCCTCGACCCGGTCGTGGCCCTGAAGCTGTCATGAGAACCCTGGCCGCCGAGATCGCCCTCGTCCTCCGCCTCTTCCGGGACGACGTCGCCCACCAGCGCAAGCGGATGGGTATGACCATGTTCGCCATCGCCTGGGGCACGCTGTCCATCGTCCTGCTCCTGTCCTTCGGCGAGGGGCTCAAGCAGTCCCTGTCGGCCGGCTCCCGGGGCATGGGCGAAGGGATCGCCGTGGTCTGGCCCGGGGCCACGACGAAGGCCTGGGCCGGGCTGCCCTCGGGGCGGCCGATCCCGATCCGGGAGCAGGACGTGGCGCTGGTCCGGTCCCGGGTTCCCGCCATGTCCGGGGTGAGCGTCGAGTTCGCCCGGCAGGCGGCACTCGACGCCGGGGAGAAGTCGGTGAACACGCGGCTGCGGGGTGTCGACCCGGCGTTCGGCGAGATCCGCAACCTCTTCCCCCAGGCCGGGGGACGATTCCTCAACGAGCGGGACCTCGAGCGGAGGCGGCGGGTGGTCTTTCTCGGCGACGAGCTGGCCCGCGACCTGTTCGGCACCGAGGACGTGGTGGGCCGGACCGTCGAGATCGACCGTTCGGCCTTCCTGGTCGTGGGCGTCGCCCAGGACAAGCTCATGACCTCCATGTACAGCGGCCCCGACCGGGGCCAGGCCACCATCCCGGCCACGACCTTCAAGTCCATGTACACCGACGCCCGCCCCGACAACATGGTCTACGCCCCGGCCAACCCGGAGCTGGGAGACACCGCCAAGGCCGAGCTCTACCGGGTCATGGGCCGCAAGTACCGCTTCGACCCGGAGGACGAGCGGGCCCTGGGGCTCTGGGACACCCGGGAGAACCAGCGGATCACCCTGAACATCACCCTGGGCATCCAGATCTTCCTGGGGATCATCGGCGCCCTGACCCTCCTGGTGGGCGGCATGGGCGTGGCCAACATCATGTTCGCGGTGGTCAAGGAGCGCACCCGGGAGATCGGCGTGAAGATGGCCCTGGGGGCCAAGGCCCGCCAGGTCATGCTCCCCTTCGTCCTCGAGGCCCTGCTCATGACGGTGATCGGGGGCCTCGCCGGGACCAGCCTGTCCCTCGGCCTGATCGGCCTCATCTCGATCCTGCCCCTCGAAGGCGAGGCCTTCGACTTCGTGGGGAACCCCACGTTCTCGCCGGCCATCGCCGCGGCCACTGCCCTCATCCTGGGGACAATCGGCATGGGGGCCGGCTACTTCCCGGCGCGGAGAGCGGCCTCGGTCGAACCCGCGGTTTCTCTGAGGTACGAGTGATGATGATCCAGATGCGCGGCATCCAGAAGGTCTACGACACCGGCCACGTGAAGGTGCGGGCCCTCAAGGGCATCGACCTCGACGTGGACCTCAGCGAGTACGTGGCGGTCGTGGGACCCTCGGGCTCGGGCAAGTCCACCCTCATGAACCTCCTCGGCTGCCTCGACACCCCCACCGCCGGGGACTACCTCCTGTCCGGTGAGAAGGTCGCGGGCCTCGACCGCAACCGCCTCGCCGAGATCCGGAACCGCCACGTGGGCTTCGTCTTCCAGAGCTTCAACCTGCTCCCCTACGCCACCGCCCTGGAGAACGTGGAGCTGCCGCTTCTCTTCGGGGGCATCTCGGCGAAGGATCGGCGGGCCCGGGCCACCGAGATGCTGGAGAAGGTGGACCTGGCCGAGCGCCTGCACCACAGGCCCTCGGAGCTGTCCGGCGGCCAGATGCAGCGGGTGGCCATCGCCCGGGCTCTGGTGAACCGGCCCGCCATGGTCCTCGCCGACGAGCCCACGGGCAACCTGGACTCGGCCTCGGGCCGAGCGGTGGTGGACCTCTTCGAGGAGCTCCACGCCGCGGGCCAGACCATCGTCATGATCACCCACGACATGGGCCTGGCCGACCTCGCCTCCCGGGTCGTCCAGATCCGCGACGGCGAGATCGTCGACGACCTGGAGGCCGCCGCGTAGCGGAGGGCTCGAGACCCGCGGCCCGTCATCGTCGTCCGGGTCCCGAGATCAGGACGCGTCTCCCGGTGGTTGGGGGCCCCCGGGCCTGCGCATCAGCGAGCCCCCAAAGGCAATGACCAGGTAGATCAGATAGCCCGCCGAGGAGGCCACCCCGGCCACGTAGGTCATGGCCGCCGCCCGCAGGACCTCCTGGACACCGGCGCGTCCCTCCTCGGACACCAGCCCGAGCGTCTCGAGCTGGGCCAGGGCCCGTCTGCTGGCGTTGAACTCCACCGGCAGGGTGAGAAAGGTCAGCAGGATCGACCCGGCGTAGCCCAGGATCCCCAGCTGCACCAGGATCGGCAGACCCATGAAGCTGCCGAGGATGGCCGCCGGCAACCCGAAGCGGGCGCCGGCGTTGGCCACCGGGACCAGGGCCATCTTCAGCTCCATGGGCCGGTAGTCCTCGGCATCCTGCAGCGCGTGTCCGCACTCGTGGGCCGAGACCGCCATGGCCGCCACGCTCGGCTGGGCGTAGTTGGCCTCGGCGAGGCGGACCTGCTTGACGCGTGGGTCGTAGTGGTCGGTCAGGGTGCCCCCCACGGGGTCGACCCGAACCGGCTGCAGCCCGTTGGTGTCGAGGATGGTCCGGGCGACCACGCCACCCGGCTTGTTCCTCAGGTTGCGGACCTGGCTCCAGCGCGCGTAGGTCGACTTGAGCTTCCTCTGGACCGAGAAGGAGAACAGGTAGACCAGCCCGGCAATGCCGTAGAAGAGCAGCTCACCCATCGTCCACCCCTCCCTTCTCCCACCGCCAGGGCAGCCGGCCGCAGGCCGGTTCGGTCCTCAGCAGGACACGCGCGTCGGGCCGGGTCACGGCTGAGGTGCCGTCGGGAGATCGTATGCCAACAGCCCTTCCAGGTCACCCTCCCCGAGATCGGCTACCCGGATCCGCGAGCGGCGTGTGATGGCCCGTGCCGGGCAACGTTCGCTCCCTGCCCTCCCCAACGGCCTGGTGGGACGTGCGCTCGCCGGCGATCCAAAGCGCGAGCTCGCAGGTCTTCCCGACCAGGCGGCGACGCCGGGTAGAATCCCCCTGGCGAGCCGGGCGCCCGTGGCTCGGCCCGGCAATCGAAGGATTGGAGACGAAGATGGCTCGCCGCCCCCCCCAGCCCCCCCTTCGCCACCGCGTCGGGGCGTGTGTCGCCCTCGTGGTGAGCGCACTGCTCGTCACCGGCACCCGAGCCGCGGACGACGGATCGCAGCTCGACTCGCCATTTCGCGTCAACTACCTGGGCTATTTCCCCCACGGTCCCAAGGTTGCCCTGTACCTCTCGGACGAGGGCGACTCACGGACCTGGGAGCTCAGGGACGGGGGTGGTGCCACCGTCGCCTCCGGCGTCACGAGGGACCGCGTGAGCGGTGACTTCGCCTCTGGCGACAGCTTCTTCCGAGTCGACTTCTCGCGCTTCACCGGCACCGGGGCTGGATTCCGCCTCGTGGTGGACGGGGCTCGCTCCGAGCCGTTCGACATCTCCACGAATCCCTACGGCACCCTGGCCGACGAGAGCTTCGACTACTTCAAGGACCACCGCAGCGGCGAGGTGACCTTCGACCAGTTCCTCGACAACTGGGCCAGCGGGAGCATCACCGCACCGTTCTGGATCGATGCCGGCGACAAGGGGTCCTACCCCACCAACACCGCGATCGCCGCCTGGCTGATGATGAACCTGCACGAGCGCTACCCTGGGGCGCGATCGCCCTTCGGCAACGGCGTCACCCTCTACGACGAGGTGACGTTCGGATCCGAGCTGCTGTATCAGGTCATTCTCCCCGGCCAGAAGCTGGCCATCCCCAAGCTCCACACCAACATCCAGCCCTGGGGCCCCTGCCCACCCCACGAGACGGGGACCTGCCTCTCGAAGCCGGAGACCAAGGCGACCTTCGCGGTGGCGCGCACCCTGGCCCAGCTCGCCCGGCTGCACCACGGTCAGAAGCGCCCCGAGGCCGCCGGGAGGGCCTTCGCCGCCGCGCGGACCGCCTTCACCAATGCCCGGACCGAGCCCCTCACGTGCCGCACCCAGAAGGACTTCGGCGGCGAGGGGGGCATCTATCCCGACAACGACGTGTACGGGATCTGGCGGGAGCCCCGGGCCGACCGCGAGCCGTGCCATCCCGACCGCAACAACACCGAGGACGACGGCTTCGCCGCCCTCGTCGAGATGGCCCTCGCCGCGGAGGCCCTCGGCGACGAGAGCGCCTCCGGCCTGCTGAGTGAGGTCGCCGAGCACCCGCGCTTCGGCGAGATCTCGGAGTTCTGGTGGGGAGCGGTGGCCGCCACCGGGAACGTCTCCCTCCTGACCCGGCGTCCCGAGGGGCTCGACGTCTCTCCCATCCGCGCCAGCCTGTACCGCTACGCCGAGAGGTGCATCGCGCACATGGGCGTTGGATACCCGGGGGTCACGAAGGACGCCCGCTCCGACCGCTGGGACAGTGGGGACCGGGACGACGTGGACAACAACTGGCGGTGGGGATCGAACCGCATGCTCCTCGACGACGCCGTCCTCCTGGCCATCGCGGCCGAGGAGAAGCGGGAGGCGGGCGAGAAGGAAGCCGCCGCCCGCTACGCCGGGCACGCGCTGCGCGTGATGGACTACATCCTCGGGACCAACGCGATGGCGCTGTCCATGGTCACGGGCTTCGGCGAGCACGCGGTGGAGAGAACCCACGACGGTCACGTCCCCAACACCGAGCCGGGGAAGCTGGTCCTGGGCCCGAACGACTGGACGAACTCCAACGACCCCGACATGCCCGCCTTCGGCTCGCGGCCAGGGATGAAGATGATGCCGGTCACCGGGACCGGCTGGGCGGCCCGGGAGATCGCCATCGACGGCAACGCGCCGCTGGTGTGGATGGCCTGGTGGGCGCAGCACCAGGCCCCGAGCCTGCTGGCCCTGGCGCCACTCGAGTCCGCGGCCGGCAGGTGAGAGAGAAGAGGCCGCACATGACACGAACGCTCCGCCTTCGATTCGCCCTCCTGCTTCCGGGTCTGGTCCTCCTCGCTTCGGCGGCGGGCGCGGAAGTCGCCGTTTCGGGTGACCGCGCCACGTGGCACCCCCTCACCCTCACCCTCCCGGGCCCCGACAGCAGCGAGACCGCGACGCCCAACCCCTTCCTCGACATCCGTCTCTCCGTGCGCTTCGAGAACGGCGACGCCGCCTACGAGGTGCCCGGCTACTATGCGGCGGACGGGAACGCGGCGCAGACCGGGGCGGAGTCCGGAAACGCCTGGCGGGTTCACTTCGTCCCCGATCGCCTCGGCGAGTGGCACTACACGGTCTCGTTCCGCACCGGGGACGGGGTCGCCCTCGACGAAGCGGCCGACGCCGGCACCGCCCTCGATGGCGACGGCGAAATGGGCACCCTCGTCGTCGAGCCGGACGAGGAGGCCCCGGGCCTTCTGCGCTACGTGGGCGAGCGGTACCTGCAGTTCGCGGGGAGCGGTCGGTACTTCCTGAAGGCCGGGGCCGACAGCCCGGAGAACTTCCTGGCGTACGAGGGCTTCGACGGGATGGAGGCCCGGCCCGCGGCCGGCGCCGAGCGGGAGGGGGAGGCCCCGCTCTCCCCCCTCCATACCTACGAGCCTCATGTCCGTGACTTCCACGAGGGTGATCCCACCTGGCGCGGCGGCCGGGGCAAGGGGATCATCGGGGCCCTCGACTACCTGGCGAGCAAGGGCGTGAACAGCGTCTACTTCCTCACCATGAACGTCGCCGGCGACGGGAAGGACGTCTGGCCCTGGCGCACCAGCGAGGAGCGCTTCCGCTTCGATTGCTCGAAGCTGGACCAGTGGAACATCGTCTTCTCCCACATGGACCGGCTCGGCATCGCCCTCCACGTGGTGCTGACGGAAACCGAGAACGAGTCCCTCCTTGAGCTCGAGGAGGGAGGGGCATTCTTCGCGGAGCGACGGAAGCTCTACTACCGTGAGCTCGTCGCCCGCTTTGGCCATCACCGGGCCATCGTCTGGAACCTGGGAGAGGAGAACGGGTGGGACGACCGCGCCAACAAGAGCACCGGGCAGGCCGGCTGGCCCAACTCTCACGAGCAGCGGCAGGCCTTCGCCGACTACCTCCGCGCGGTGGACCCCTACGACCGGCCGATCGTCGTGCACACGCTGCCCGGCCGCCAGGACGACATCTACCCTCACCTTCTCGGCCACCCCTCGTTCGAGGGGGCGTCGCTCCAGATCCACGACGCCGCGGACGTGCACGCCGAGACCCTGAAGTGGATCGAGCGCTCGGGCGAGAAGGGGCGTCA
The DNA here is from genome assembly GCA_022340585.1 of Acidobacteriota bacterium. Lineage (GTDB taxonomy): Bacteria > Acidobacteriota > Vicinamibacteria > Fen-336 > Fen-336 > JAJDNS01. Next base: position 49,375 of record JAJDNS010000197.1, read on the forward strand.
GTGGTTCGTGAACTTCGACGAGCTCGGGCCGGCGGAGCACGGGGTCCTGCCCGACGCCGAGGACCCGGACCACGACGAGGTGAGGCACCAGGCCCTCTGGGGCAACCTCATGGCCGGAGGCGGCGGCTGCGAGTGGTACTTCGGCTACAAGCACGCCCACAACGACCTGGGCCTCGAGGACTTCCGCAGCCGCGACCGGATGTGGGACCAGACGCGCCACGCGGTGGAGTTCTTCCGCACCCACCTTCCCTTTTCGCAGATGAGCTCGGCCGACGCGTACGTGACCGGGGAGGACGCCTACGCGTTCGCGTCCCCGGGTCGGCTGTACGCGGTCTACCTTCCGCCGGCCGGGGCGGCCCCCAGGAGGCCGGCCGAGGTGTGGCTACCGGACGCCGAATACGACCTGCGCTGGTACGACCCCCGCAACGGCGGGCCACTCCAGGACGGCTCGGTGACGACGCTGCGGGGGCCGGGGCACGAGCCTCTCGGTGACCCGCCCGGCGATCCCACCGACGACTGGGTGGCGCTGATCAGGCTCCACGGTCGGCCCCCGAAGGAGGTCCCGGCCCCGCCGGAGCAGGCGGTCAGCTGGTCAGTACCAGGTCCCGCGAGAGGCGGAGAAGCTCCGACTTCCTCTCGATCCCGCAGTCCAGGGGAAGCTGGGCCACGCCGATGAGGCGGCGCATGATCTCGACGCCTGCGAACGCTTTCGCCCGAGCGACTGCCGCCGCGTCCACATCCGCCCGCTCCGTGTACCGGGACAGGAGCGCCAAGCCGGTGTCGTCGGGCTGACCGGCGAGGTGGAGGTGCCCGAGCATGAACCCCACGTCGAACATCCGCGGCCCGAGAAAGCAGAACTCCGGGTCGATCACGCAGACCCCGGAGCTCGTGCGGAGCCAGCTCCCGGGGAAGTAGTCCCCGTGGACGAGGGTGTCCCCGTCGGCAAGATAGTCAGACCCGAGCTCCTCCACCCTGGACACGTAGTCCTGGTCGCTCTTGAGCCTGGCGGCCGCCGCTCCCAGACCGGGCGTGAAGCCGTCGAGGTCGAGGCCGTTGTCGTCGGCCAGAGGCAGCCGGAAGATGTGCTCGTGGTTCAGCGCGCGCATGTCCCGGTTCTCGAAGACGGGGCGAGCGTCCTCCCTGACCGCGCCGAGGCCCGAATGGAGGGCGACGAGGTAGTCCACGAGCTCGTCGAGCTCTCCCCGCCGGAGCCGCTCGCCGGCATACAGCGCCGTGAGGTCCTGGGCCTCCCCGAGGTCGTCGAGCAGCAGGAGGCGGGACGCCCGGTCCGAGCCGAGGAGGCGGGGCATCTTCCGCCGGACCTCGGGCAGCGCGGCCACCGTCTCGTAGAAGGCGATCTCCACCAGGGCGCGGTCGACGGGCGCGGCGATCTGCGGGTACTTCTCCACCCACGGACGGGACTGCTTCAGAACGAACGAGCGCTCGGAGGTCACGACCCGGAGGGTGAGATTCATGTTCCCCTCACCCGCCCTCCTCACCGAGCGGATCTGCTCCCCGTCGTTCAGGAGACCGTGCTGGAGCAGGTGGGCCTCCAGATCCTCGGGCTTCGACGGGTCGACGTAGAAACCCCCGGGAGCAGCTTGCCGGAAGGCAGCCTCCTGGCCCCTGGTGTCGGCGCGGTCGCTCATCCTCCCGATTCTATCCGTCTTGTCGACGATGCGAGTGACCCCGAAGAGCCGCGGGGTTGACGCTCGCCGGCACCCGGTCGTACGGTGTCCCGCATCACAAGGGGGTCACCATGCCGAAAGCGCCTCTTCCTCTCGTGCTCGTCCTCGCCGGGCTCCTGGGCACGGCCCCTTCGGGTCGGGCCGCCGACGCCCCGCCGGCCGACCGGCGGGGTGAGGCCCCGCCCGCCTACACCATGACGGCGCCCATCCAGCGCATGGTGCTGATCCGACTCCGGAACGAGACCGACGTCCTCGAGGGCCTGACCAGGGCCATCGACAAGGAAGGAATCCGCAACGCGGTGATCGTGGGGGGCTTCGGCTCGGTGAGCCGCTACCACTTCCACGTCGTGTCCGCCCAGGAGCTTCCCACCACCAACGAGTTCGTGAAGGTCGACGAGCCCATGGACGTGCTCGACGTCAGCGGCTACGTGATCGACGGGCGCCTGCACCCCCACATCACCCTCGCCGACGACAAGGTCGCCACCGGCGGGCACCTCGAGCCCGACACCCACGTGCTGACCTTCCTGAACGTGGCGGTGGCGGTGCTCCCCGACGACGCCAGCCTGGCTCGCTTCGACGACTGGGAGTGGCGATGATCACTCCGACCACCGAGCAGGGTGACGAGCCCCGGGCGTTCCTGCAGCAGCGGGTAGCGCTGTTCGGCAAGGTGATGTCCATCATCAACGCCCTGGGCGGTCTCGTGTACGTCGCGGTCTTTCCCCGCGAGTACCTCCTCGAGCCCTGGTTCGCGCTCTACCTCATCAACACCGCGTTGGTCGTCGCCATGTGGCTGACGTGCCGGACCGGCGTGCGGTCGGCCCGCTTCTGCCGGGGCATCGAGGCCGTCGCCGTCGTCGGCTCGGCGCTCTCCGGCGCGGTCACCAGCCGCTTCGTGCTTCCCTTCGCGCTCCCGCAGGCCCTCGGCGGTGTCGTCACCCCCGCCGATCCCGCTTACGACCGCGTCGTGGGCCTGGTTCAGAACCACTCGAGCCTCGGCCTGCTCATCGGCCTCGCCATCCTTCTCGTCGTCCGGGCTGCCCTCGTGCCCTCGGGAACCCTGCGCACCGTCGCCTTGACGATGTCCGCCGGCGTGATCGGCGGCACGATCATGACCGTCGGCGCCATCCCCTTCGAGGGCCCGGAGCCGATCCGCGCCCACACCCCTCTCGACGCCGCGGCCGGGACCGCGGCGACCTTCGTGGTGTGGTGGACCATGGTCACGATCGTCTGCGTGGCCATTACCCGGATCATCTACGGTCTCCGGCGTGAGCTGCGTCGCGCCCGACAGCTCGGCCAGTACACCCTCGAGGAGAAGCTCGGGGAGGGAGGCATGGGGACGGTCTACCGGGCCCGCCACGCCATGATGCGCCGTCCCACCGCGGTCAAGCTCCTGCAGCCCGACAAGGCCGGCGAGGCCCACCTGGCCCGCTTCGAGCGGGAGGTCCAGCTCACCGCGCAGCTCACTCACCCGAACACCATCACCATCTTCGACTACGGGCGGACGCCCGACGGCGTCTTCTACTACGCCATGGAGCTCCTCGACGGCGCCACCCTCGCCGACGTGGTGCGTCTCGACGGACCCCAGCCCCCGGGCCGCGTGCTCAAGGTGCTCGCCGAGGTGGCGAGCGCCCTCGAAGAGGCCCACGGAATCGACTTCATCCACCGCGACATCAAGCCGGCCAACATCATCCTGTGCCGCCAGGGCGGAAAGCCCGACGTCGCCAAGCTGGTGGACTTCGGCATGGTCAAGGATCTCACCGGGAGAAACGGGGTGGAGCTCACCAGCATCGAGTCCATCGCCGGCACGCCGCTCTACATCTCGCCGGAGGCCTTGACCTCTCCGGACAAGGTCGACGCTCGCGCCGACCTCTACGCCCTCGGCGCCGTCGGCTACTTCATGCTGACCGGCGCCCCGGTCTTCACCGGCCGCACGCTGCCCGAGGTGTGCGGTCACCACCTCCACACCCCGCCGGAGCCCCCGGCGGATCGGCTCGGGCATCCCGTCCCCCCGGACCTGGAGCAGCTGGTCCTCTCGTGTCTCGCCAAGGAGGCATCGGACCGACCGCAGTCGGCCAGCGAGCTCCTGGCCCGCCTGCGCTCGTGCACCAGCTGGGGCGAGTGGAGCGACGACGTGGCCCGGGCCTGGTGGCGAGAGAACGGCCGGAAGCTCCACGACCTCCGACAGGCCGAGACGGGATCGGCGCACTCGATGAGCATCGCCGTCGATCTCGAAGGGCGACGTCGCCCCCCGGGGGATCTCGTCCAGAGCGACTACACCCTCACGAAGCCGTAGGGGCGCGCCCATCCGAGCCCCTCGACGGTCGCGCCGCGGGGGCGGTACTCGCAGCCGACCCAGCCCTCGAAGCCGAGGCCGTCGATGAGGCTCAGCAGATACCGGTAGTTGACCTCCTGGTTCTCGTCGGGCTCGTGGCGGCCCGGCACCCCGGCGATCTGGAAGTGCCGGATGAGGTCGAGGTTCGCCTTGATCGTCTCGGCCAGGAACCCTTCCATGATCTGCATGTGGTAGACGTCGTACTGCAGGTAGACCTGGCCGCTACCCACCTTCTCGATGATGCGGCGGGCCTGGGCGGTCCCGATGAGGAAGTATCCCGGGTTGTCTCGGGTGTTCAGGGGCTCGAGGAGGAGTCGCACCCCGCGGGGCCGCGCCTGCTCCGACGCCCACTGGAGATTGGCAACGAAGGCAGACTCGGCGTCGGGGTGGCCGGTGGGGCCGGCCACGCAGTGCAGCTGCCGGCAGCCCGCCGCCTGCGCGTAGTCCAGGGATCGGGTCAGGGCCTCGCGGAACTCACCCTCGCGGCCCGGAATCGCCGCCACTGGCGGCATGACGTTGAGGAGGACCACCTCGACACCGTTGCGTTTCGCGGCCGCCGCGACGGCTTCCTTCGCTTCGTCGTAGGGGGCATGGATCTCGACGGCGCCGAAGCCGACCTCGGCCGCCTGCGCGAATCGTTCGAGCAGGTCCACCTCCTGGAACATCATCGAGATGTTCGCGGCCAGTCGCACCATGCCGGGATTCTAGTTGATCGGCGCCCCGAACGGTGACACCCTCCCGCGAGTCGTGGGGAGGGCGATCATGAGGGAGCTGACACGACGCGAGGCGATTCTGGCCGCCGGGATGGCAGGGGCGGGAACGCTTCTGGGCCCCGGGGTGACCTCGGGCGCCGGCCGAGCCCGCGCGGTCGAGAAGGGCCGCCTGAAGCAGGCGGTGTCGCGATGGTGCTACGGAAGGATCCCCCTGCCCGACTTCTGCCGGGTGGTGGCGGAGATGGGCCTTGGGGGGATCGACCTCCTCGGCGAGGACGACTGGCCGGTGCTGAGCGACCACGGCCTCGTGTGCACCATGGGCTCGGGGGGCGGGGGCACGATCGCCGAGGGCCTCAACGACCCCGCCAACCACGAGGGGATCGTGAAGGGCCTCACCGAGATGATCCCCCGCGCGGCAAAGGCGGGCGTGCCCAACGTCATCACCATGATCGGCAACCGCAAGCCCGGTCTCGACGACCCCACCGCCAGGGACAACTGCGTCACCGCGCTGAAGAGGGTCCAGCCCGTGGCCGAGGCCGAGGGTGTGACCGTCTGCGTGGAGCTCCTCAACAGCAAGGTCGACCACGAGGGGTACCAGGGGGACCACACAGAGTTCGTGGTGGACGTGGTCAAGGCCGTGGACTCGCCGAGGGTGAAGGCTCTCTACGACATCTACCACATGCAGATCATGGAGGGAGACATCATCCGCACCATCCGCGACAACGCCCCCTGGATCGGCCACTACCACACCGGCGGCGTGCCAGGACGGCACGAGCTCGACGACACCCAGGAGCTGAACTACCCGGCCATCTGTCGAGCCATCGTCGAGACGGGCTTCTCCGGCTACCTGGCCCACGAGTTCGTGCCCACGGGGGACGACATCCTGGCGTCGCTGCGGGACGCGGTGCAGCGCTGCGACGTGTGACGGCACCCGTGGGGAGGCCGTGACCGGGCGTCCCGCCCGGGAGCACGCCGGGTCGTCGGCGTGGTCGGAGACCGGGGGCCGCCCCGTTTGCCCCGCGGAGCCACGGGAAGGTATCCTTTTCCTTCCACAATCTCACAGGACACTGGACCTGCCGGGTGCGGGGGTTGTCGACCCGTCGCCCGCAGGCTCGGATCAACGCCGCGGGTGGCGGGTCTCCATCCGCGTCTCGGCCTGGACCTGGCCCGGAGGTGGACCGCCCCATGTGTGGCATCGTCGCTTCAGTATCGAGTCGAGGGCCGGTCGACGCCGAAGCGCTGCTCCGGGCCACGAAGAAGCTGCGTCACCGCGGACCCGACGCCGAGCGTGTCTGGGTGGCAGAGCACGCCCGCGTCGGGCTCGGCCACGCACGGCTGAGCATCATCGACCTCACGACCGGTGACCAGCCCATCGAGAGCGAGGACGGCAGCCTCCACATCGTGGCGAACGGCGAGTTCTACGACTTCGAGGCGATCCGCGCCCAGCTCGAGGGCCACGGCCACACCTTCCGGACCCGCTCGGACAGCGAGATCGCCCTCCACCTCTACGAGGACCTCGGCGCCCGCGCCATGCACCGGCTGCGCGGGGAGTTCGCCTTCGCCATCTGGGACGAGCGTGACCGCGTGCTGTTCGCCGGCCGGGACCGCTTCGGGATCAAGCCCCTGTACTACGCGCTCCACGACGGGGCCTGCCACGTCGCCTCCGAGGTCAAGGCGCTGGCCGAGCTCGGCGTCCCCCTGCGCTGGGACCACGAGACCGTGTACGACCTGCACCGCGGCCTGATGCACGCTCCCTACCGGTCGTCCTTCGAAGGCGTGTACCAGGTCCCGCCGGGCTGCCACCTGATCAGCAACGGCTCCAATGCCCGCATCCTGCCCTACTGGGACTGGGACTACCCGAAGGCCGAGCGGACACGGTTCGACCGGAATCCCCGGGAATGGGTGAAGAGGCTCCAGGCCACCCTCGACGAAGCCGTCCGCCTGCGCCTGCGCGCCGACGTGCCGGTGGCCTGCTACCTCAGCGGTGGCCTCGACTCCTGCGCGGTGCTGGGCGTGGCCTCAAGGCTGTCTGCCCGGCCGCTGCGCGCCTACACCCTCTCCTTCGACATGGCCGACTACGACGAGCGCGCGATCGCCGAGGAGCAGGCCAAGCTCTCCGGAGCCGAGTTCTTCCCCATCGACATCCGCTCCGAGCACCTGGGCGATCACTTCGGGGATGCGGTCTACCACGCCGAGCGGCCATTCGCGAACGCCCACGCCGTCGCCAAGTTCCTGCTGAGTCGGGCGGTCCGCGACTCGGGGGTGAAGGTCGTCTTGACCGGAGAGGGCGCCGACGAGGTCTTCGCCGGCTACCCGTTCTTCCGCCGCGACATGGTCCTTCACAACACGGAGGGGCAGGACCCGGAGACGGCCAAGGGCCTGCTGGCGCGTCTCGACGAAGCCAACCGCGTGTCCCAGGGGCTGCTCCTCCCCCGGGGGGCCACCCAGGCCCTCGAGAGCGTGAAGCGCGTCCTCGGCTTCACCCCCACCATCATGGAGACGTGGGCCCAGCAGGGCGAGACGATGTCGAGCCTTCTCGACGACGACTTCAAGGCTCCCTTCCAGGGTCGCGACACGTTCCGCGCCGTCCTCAGCCACCTCGACGTCGAGCGTCAGCTCGCGGGCCGTGACGCGGTCAACCAATCGCTCTACATCTGGGCCAAGACCACCTTCCCCAACTACATCCTGAGCAACCTCGGCGACCGCATGGAGATGGCCCACTCGGTCGAGGGACGGCTGCCCTTCCTCGACCATCACGTGGTAGCCCAGGTCACGCGCATGCCGGTTGCCATGAAGATCCAGGGCATGACCGAGAAGTACGTCCTGCGCGAGGCTGCCCGCCCGGTGATCACCGACTCCGTCTATCGACGCCAGAAGCACCCCTTCCTGTCGCCCCCGTCGACCCTCCAGATGGAAGGGCGGCTGTTCAGCCTGGTTCAGGACACGCTGCGCGGAAAGTCCCTGGAGAGGACCGGCCTCTACGATCGCCGGAGGGTCGCGTCGCTCCTCGACGCGATCCCGAGCATGGACGCCGGGGCACGCACCGCCGTCGACGCCGGTCTGATGTGGATGACCGGGATGTGCCTGATCCACGAGAGACTGGGGCTGTAGGATATCAGGGAGGCAACGCCAGGATGTCCACCACCCGCAGACAGACCGGGGTCCCCGCCAACCCCGGCTCGCGTTCGAGCTCTCGGCCCACTCGGCGGACCTTCCTGGGGCGATCCCTGGCGGCCGCGGGTGGCCTCGCTTTTCCGCAGATCGTTCCCGCCGCCGCCCTCGGCCGGGACGGCGCCGTCGCCCCCAGTGAACGGATTGTCCTGGGAGGCATCGGGCTCGGCCCCCGAGGCACCTATGACCTCAGCGTGATGCTGCCGGAGCAGGACGTGCAGTTCGTCGCCATCTGCGACGTGCGGCGCATCCGGAGGGAGGCCATCAAGGAGATGGTCGACACACACTACGGCAGCGGCGACTGCGCCATGTACCGGGACTTCTTCGAGCTCCTCGATCGCCCGGACATCGACGCCGTCCTGATCGCGACCGGCGATCACTGGCACGCCCTGGCCTCGATTCTGGCCATGAAGGCGGGCAAGGACGTCTACAGCGAGAAGCCCTGCGGGATGACCATCGCCGAAGTCCAGGCCCTGGCCGACGCCGCTCATCGCTACGCGAGGGTGTTTCAAGCGGGGACGCAGCGCCGCAGCCTGGCCAACTTCCAGTACGCGGCCTACCTGGCCCAGAGCGGGAAGCTCGGCAAGCTCCACACTCTTCACGCCTCCATCTACACCCCGAGCCGGACCTACGGGTGGCTCTCGGCGGAGCCGGAGCCCCCGGTCGAGGAATGCGACTGGGACCGCTGGCTGGGGCCGAGTCCCTGGCGGCCGTTCAACAACGCGTACGTGAGCGGTGGCTGGCGCGGGCACTACGACTTCGAAGCGGCCGCCAATCTCCCCGACTGGGGAGCCCACACGATCGACCTCTGCCAGTGGGCGAACCAGTCGGACGACACCACGCCCATCGAGTGGAGGGCCGACGAGAGCGGGATCACCGGGCTGTATGCCAACGGAGTCGAGCTGATCTGTGACTTCCTCCCCACTCCGTTCGGCGATCGGGCCCCGCAGTACACGACGTCCACCGGAACCTGCCCCGTTCGCTACGAGGGCGACGAGGGCTGGGTCGAGACCGGCGACAACGGCGAGATCCTCCTCTCGGAGAACCTGGTCGAGTCGCTGGGGAGGCAGTTCGTCAAGCCCGGGACCAGCGCCCGGGGACACGGGCGGAACTTCTTCGACTGCGTCAAGTCCCGGGCCCGGCCGGTCTGCCACCAGGACGTGATGCGGCGGTCGCACATCGCCTGCTTTGCCGCGGAGCTGGCCTGGGAGCTGCGCCGAAAGGTCACCTTCGACCCGGTGACCGAGAGGTTCGTCGGTGACGAGGAAGCCAACCGCCGGATCCGCCGGGCCACGCGCGAGCCCTGGTCCCTGTATGTCTAGGGGGTGAGCGCCATGAGGACGCAGGTGCTCCTGGCTCTCGGCGTGGTCGGCGGCCTCTCGCTGGTCTTCCCGCCGGCGGCCAGCGCCTGGCCAGGGCCGCTGGCTGCCGGCCGTTTCGGTCCCGCCAAGGACACGATCGCTGTGGCGGGATCGTGGCCCTGGCCAGGGCAGCCGGCCGCAGGCGGGATCAGTCCTCGGGAAACCACCCCGGAGCTCGTCGGGGTCCTCGAGTCGGATGCCCCCGTGGAGCAGAAGGCGATCGCCTGTCGCAAGCTGGGAGAGTTCGGGACCCCCGAAGCGGTGCCGGCGTTGGCGAGCCTGCTCGGTCACGAGGTTCTCGCCGCCTACGCCCGCTCGGCGCTCGAGAGAATCCCTGACCCGAGCGCCGCCGCCGCCCTGCGATCGGCACTCGACACGACCCAGGGGGACCTCCTGGTCGGCGTGATCACCTCGCTGGGCACGCTCCGGGACGAGAAGGCGGTCGGCGCCCTGGCCGAGCTCACCGGTCGTGACGACACCACCGTCAGCGGAGCCGCTCTGCGCGCGCTGGGTCGGGTGGCGACCGCGGACGCGGTTCGGATCGTGAAGGGGGCGCTGGCTTCGGGGGGAGAGGATGCGGCCGCCGCCGGGCTGCTCGCGGCCCGGCAGCAGAGGGCACTGGGCCACACCGACGTCGCCCTCGACCTCTACGACGCGGTTCGGTCCGCCGACGTCCCCGAGGCCTCTCGCCTCGGGGCGACGCGTGGCGCCATCGTCACCCGCAACTCCGTGTCCTTCCTCATGGACCAGCTGAGCTCTGACGATGACGCGGTTCGCGACGTGGCGTTGCTGACCATCCGTGAGATGCCGTCGGACGCGCTGGCCGACGCCCTGAACACCCGCCTGGCCTCGGCCGCGCCCGACCTTCGGGTTCAGCTCATCACCGCCCTGGCCGATTGCCACAACCGGGCGTCGTTCCCGGTGGTCCGCTCGCAGCTCGACAGCGACGACCAGGCGATCCGGATCGCGGCCCTCGGTGTAGTCGGCGCGGTGGGCAGTGGCTCCCCTCTGGTCGACACGTTGCTGGACCTGGTGCGGGACCGCCGGTCACCCGAGGAGAGGCAGACGGCCATCGACCTGCTCACGCGCATGGAAGGCGGGGACGGGGTCGACCGCGTGATCCTGGATCGTCTTGCCCATGCGGAGACGGTGGACTACCGGGTCGACGTCATTCGCGTTCTGGGGAATCGGCGGGCCGCCATTGCCGTCGGCGACCTCCTCGAGCAAGCCCGAGACAAGGATGCCCGGGTCCGCGTGGCGGCCCTGCGCGCGATGAGGCGCGGGGTGGGTCCGGACGAGGTCGAAGCGCTGATTGCCCTGATCGAGGCCGAGCCGGACGAGGCAGTGAGAATGGCCGCGGTCCCTTCGCTGGTCAGCGCGTGCGGTGGCGACGGGTCCTCGGGGGAGCTCGTCCTGGCCGAGCTGAAGCGGGCCACCGACACCTCGGAGAGGGACCTCTGGATCCGCGTGCTCACCGCCGTGGGCTACCCGAACGCGCTCCCCGCCGTCCTGGAGGGTCTCGAGGTTGAGGACCGGTCGGTGGTGGCCAGCACGATCGCACACTTGAGCCGGTGGCCGGATCCGACACCGATCGACGCTCTCTTCGCGTTGATGGAGAGCAGCGCGGATGCGGAGGTCCGACGCCGCGCCTGCTCGGCCTCGATCCAGCTGGCCACGACCGCCGCTCTTGGGCGGCAGCGTCCGGACGACGTCCTGGCGGGGTGGTTCGGGCGCGCGGGGGCCGGGGTGGAGACGGTCCAGCAGAAGCGCCAGCTCATCTCCGGGCTGGCCCGGGTTCACACGCTCGAGAGCCTTCGCCTCCTCGAACCCTACCTGGGGGACCCGGAGGTGAAGACCGAGGCGCTCTACGCGCTGCTGTCCATCGGCTCGCCCCTGGTCAAGGCCGGACAGCCGGAGGCGGTCGGGAAGGCGCTGCCCGAGGATTCGACGATCGAGGACCAGGAGCTGCGCTGGAGAGTCGACCTGCTCAGGAAGCAGGTCGACGCGGCCGGCTCGCGACCCTAGACGGCCCACCCCGCGGGCGGAAGATCCGACGGAGGGCCCACCCGGGGCCGCACCACCCGGGCCGAGCGACGCCATCCGGCTCTCAGGAGTGGAGGAGTCGGTACTGACGGTACGCCCCGCCGGCAATGAGGCCGTAGGAGAGGATGAAGGTCAGGTGGACGAACGGATCGAGGTGCGTCCACCCGAGAGCCGAGAAGTAGGCGAACGAGATGTCGCCCACGCACATGAAGATCATCCCCCCGAGGATGAACGCCCAGACCGAGCCCACGTGGCTCCCCCGCAGCCGCAGGGCGACGCGTAGCAGCAGGGCGAGGGGGACGAGGAGAACGAGGTCGAGGACGGGATACATCACGGTCAGGACCCGCTCCAGCAGGGGGCCCTCGGCGTTCACGACGGGCTTCAGGATCGGGACCGCGACCACCGTCGCGAGCAGACCCACCCCGCAGACGATGGCCAGGCGCTCGCCGAGCGAGCCGACGGGGAATCCGGATTCCCGATAGGCACGAAGGAGCACGACGAAGGCCGCGACCAGGAAGGGGTAGGCGAGGATGAAGTACAGGTCTCCCACCGACGGGAAGGGGGCCGCCCGTCCAAGGAGCTGGTAGGGCGCGTAGCTGAGCTGGCCCACGAAGGTGGCGCCCAGGCCGACGGAGAGCAGGGCCCACGCGGGCCGGGCCGGGTTGTCTTCTTCCAGCCGGTCGCGGCAGGCGAAGGCCCACAGCGCCCCCGCGAGCAGATAGACCAGCTTGACGAGGGCGGCGGCGGCGAGGAGGAGCTCGGGGGTCAAGACATCGGCGTACAGGGCGCTCGAGGGCGCGAGGGCCCAGCCGCCGTAGACCACGACCACCAGCGCGAGAATCACCCACGGCAGCAGATCCACACCTCTGGACTTCGTCATCGACCCGCCTCCCGCGAGCGCAGGGCGCTCCGAACCTCGGCGATGGCCGCGGCCGCCTTGTCCCGCCCGAGGAAGATGTTGAGTCCGCCGGCGAGCTTGCCGAGCAGTGCCTCGGTCTGCTCTGAGCTGATGGAGCCGTCGGTGATGCCGAGCTTCTCGCAGTGAGCCTCGGTCGCCGATCGCGCCATGGTCTCGCCGATGTAGGGGCCGAGGACCTGGGCGACAACCCGCACGGTCTCGCTCGTCTCCATTTCGGTTGGCTCCTTCCCTGCTTGCTCCCCGCTCACGGAAGCTGGAGCGCCGGGTCGCCGAGCAAGGCGAAGCCTTCGACGACCACCCGGGAAGCGGGCCTGGCCTCCGCGGCCTCGCGCTTGGCCAGGAGAATGGCCTCACCCAGCGTCAGCTTTTCCTCGAAGAGCGGGCGGTAGACACGGGAGTACAGCTCCTTCTGGTCGGCCGGCGACGTGATCCCCACCGGGCCGAAGCTGGCCACTGCCCCACCGGGGGCGAGGAGCAGGGCCTCGTTGACGGTGTCGCTCCACAGGTACTGGTACCACTGCGACTGGCACGTCCACGTGAAGAGCACGGTGGGACGCGCCCTTGCGGTCAGCGCGGGCACGGCCCAGGTGGCCACGAGGGACTCGTCGGCCCAGACCTCGGGGCCGCCGTGTCCGAAGTAGTGGGTCAGCATCGCCCCCCGCTCCCACGCGCTCACGAGGTCGGCCCGGGCAACCGAAACCCCCTCTCCGATGTTCGACCACCAGACCGTCGAGCCCGGAGGCAGCTGGGCGACGACGCTCCGCGCCTCGTCCACGTAGGACAGGTCTCGGGGGCCCTGGTTGTCGACCACCATGACGTGTCGACCGGAAGACTCGGCGAGGAGGGCCGTCTGGCGGGCGACCTTCTCGGCGAGGAGCGCGGCCTCCTCCGGTGTCTTGACCGGCAGCCGTCCGATGGCCAAGTCCGGTCGCCCGTCGTCGTCGACGTCGGCGTAGCGGTTCTCGGAGGGAACGAGGCCGAAGACGTCGTCCCACGCGTAGAGCGACGGCACGAAGCCGACCGCTCCCATCCCCGCGTCGTCGCGGTAGTCGAAGGTGTCGTCCCCCACCAGCAGCACGAAGCGGAGCCGCCCGCCCCGCGCCGCCTGGCGAATGAGCTCCCGGACGGCGGCGGCCTCGGTGAGACCGCTCGAGAAGCGGTCGTAGGCCCGCTCCACGTCCACGACCACCGGTGAGAGGCCATCGGCCCGCTTCGCCGCGGCGATGGCCTCGGCCTGGGCCATGAAGGCGCCGTGGGTGACGATGAGGTACTCCGCTCGGCGCAGGCCCGGAAGATCCGGATCGTAGGCGGTGATCGTCCCGAGCTCACCGGTCCCGCGGGCGAGGAGTCCGGGAAGGCCCAGGTCCAGCGCGTCGAGGTACATCCACCCGAAGTCGCCGGGGTCGCTGGCGTTGGAGGTGTAGACGAGGGACAGCTCGTTGCCCGCGACGCGGAGCTCCGTCGCGGGGATCGACGCGTTGAGAGCGGCGAGCCCCTTGCCCGTGTGGTCGAGGGTGCCCAGGAAGACGCCGTTCAGGGTCACGTCGACACGGTGCTCGTGGTCGCTGTAGGCCAGGAAGCGGACCTTCACCTCGACGTTGCCCTCGACGTCAGCGGCCAGGCCCGGCAGGTCGAAGTGCCCGGCCAGGGGATCCCAGCTCGGGTCGGGCCAGGGCCCGCCGTCCCAGAGGAAGTCCCACAGCCAGGGATCGGAGCCCAGGGGAGCCGAGGGAAGGTACAGGACACTCTTCTCGATCCGGGTGAAGCCCGGCAGCACGGGCTCGCCGGGGATGGTCAGGGGAACCCGGGGTCGCGGCGCAGGACCTCGGGTGAGCACATAGACGTTCTCGTCGGTGTAGAGGGTCGAGATCGGCTCCGCCTGGAACACGAGGGCGGGCTGGTCGTCCGGGGTCCGGCCGCGCCAGAAGGGGACACGGCGTCCCTCGTTGGTGAGCTGGAAGGACCGGAGCGAGCGCGAGGTGATCCCCTGCGCCTCCAGCTCGGACAGCGGCACGAGGATCTCTCCCGGCTGCCCGACGACGAGCTTGACCCCGCCCGGGGCCGGTCGCGCCGATCCCCGGGCCCACCGACGACGAGGACGGGCGCGCCCCCGGTGTAGCTTGCCGGACCCATCGTCGGGGGCGAGCCACCCGAGACCGGGGCGGCGGTGGCCCGCCCTCTCGAGACGCTCGACCCGGGCCGTCACCCGCTTCATGCCGTGCTCGAGCCAGCGGTCGCCCACCCGGAACGGACCCATGAGGCGGGCCTCGCCCCCGACCTCGATCTCCTCGATCCAGATCCAGTCTCCGGTGATCGGCCCGGTGTCGACCCGATACGGAATCGGCCAGTGGGAATCGGGCACCGGCGCCGGGACCAGGTCCGGAGTGAGCAGCTCCGGCTGTCCGCTCGGCGACCTCACCGAGGCGTAGATGCGGAAGCCCCGGGTCTCCTGCTGGCTCCCGGTGGCGAACTCGACGACCCCGGCCGGGTCCACCCGGACACCGATGATCGTGGCTCGCGTCGCGTAGAGCTCGGCGATCGTCGTGCAGGTCGTGTCCTCCACGCCCAGCCAGTCCGCGGGCGAGTTGGTGTCGAACCCGGACGGGACCCTGGCGATGGCCTGCCCCACCAGCGTCGTGGCGACGTTCGTGAACGCGTCGTCCTGCCAGATGTCGGCGAGGACGGCATTCGTATCGTCGCTCTGGAAGTCGAGGGATGGTGTGAGGGTGGCGCTCCAGCCCACGTAGTCCACGATTCCTCCCCCGGGGGCGTAGAGGAGCACCTGGTCAGCGGGGTCGGAATCGTTGAGACCTGCGAGGAGGGTGGAGGGATACACGCCCCCGTTGTCGGCGAAGAGGTAGTAGCTCCCGCCGACCTCGAAGTCCTGGTAGTAGCTGCCGATGGTGAGAACGATCCGGGCCCCAGGCTGAAGAGTCAGGTCGCCGCCATTCCAGCCGGGAACCGTGTAGTCGAGCTCCCCGTCCTCGTCGGTGACCCGGTAGCCGGTCGCCACGATCGGAGAGGCGGTGGGATTGAGGATCTCCACCAGCTCGCTCTGGCAGGTGGTGTCGTCGGGGGAGAAGAGCACGCGGTCGAGGACCAGCCCGGGTGTGTTGAAGACGGCGGTGTCGGTCTTCACGTCGTTGCCCGGGTCGAGATCGCCGTCGCTGCAGTCGGTGTAGGAGACGATGACGGTGTCGTTGTGAGCGGCCTCGAGCAGGCCGTCGTCCGGTGTCGCGACGCCGTCGAAGACGGTGGTCATGAGGGGCTGGGCGTTGAACGAGACCTCGGTGCGGGTCGCGGTCAGGGCCCGGTCGAGGGTGAGGGTGTTCTCGCCGTCCACGCTGGCGACCCGATACGTTCCGGTGTCGGGTCCGTTGGCGATGACGAAGTAGTCGACGGCGGCGATCCCGTCGGTGACGAAAGCAGAGGACGCCGACGTCACCTGGGCGGAGCCGGCAGTGGTGACCAGGTCGTTCACCCGATTCATGAAGACCCCGGAGCCCGGGGCGGTCTCCCGGACCGCGAAGGTCTCGGAGTCGCCGGAGGTGGTCGTGACCGTGACCGAGATCGGCGGGCAGGACGAGGTGTCCGTCACCTTCACGAAGACCGGCTGGCCGCCCGTGTACAGGTCCACGTCGGCGGTCCCCGCGCCGTTGCTGAAGGAGACCCGTCCCCCCGCCGGGACGGCGAACAGCGACGCCGTCTGGGACGCGGAGAGGTTGCCCCCGCAGAAGTAGTCGAAGGTCGCGGTCACGCTACCGCCGTCCACGTCCTCCCACAGGTCGTCCTCGGGGATCGTGCTGCCGTCGGAGATCCGCGTGTCGAGCCCGTCGACGTTGCGGAAGACCCCGGTATCGGGTCCGGTCTCGGTGAGGGTCAAGGTCTGGGTGTCGTTCCCGGTGAGCGTCACCGTGACGGGCTCGGCAGCGGTGGGATCCAGATTCCCACCCGGGTAGGTCACCGTGACGTAGAGCTTGTCGCTGGTGTCCACGTCGCTCGTGAGGATGAAGTTGTCGGAGACCCTCCCGTCGCGACGGGTGAACTCGACCAGCGCCGAGCAGCCGCCGAGGATAGGAACGGCGTCGGTGACGGTCTGCCCGAGGGCGTTGGTGTAGGAGACGTAGATCATGTCTCCCGGGTTGACGCGTAGCGTGCCGTCGTTCTCGGCCCCGCCGGCCGAGCTCGAGCTCGGCAGCACGTCGGCGGCACGAGTGCAGAAGGTGAAGAAGTCGAGGAAGGGCGGCGAATCCTGGCGGAGCGTGAAGGAGACCCGGGGGATCCCCGGGTCCGCATTGGAGGCGTAGGGGACGTCGGCGAAGACCAGGCTCTGGATGCCGGCGTCGCTCCCGAGCATTCCCCAGACGGCTCCCAGGATGTGAAGCAGGCTCCAGGTCTCGTCGACGGTCGCGACCGACGTGCGGAGATCCTCCAGCCAGGCCGAGGGGGGCGGGGGCGACGTCGGGGGGAAGGGCGTTTCCTGGACGCACTCCGTCCCGTTCCAGACCCCGCCGGGCAGCGAGCGTCCGCCGAGGTTGGAGAAGACTCCGGTATTGGGGCCGGTCTCACAGACCGTGACGCGCTCGTCGTCGCCGGTGGAGGGGTCGGCCACCGTCACCTCGAAGCAGTCGACGGTGATCTGCCTCTGTGCGGTGTCGTTGTAGAGGACGTCGGTGAGGGTGATGAAGATGTCGTCGCCGGCCATGTAGTAGCTCACGCTGGCGAGGTCGCCGTCGGCGAAGTCGATCCGCGGCAGCCCGCTCGGGGTCACGACGTCGCCGAACTGGATCGGGTCGGCCAGCGACAGGAACGCCAGGTCCATCATGAAGTCCTTCTGCAGGGGATTGGTGTTCGAGGCGCTGGTCGAGTACACGAAGGCCACCGGGGAATCGGGATAGAGCACCTGGTTCCCCTGTGAGTCCACGAACGCGGTCATCGGCACCTGGACGTCGATCCAGTAGTCGCCGGTCCCGTCGTTCGTGGGAATGACGCGGGTCATGGACTGGCCGGGCGAGCCGGCAGGGCAGGTGCCGCTGGCCAGGGGGAGCGACGACGCAGAGAAGTAGTTGACGCGCACCCCCGGATCGTCGGGGTCGGGGATGTCCTGACGGTTCTGGTTGTCGTAGAGGACGTTCAGGCGGTCGGTGCTCGAGGTCGGGGGATTGCAGGCGTTCCCCGAGCAGGAGCCCTCCAGGTCCACCCAGAACTCCTTGTATCCGTCGCCGTCCACGTCGATGAGGATGTTCCAGTGGTAGGAGGTGAAGTCGTCTCCCTGGGCGACGGGGTCCCCCTGCACACGGATCCGGAAGAAGAGGGAGTCGTCGAGGAGGGTCGAGGGGTCGTTCGGGGCCCAGACCGTGCCCCCGTTGTAGTAACCGAATGCCGGTGTGGTGTAGGCGCCGGGGTAGTCCGCCGGGGAGCCCGAGGCCAGGTCGGTCTGGGAGGGCGGCACCGCCGCGGGACCGTGGCTCGGGTCGGACGAGGTCTCGTAGTCGCGGATGTTCTCGCCCCGGTAGGTGTAGTCGGTGACGAACCCGGAGGGGCGGACGAAGAAGTTGTTCCAGTCCGTGGCGCAGGAGTCCCAGTCGGCCCGAGCCGACCCGGGACCGGCCAGGAGCAGCCCCGCCGCCATCCCGAGTACGGGCGTCCAGCGCCTCGGATCCCTCGCCAGTCCGTCCTGGCGCGTGTGCGCCCTCCCGACCCGCCAGCTCATCACGACGTCCTCCTGGGCGCGCATCCGCACCATCAACGGGCAATGAGAATACGCAAACCGGATGCCATTCTACTGGAACACTCACGAAATCCTGGAAGCACCTCAGGGGAAACATGTTACGCGCCAGCTCCGGGGCGGTGAGCTGCTGAGACGGCCGTTGCGCCGTCCCGGTGCCGCCGTGGGTGTCCCGGTTCCGGACCTCACCCTGCGGGCTCGCCATCTGCCCGATAATGCCGCGATGGGGTCCGCCTGATCACATGTCCACCTACGCCATCGGCGACATCCAGGGGTGCCACCGCACGCTGCTGCGCCTGCTGAAGCGGATTCGCTTCGACGCTGATGCGGACCGTCTCTGGCTGACCGGGGATCTCGTGAACCGGGGCCCCCGGTCCCTCGAGGTCCTGCGCTGGGTCCGGGAGCAGGGCGATCGGGTCGTCACCGTCCTGGGAAACCACGACCTGCACCTGATCGCGCGAGCCTTGGGGACCCGGGCTCCCAAGTCTCGCGACACCGTGGACGACGTGCTGGAGGCGCCCGACCGCGAGGAGCTGCTGCGCTGGCTCCAGCGACGCCCCTTCTTCCATCGGGAAGACGATCGTGTGCTCGTGCACGCCGGTCTGCTTCCCCCATGGACCCTCGAGCAGGCCGAGCAGCTGGCCCGCGAGATCGAGACCGTCCTCGCGAGCCCGAAGCCCGAACGCCTGCTTCGGGCTCTCGTCGCGGAGCGACCCCGCGCCTGGCGCGCAGACCTGGGCGTCGAGGATCGCTGGCGGGTGACGGTGCAGTCCTTCACCCGCCTGCGCACCTGTCGGGACGACGGCCGGGTCTGCGACGGCTTCAGCGGGCCCCCGGAGCGGGCCCCCGAGGGCTGTCACCCGTGGTTCGAGCTGCGGGACGACCAACTCGCCGGCGTGACCGTCGTCTGCGGCCACTGGGCCACGCTGGGGCTTCGCATCGAGCCCGGGGTCATGGCGCTCGACACCGGCTGTGTCTGGGGCGGAGAGCTGACCGCGGTGCGGTTGGAGGACGGCGAGATCTTCCAGGAGGCCCTGGCGGATGAGGTGATGTCCAGGTAGGGAACGACGCTCAGGGCCGAGCCCGGGCCGGCCCCGTCATGAGGCGCAGGAGGGCCCGACAGCCGGTCCCCTCCGCTCGGTTCTCGAGAGTCAGCCCGCCGCCGTGGGCCTCGGCGATCTGGCGGCAGAGCACGAGGCCGATTCCCGAGCCTCCGGGCTTGGTGGTGAAGAACGGGACGAAGAGGTTGGCGCTGCTCGGCAGGCCGGGTCCCTCGTCCTCGACCCACACCACGAGCTCCCGGGCCGCCCCGCGACTCCGCTCCCAGCCCACTCGCACTCCTCCCCCGGTCTCGAGGGCGGCGTCAGCGCCGTTGCGGATGAGGTTGATCAGGAGCTGCTCCAGCTGATCGGCGTCGGCGGCCAGCTCCACCTCCGGCCCGTCGACAACCACGATCGTCAGGCGGGTCTCGAGGCCGGCGATCCGGCGGACGAGGGGCCCCACCTCGACCGGCGCCGGCTTCGGCGGCGGCAGCCGGGCGAGTCGGGAGTACGCCTCCATGAAGCGCCCGAGGGCCGCGGAGCGGTCGCGGATCACCGCGATCCCCCGCCCAACGTCCTCCTCCCAGTCCGCGGGGAGCGGGTCCCGTGACAGGAGGGTCTGGAGGCTCTCGGTGATCGAGCGGATCGGGGCCAGGGAGTTGTTCATCTCGTGCCCCAGGACCCGGATCAGCCTTCGCCAGGCCTGGCGCTCCTCCTCACGAAGGGCCCGGCTCACGTCGGCGAGGACGAGCAGCCGGTGGGGCCGACCGCCCTGGCGAAAGGTCCCACGACGGACCTCCCACCTTCCCATGGCCCCGGGGAAGACCATCTCGTGCACGCCCGACGTCTCCACGGCGAGAGCGCGGTCGAGACCGAGCTGGGTGGCGGTCCGTCCCAGCAGCCGCTCCGGGGGCTTGCCGAGGAGGCCCTCCCCCGCCCGGTTGACCAGACGCAGGCGGTCCTCCCCGTCGAACGCGAAGACACAGACGTCGACCTCCTCCATGACCTTCCGGAGCAGGGCGGTGGCCTCGAGAGCACCGAGACGCTGCTCCCGTAGGGTGTCGGCGAGGGCGTTGACCTCGAGCATCGCGTAGGAGAGGGCGTCGTCTCCGCCCGCGCCCCGGGCCTTGAACGAGAAGTCCTCCTCGCGCAGGGCCGAGAGGAGGTTCGACAGGGTCTGCAGCGGTCGTATCACCGCTCCCTGCACGGCGAAGGCAAGGACCACCCACGCCCCCACGACCAGGACCCCGAGGGTCCACCTCGTGGCCGAGCTGAAGTCGCCGGTGAACAGCAGGGCGAGGGTGACCGCCACCCCCTGGAGCCCCCCGAGGAGCGACAGCAGCAGGACGCGCCGCTCGTGGGTCAGCCGAGGCCATCTACGGTGTGGAATCGTCACACTCCAGGTCTCCCGCGGCGTACTGAATGCCGTCGAGGAGGAACTGCAGCATCGTCGGGCTCTCGTAGCTCTCGGGGAAATGGCTGGGAGAGCAGTAGAACACCCGGCCCTTGCCGTAGGGCTTGATCCAGGCCACGTAGCGCGGCAAGGCGCCCACCCGTTCCTCCGGGTCCTCGATCCCCTCCACGTCCATCGACAGGAGCGGCCGAAAGTCCAGCTTCTCGTAGGCCCCCTTGAAGCAGTACGGCTCGTCCCGGTGGACGAACGGCCCCTTGCCACGGAAGGCGGCCACCAGCGGATGGGCCTCGTCGACCGGGCGAACGGTGACCTCCTGGTTCGGCGGGTGGTAGTCGAAGGCACCCCCGACCATCCCGGTGAACGCCTCCGAGTCGTTCAGGAGCGTCGGGGCGCCGTGCAGCGCCACGAGCCCCTTCCCGTCGGAGACGAAGGCGAGCAGGGACTGCTCCAGGGCGTCCGACCGGGCCTGGCGCTGCTCCGCGGTCAGGTCGGCGTACCTGGGGTTTCTCTCCAGCTCGTCGAGGAAGAGGTTCCGCCGCGGCCCTATGGAGCAGTTGTTGTTCAGCACGAGGACGTCGTACTCCGCCAGTCTCTCCGGCCTGAGGTCCTCGATGTCGACGGTGATCGTCGCCTCGAAGGCGCCGGTCTTGTCGCCGAGGAGCTCGAGAACCCGATTGACGTGCGGTATCACCTTGTGGTCGTACCCCGTCAGAAGCGAGAAGACGAGGAGCTTCCGCTTCTCGGCCTCGACTGTCGCCTGGGCCGGGGCGGCGGCTTCCACCCGGGCCGACCACTCGGGCGTCGGGGGGACGATCTCGCTCTGGGCGTAGGGGATCTTCTCGGCCAGGGCGCCGCCGGGGAGCGCCAGGAAGACGACGAGAGACGCGATGGAAAGAGCTGACTGCGCCATGAGGGCATCCTCCCTGAGGTTCTGATGCGCCGCCGTCCCGCCAACGAACGGCAGTGAGGCGAGCCCGAGGGTCCCGCACAAGGGGCCGGGGGTCAAGTCTCAGGTTGGCCGAACGCTCCGCCAGAGCCCCGTCTGGGGACACAGCAGGCCTCGCTCGCTCAGAGCCTGTAGCGCTGCATCCGGCGGTACAGGGCGGATCGGCTGAGCCCCAGGGACTCGGCGGCGCGGCTCACGTTGCCGTCGAAACGGGCGAGGGTCTTCTTCACCAGGTAGCACTCGACGTCCTCGAGGCTCATGTCCTCGAGACGCGACCCTGCTCCCTCGGCCGGGCGCAGCCCCAGGTCGGCGGCTCCGACGCGCGAGTCGCGCGCCATGAGCACTCCCCGCTCCACCGCGTGGTCGAGCTCGCGGACGTTCCCGGGCCAGGAGTGCTCGACGAGGGCCTGCACCGCTGCCCCATCGAAACCCTCCACGCCCTTCCGGTAGCGTTGCGCGTGCTGCCCCAGGAAGCTCTGGGCCAGGAGCGGGATGTCCTCGCGGCGTTCCCGCAGCGGGGGCACCCGCATCTCGATGGTGTTCAGGCGGAACAGGAGATCCTGGCGGAATCGCCCGGCCTCCACCTCCTCGCGCAGGTTCGCGTTGGTGGCCGAGAGGATGCGCACGTCGACGCGGCGGGTACGGGACGAGCCCACGGGCTCGAACTCACCGGTCTCGAGCACCCGCAGGAGCTTGGGCTGGAGGTTGAGGGGCACGTTGGCAATCTCGTCCAGGAACAGCGTGCCGCCGTCGGCCAGCTCGAAGCGCCCCACGCGGTCGGATTTCGCGTCGGTGAAGGCTCCCTTCACGTGACCGAAGAGCTCGCTCTCGAAGACACCCTCGGAGAGCCCCCCGGCGTTGACGGTGACGAGCGGCTTGCCCGAGCGCGGCGAGACGCGGTGGACGGCCTGGGCCACCGTCCCCTTGCCCGAGCCGTTCTCCCCGGTGATGAGGATGTTGGCGTCGGAGGGGCCCACCCGCTCGATCATGTCCAGGATCGGCCGCATGGACGGCGCGTCGGCGATGAGCCGGGGACCGTCGTCGCCACGCAGCGTGCGGTTCTCGGCCTCGAGTCGCTGACCGCGGCGCAGCGCCCGGGCCAGCTCGGACTGGGTCGCGAGGATGGCCAGGAGGCGGGCGTTCTCCCACGGCTTCTGCACGAAGTCCCGGGCGCCCCGCCGCATGGCCTCCACCGCGACGTCGACGCTGGCCCAGGCGGTCATGACCACCACCGGCAGCAGCGGGTCCAGTGCCTGGAGTCGTGAGAGGAGATCGAGGCCCTCCTGGCCGGAGGTCGTGTCTCGAGCGTAGTTCAGGTCCATGAGGACGACGTCGAACTCCCGCTCCTCGAGGGCCGCGAAGATGCCCGCCGGGGAGGCTGCCGTCTCGATGGAGTAGCCCTCCGCCTTCAACAGGAGCCGGAGTGCTTCCAGGACGTCCGGCTGGTCGTCGGCGACGAGGACGCGGGGTGGGTTCTGCTTCATCTCTCCAGGCCTCGGGTCCACGCCCCCACGGCCCCTCCCGTGCGGGCCAGTGTGATCCATGCCAACGAGGGGAGGCAAGGACAGAACCCCTACTCGCACCTCAGCGCCTCGACGGGGTCCACCGTGGCCGCGCGCCAGGCGGGCAGGGCGCTGGCGGCCAGGACCACGAGGGCCAGAACGAGGGAGACGGCCAGGTAGACCACCGGCTCCGTGGGTCGCACCTGGAACAGCATCCCCTCGATCACGCGGGCCAGGGCCAGGCTGGCCACCAAGCCGACGACGAGCCCTCCGCCCGTCATCGCCCCCACTCGTGCGAAGACTCGGCCGATGGCCTGTCGGGGGACGGCCCCCAGGGCCATGCGAATGCCGATGCTCCGGCGGCTCAGGGCCACGTAGCTGGCCGTCACGCCGTAAAGCCCCGTGGCCGACAGCAGCAGCGCGATCGCGGCGAAGACCAGGAGCGACACGACGGCGAACCTCGACCGGGCCATCGACTGGGCGAGCCACCCCTTCATGGTCCCGATCCGGAAGAGGGGGGCATTCCTCTCCACCCCTCGAACCGCCGCTCGCACGGACGGCACCAGGGCGGTGGGGTCGCCGCTGGTGCGAATCGCCAGCCTCATGTCGGTCAGGGTGAAGGGAAGCTGCCGGACGGAGAGGTAGAACGCGGGGCGGTACTCCTCGGCCAGCCCGAAGTCGTGCACGTCCTCGGCGACGCCGACGATGGTCAGGCGTATCCCGTCGCCCCAGGGGAGAACCATGATCCGCTCGAGGGGGTTCTCGCCCGGGTACAGCCGTTCGGCCAGCTGGCGGCTGACCACGGTCACGTAGCGTGAGTCGGGGGAATCGGCGGGCTCGAAGTCCCGGCCGGCCACGAGCCGGATCCCCATCGTCTCGAAGAAGTCCTCCGTCACCATGCGTCGGGTGGCGGGCACGTAGTCGGACTGGGCCTGGGGAGTGCGGTCGCCACGGTGGACGCCGTTGTACGGTCCGCCGAAGCCGGGAAGCTGATCGGCGCCGGCCGCCGACGTGACGCCCGGCAGGGCCCGGATTCGGTCTACCATCTCACTGAGGGGGCCCCCGGGCGTCACCGCCGCCTCGCTCTCGGGAGGGGCCTCCGGCAGCTGGACGTCCACGGTGAGGACGCCGTCGGGATCGTACCCGGGGTCCACGCGCTGAAGCTGCCACGAGCTGCGAAGAAAGAGCGCGAAGGCCACCAGGAGCACGAAGGAGAGAGCGACCTGGATGGCCACGAGACCCGTGCGCAGGCCCAGGCGACCTCTCTCCCGGGTCGCGTGCCCGCCCTCCTGCAGCGTCGCCTTCGGCTCGACGCGTCCGCTGCGCAGCGCCGGGGCGAGGCCCAGCGCCAGCCCGGCAGACACTGTCGCGAAGACGGTGAAGAGGAGGACCCGGCCGTCCACCTCGAGGCTCGCCAGGCGGGGCAGGTCGCGGGGCCCGAGGGCCTTGAGGGCATCCACGCCGAGGTGGGCCAGGCCGATGCCCACCACCGCACCGACCACGCTCAGGACGAGGCTCTGGGCCAGGACGTGACGGGCCACCCGCCACGGCGAGGCCCCGATGGACAGGCGCACGGCGAACTCCCGTTCCCGCGAGAGGGTCCGGGCCAGGAAGAGGGAGGCAACGTTGGCGATGGTCAGGAGCAGCAGGAGCGCGGTGGCCGCCATGAGAGTCAGCATCAGCGGCCGGAGGTCACCGAACAGCCGGGTCTGGAGAGGCACCACCGAGATCCCCCATCCCCCCTTCTCGTTGGGGAACGACTCCGAGATCCGCGCCGCCACCACGTCCAGCTGGGCTCGGGCCCGCTCCAGGGTGGCGCCCTCGGCCAGCCGCCCGATCATGACGAAGTTGTTGTTGCCACGCCCGGACGCGGCCCCTGAGCCCCGCCGCATGGGGAGCCAGAGGTCCACCTCCCCGGGGTACTCGAAGCCCTCCGGCATCACCCCCACGATCGCGCTGGGCGTGCCGTCGACATTGATCGTCTCTTCCAGCACACCCTCGTCGCCGCCGAAGCGGCGCTGCCAGAACCCGTGGCTGATCACGACCGCGCCGGGGCCTCCCTCCACCTCCTCGTCGCCGAGGAACGCGCGCCCTCGGGCCGGAGGGACGCCGAGGGTCTCGAACAGGCTTCCCGAGACGATGCTCGCCGTCGCCCGCTCGGGCTCCTCGCCACCGGTGATGACGACCCCGGGCTGGAAGACGAACTGGGCCGCGGCCGAGCCGAGGGCAGGGGTACCCTCGCAGTAGTCCCAGTAGTCGAGGGCGGAGAGGGAGTTCGGCGTCCCCCGGTTCGTGACCGCCTGCACCTGGACCAGCCGCTCCGGCTCTGGAAACGGCAGGGGTCGCAGCACCACGCCCCACAGGGCGGCGAACATCACCGTCACCGCGCCGATACCGACGCCCAGGGTGACCGTCACGACGGCGCTGAAGCCGGGCCGGCGCACCAGAGCTTGGAGGGCGTCGCGCAGATCGATCCTCATCTCGTCACCGTCCTCCCCTGCGCCACCGTCGCCGGGCCCTTTTCCTTCTCGATCCAGCCATCGCTCAGCCGGACGATCCTGCGTCCGTAGGCGGCATTCGTATCGGAGTGGGTCACCTGCACGATCGTGGTCCCCTCGTCGTTGAGCTTCTTGAAGAGCTCCATGATCTCCCGTCCCTGGTCGGAGTGGAGGTTGCCGGTGGGCTCATCGGCCAGGATGAGGCGGGGGCTCGCCACCAGCGCCCGGGCAACCCCCACCAGCTGCTGCTGGCCCCCCGAGAGCTGGCTAGGGTAGAGGTCCTTCTTCCCCACGATGCGGAAGCGGTCCAGGGTGTCGGCCACGATGGCCTGCCGCTCCGACCGCTTGACGTTCCGGTACGACAGGGGCAGCTCCAGGTTCTCGCAGACGGTCAGGTCGTCGAGGAGGTGGTAGCTCTGGAAGACGAAACCGATGTTCTGCCGCTGCAGGTCCAGACGCGCCTTCTGCCCGAGCTCGTGGACTTTGTGGCCGCGGAACTCGTACTCGCCGCTCCAGTCGCCGTCGTGCATGCCCAGCAGGTGCAGCAGCGTGGACTTGCCCGCACCGGACGGCCCCATGATCGAGACGAACTCGCCCTCCTCCACGTCGAGGTCGATACGCCGCAGGACGAAGACCTGCCCCGCGCCCTGGCGGAAGCTCTTGTCGACGTTGCGGAGGCGGATCATGGACGCGCCTACGCCGCGCCCGCGGACTCGCCTTCCGGCTGCTCATCCACGATCTGCCCGTCGAACAGGTGCACCCCCCGCTCGGCGTGGCGGGTGAAGCGGGGGTCGTGGGTGACCATGCAGATCGTCGAGCCGGCCTGGTGGAGATCGTCGAGGAGCTCCATGACCGCCTCGCCGTTCTTCGAGTCGAGGTTGCCCGTGGGCTCGTCGGCGAGGAGGATCGACGGCTCCCCCACCAGGGCCCGGGCCACCGCCACGCGCTGCTGCTGGCCGCCCGAGAGCTGGCTGGGCAGGTGTCGGCCGCGGTGCCCCATGCCCACGCGCTCGAGGGCCTGGTTCGCGCGCTCCTTGCGCTCGCTCGCGCGGACCCCGCGGTAGGTCAGGGGCAGCTCCACGTTCTCGAAGACGGTGAGGTCGCCGATCAGGTTGAAGCTCTGGAAGATGAAGCCGATCTCGCGGTTACGGATCCGAGCCCGCTCGGCGACGCCCAGGGACTGGACCGGCTGACCGTTCAGCTTGTACTCCCCCCCGCTGGGAGAGTCGAGAAGCCCGAGGATGGACAGCAAGGTGGACTTCCCGCAGCCCGAGGGACCCGAGATCGCCACGTACTCGCCGCGGTCGATGGTCATGTGGATGCCAGCCAGGGCGTGGGTCTCCACCTCCTCGGTGTAGAAGACCTTCTTCAGGTCCTCGAGATGGATCAGTGCATCGCCGTTAGAGCTCATCTCTCTCCCCTTCAGTTCACGCGGATGCGGTCGAACGAATCCCAGGCGCTGGTGTCCGAGAGGATCACCTCGTCGCCCTCTTTCAGTCCCTCCAGTACCTCGATCGTGCTGACCGAGGCCCGGCCCAGCGCGACGCGGGTGCGCACGGCCACGTCGGAGCCCTCCACCATCCGGAACAGGCCGATCTCGCTCTCGCCCTGCCCCTGCGCGGGCCGCCCCACGTAGAGCACGTTCTCGAGGCGCTCCAGCTCGACGATGCCGTCAACGCTGAGGTCCGGCCTCGCCCCCTTCGGCAGCTCGCCGAGGAGCTCCACGTCCACGGTGACCGTGCCGTTCTGGACGGCCGGGTCCACTCTCTTGACCCGCCCGTCGATCTCGCCGTTGCGGGTGTCCACGGTCACCGACTGGCCGATCTGCACGTCCTTGGCCTGGGTCTCGGGGATCCGCAGCTCCGCCTTGAGTCGGTCGGGGCGCGCCACCCGGGCCAGGTTGGTGCCCGGGGTGACCTGCTGCCCCACCTCCACCGGAACCTGCTGGAGCACCCCGTCCAGGCCCGCGCGAAGACGCAGCGCCTCCACCTGGTCGCGCCGCAGCCGGGCCAGGTCGCGTGTCTTCCCCACCTGGGCCCGCTGCACCTCGAGCTGGGCCTCGATGGACTCCTCGGCCATGGCCAGCCGCTTCTGCTCCAGGTCGTTCCGCTGGGCCAGGTCCTCGGCCTTGACACGGGAGAGCTCCAGCTGGAGGTTCGGCAGGAGGCCCTGCTGGGCCAGGGCCTCGTCGGCTTC
>JAJDNS010000125.1 GCA_022340585.1 Acidobacteriota bacterium
GCCCCCACGCACACCTCGAACGGCGTCTCGCCAGGCCACCAGCCGGCGTGACCGAAGTGGCGGCGCAGTCGACGGTAGACGCGTCGAAGCTCCGCTCCCGTTGCGGGAGGCCGCAGACCGCTCATCGGGCGACGATAGACCAGGAGCGCGCGGGGGCCAATCATTGACAGCCCGTCGGGGGCTGCCAGATAATGCCCCGGACGTAAGTCGGCCTTTTTCCGCATTTTGGGCGTTATCGCCGAGGTGAAGATGGCCCTCGAAGACGACCTCAAGGCACGCGCGTCGGCCCTCATCAGCCAGCAGATGGCCAACTGGGTGGTGGAGATCCAGCGCTCCATCCAGGGCCACCAGGCTTCGCTGGTGCGCGCCCTCGACGAGCTGGGCGAGGACGTCGCCCGCTACGACGAGAGGATCGACGAGGAGCAGATCGAGGCCGCGATGCGGGAGGCCGTCCAGCAGGCCGGCCCCGTGGCCGGTGGCGCGGACTACGCGAGCCTCAAGAGCTCGATCGCCGGCATCGAGAGGGGAACGAACCTCTCCGAGGTGCTGACGCACCTCGTCAACGAGGCGAACCACCACGTCGAGCGCGCCGCGATGTTCATCGTGAAGTCGCAGTCCGCGGTGGGCTGGTACGCGAGTGGGGTGGAGAACCCCGAGGTCGTCAAGACCATCACCGTTCCCCTGAGCGGTGACACCATCTTCCGCCTCGCCGCCAACTCCCGCCAGGCCGAGCGCGGGCACATCACCCACACGCCGGGCACCGCGGAGGCGCTGGGGCGCCTCGGCGGCACGCCCCAGGGGATCCTCGCCATCCCGCTCATCCTGCGGGACAAGGTCGCGGCCATCCTCTACTGCGACTCCAGCGCCGACGAGATCCCCCAGGCCGACGCCGACGCCGCCGAGATCCTGGTCGCCTTCGCGGCCAAGGTGATCGACGTGCTGAGCGCCGCGCCCCGGGGCCAGGCCGGCCCGGGAACGAGCCCGGGCGGGCGCGCCCCCGCGCCGGCACCTGCCTCCGCGCCGCCGGCCGCGGCTCCGGCCCCCGCGCCGGCCCCGGCCGCGCCGCCACCCGGAGGCGACGCCTCCGCGCAGACCGTGATGTTCGGAACGGGAACCATGCGGGCGCAGGCAACGCCCCCGGCGCCCCGGCCCGGAACGACGCCCACCGGCGAGGTCGTGGCGCCCCCGGCGCCGGCGGCCCCGCCCCCCCCCGCCGCCCCGGAAGTGCGGGCCATGTCGCCCGAGGAGCAGAAGGCCCACGACGACGCCCGGCGCTTCGCCCGGTTGGTCGTGAGCGAGATCAAGCTGTACAACGAGGCGAAGGTCTCCGAAGGCCGACAGACCCGGGATATCTACGAGCGGCTCAAGGAGGACATCGAGCGGGGCCGGCAGATGTACAACGATCGAGTGGGCACGTCCGTCCGGGAGACCACCGACTACTTCCAGGACGAGCTCGTGAGGATCCTCGGCGGCGGAGATGCCGCCGCACTCGGGCCGCAGTAGAGCCGGCGTCTCGCCGTCTTGCTCCCGACCGCCGTCCTTCTCGCCGCCCTCGCAACCGCACCCACCGCCAGCGCGCCCTGGCGAGTCGAGGTCCAGCCCTCCGGGCTCGCGGAGCAGGCCCTTCGCGAGGCCGTCGCCATCGAGCCGCCCCCGGAGCGGACCGCCGCCCTCGTGGCGGTTTCCGAGCGCTACCCGGGCACCGTCGCCGGGGGCCTCGCGCGCCTGGCCACGGGCCTGATGCTCCTCGAGGACGAGCGCCCCGAAGAGGCCCTCGTCCATCTCGCTCACGCCGACGTGCAGCGCACCGGACTCCGCGACCACGCCCTGCTCGGCGCCGCCCGGGCCCAGGATGCCCTCGAGCGCGTGGACCCCGCCGTGCGCTCCTACCTCGCCGCCGCCCGCGAGCCGTGGAGCACCGTGGGGTGCCGGGCCTTTCCCCGAGCCGCCGAGATCCTGGAAGGCCGGCGCGAGGCCGAGGACGCCCTCGAGGAGACGATCGCCCGCTGCCCGGCGCTCGCGGCCCAGGCCCTGCACGACCTGGGACTGGCCCGGCTGGAGCGAGGCGACCGGGCCGCCGCGGCCGCGGCCTTCGACCGCCTCGACCGGGAGCACCCGACCTCGGCGGCCGCGCGCGACGTCGCGCCACAGCTGAAGGCGCTCGCCGACTCCCTTCCGCCCCTGTCGGCCGGAGACCTGGCCGAACGGCGTCTCCACAAGGGGGAAGCACTCCTCGACGCCAG
Organism: Acidobacteriota bacterium; assembly: GCA_022340585.1. Taxonomy (GTDB): domain Bacteria; phylum Acidobacteriota; class Vicinamibacteria; order Fen-336; family Fen-336; genus JAJDNS01. The sequence continues at coordinate 2,244 of JAJDNS010000125.1, forward strand.
CCGCAGCCGGGACGCTCTCGCCACCTTGAGGGCGATGAACCTCGGGGCATTGCCGACGAGCGAGCTCGATCGCGGGCGCCTGATCCTCGGACGCGCTCTCCTGGCCAGAGGCCAGCACAGCGAGGGTCGGGCCGTTCTCGCCCGGATCCCCACCGGGTCCCCCCTGGCGACCGAGGCCGCCTGGCACGTCGCCCGCGACCGGGCCCGGGCCGGCGGCAACGTGGCGCCCTACGTGGCGATGGCCGACGCCTTTCCCGGCACGACCTGGGCCCAACGCGCCCTGCGCGCGGCCGCCAACCACTACCAGAAGGACGCCCGCGACGCGGAGGCCCTCCCCTACTGGCAGCGCCTGCTCAGGGAGTACCCCAACGGCCTCTACGCCGAGAGCGCGGCCTGGCGAGTGGGTTGGGGTGAGTACCGAGCCGGGCGCTTCGCCGCCGCCGCCCAGGTCTGGGAAAGGACGGCCCGCCTCCGTCCTCCCGGGTCGGCCACTCCCGGGCTCCTCTACTGGGCGGCCCGATCCCACCTCGCCCTCGGAAGGCAGGACCGCACCCGCTGGCTCCTCGAGGAGACGGTGCAGCGCTTCAAGCACACGTACCACGGCATGCGGGCCCTCGAGCAGCTCGGACGCCTGGGGATCCCCGCCCCCCCGGCGCCCGATCTGCCGGCCCAGAGGACAGCCTCCGGCTCCGACCCGGTGGGCGCTCGCGCCGCCCGGCTCCGCCAGCTCCTCCTCATCGACCGCTTCGACGAGGCCGCGGCCGAGCTCCGCCTGATGGGTCCCTCGCCCCGCGTCCAGGCGACCCTCGCCTGGGTCGAGTGGCGGCGCGGGAGCTTCCGGCCCGCCATCGACATCGCGAAGCAGGTGTTCCCCCACTGGGTGAGCGCCGCCGGCGACCACCTGCCCGAGGAGGTGTGGCGGATCTTCTACCCTCTCCGCTACGAGGACACGCTCCGGAGCAAGGCGCGGGGGCAGGGCCTGGACCCCGCCCTCGTGGCCGGGCTCATCCTCCAGGAGTCCAGCTTCGACGCCGCGGCCCAGAGCCGGGCCGGAGCCCGGGGTCTGATGCAGATCATGCCCACCACCGGCCGGGGGCTCGCCCGGCAGAGGCGCCGGCGCTACCACGCGTCGTCGCTCTACGAGGCGGAGACGAGCCTGGACCTCGGCACGTTCTACCTGCGCCAGCTGAGCGACCGCTTCGACGGTGCGGCCGAGAAGGTCCTGGTCGGCTACAATGCCGGTCCTCGCCGGGTGGACAAGTGGACGAGCCGGTGGCCGGGAATCCCGCAGGAGGAGTTCATCGACACGATCCCCTTCACGGAGACCCGCTGGTACGTGCGGATCGTCCTCACCAACCGGGAGGAGTATCGTCGTCTGTACGGTCTCGGCGTCCGGAAGCCGGCACCGGTCAATGGAGGTGCTGGACCGTGAGCTTCCGCATGGGTGATTTCAAGTCGAAGATGGACCCTTCGGTTCTCGAGCGCGACGCCAGCGTGCGCCTCGACGGGCGAGCCGCCGACCAGATCCGTCCGGTAAAGATCAGCACCGGGTACATCAAGCACGCCGAGGGCTCGTGCCTCATCGAGGTCGGGGACACCCGCGTGGTCTGCGCGGTGAGCTTCGAGGACCGGGTCCCGGTGTTCCTCCGGGGAAAGGGCGAGGGCTGGATCACCGCCGAGTACGGGATGCTCCCCCGAGCCACCACGACCCGCTCGCAGCGTGAGGCCGCCCGCGGCCGTCCCTCCGGCCGGACCCAGGAGATCCAGCGTCTCATCGGGCGATCGCTCCGGGCGGTCGTGGACATGAAGGCCCTGGGCGAGAGAACGGTCTGGATCGACTGCGACGTCATCCAGGCCGACGGCGGCACGCGCTGTGCCTCCATCACCGGGGCCTTCGTGGCCCTCGTTATGGCGCTCCAGGTCCTCCACAAGAAGGGCGCGTTCAAGGAGCTCCCCGTCACCGACCACGTCGCCGCCGTCTCCGTGGGCAGGGTCGAGGATCGGGTCCTTCTCGATCTCAAGTACGAAGAGGACTCCACTGCCCAGGTCGACATGAACGTCGTCAAGACCGGCGGCGGCCGCTTCGTCGAGGTCCAGGGCACGGCCGAGGGCGAGCCCTTCTCCGACGACGAGATGCTCGAGCTCCTGGCCTCGGCGGACAAGGGCATCCAGGAGCTGATCCAGCTGCAGAAGAAGGCCCTCGGGGGCTTCGAGCCGAAGAAGGCCTGACGCCGCCCGGGTGGGCTACCGGTGAGCCTTCCTCTCGGCCTCGGCCACGAGGTCGGCCAGGAAGGTGCGCAGCCGCGCGAAGGCCTTGCCCCGGTGGCTCACCCCGTCCTTCTGCTCCCGGGGCACCTCCCCGAAGGTCTTCCCGAACGGTGGGTAGAAGAACAGCGGATCGTAGCCGAAGCCGTTGGGACCCCGCACCGCCTCGGCGATGAACCCGTGGACCTCCTCCTGGGCCTGGAACAGGACCGACTCACCCCGCGCCACCACGACGGCGCTGGTGAAGTGGGCGCCCCGTCCCTCCTGGGGAACACCCTCGAGCTTCTCGAGGAGCAGCCGGTTGCGCTCCACGTCGGTCGCGCCCTCGCCCCCGAACCGGCTCGAGTGAAGCCCGGGCTTCCCGCCCAGGGCGTCCACCGAGATGCCGGAATCGTCGGCCACGGTGAGAAGGCCCGAGCGGCCCGCGTAGGAGAGCGCCTTGATGGTGGCGTTCTCGACGAAGGTCGTGCCCGTCTCGTCGGGGGCCTGCTCGATCCCGAGATCGAGCGGGGCCACCACCCGGAAGGGCAAACCCGCCACCAGCTGGCGCATCTCGTTGAGCTTCCCCGGATTCTGGCTGGCCAGAAGCAGATCGGCGGTCATGGTGGCGTCCATCATACGCCGCCCGAGTCGGGCCGCACGATGGTGCGCTCCCGTCGTTCGTGGTATCGAAGGGGGCGACGAGGAGGGGCGATGGGAGGTTTGCGGGCGGCGACGGGCCTTTGCGTGCTCACCCTCATCGGCACCCCTCCGACACCAGCCGAGGAGGAGCCCCTTCTCCAGGCTTCGTACTTCGGCTCGGGCGAGCCCGACCAGCTGGGTCCGCAGTTCATGCGGGCCCTGGAGAAGCCCCGCGTCCAGAGGGCCCTCCTGTCCTTCGCGGAAGGGCCGCAGGAGGCCGGCGTCTTTGCCGCCGCACTCCGGGGCTCCGGCCTGACCCACTCCGATCTCGAGAGGCTCCAGCTCATCCGCCGCTACGGCGACCGCTTTGCCCTCGACTTCTGGCTGTCGACCCGAGAGGACCTCGACACCATCCGCGCCGTGGCCGAGGTCGAGGGAAAGGGCCTGGCCGCCGCGGTGCTGGAGCGGCGCGACGAGATCGAGGCCCTCCTGGAGCGAATCCCCCAGCCGGGGGCTGACCCGGCGACCCTGGCCTTCTTCCTCGTCGGCTGCGTCTCGCTCGACTGGGACGGCCTGAACCTCACCGCCGAGAAGGGCTACCGCACCGAGCCCGGGCCCGGCGAGTATCTCCCCAGGGCACGCGAGCCAGGGGGCGGAGGCTCCCGACGGGGCCTGTACTGGGGCAGCCACAACATGCACCAGCCCACCGCCCTGACCACCTTCGGTGATCACGACGCGGTGCGCTACGGCTTCCCGGACCTCCTGTGGCGCATGGGCCGAACGCTGAACGGGATGGAGGCGCCGGAGGACCTCAAGCCCCACATCGCGGACCTGGTGGCCTCCTGGGAAGGCGCTCTCCTGCGGCAGGTCGGCAGCCTCATGCTCCACCTGCGGGACGGCGCCCGGACCCGGGACGAGCTCGCCCACGCCGCGAAGCTGACCGGCGGCGAGGTGGACGCGCTCCTCGGTCTGCTTTCCGAGCTGGAGTACGTCGAGAAGGTCGGCAACGACCGCTTTCGCGCCAAGATTCCCGTCCTCACCGAGCGAGACGCCGCCGCCGTCGGCGCCCTGCGCCGCCTCGGGCGCAAGATCATGGAGGGCTGGCTGGCCGAACGTTACGACGCGCTCCGCCAGGCTCTCGCCGGCCTGACGGCCGTGCGCCAGGGCGTGCCACTGGCCGACAACTTCTACGAGATCTGGCACTACCTGTTCGCGGTGGCCAACCGGACCCTGGTCGAGTTCGGCTTCTTCGCCGACCCCTACGCCGCCGACCGCAAGTACAAGGGCTCCATCCCCGCCGTCTACCGCCTGTCGGTGGTGATGGGCCCCCTGGACACCGAGGAGCGGTAGACACCCCCGGTGGCCGCGCGGCCGGGGTCCTCGGGGCGCGGCTTCGGTTCGCCCCGGTTCCCGGCCGGCGGGCGGAAGCCCCCGTGCCGGGCGGCACGCGGAGCAAGTACAATGGAGAGGTCCGAATGCGACGGGGCGTGGCTCAGCCTGGTAGAGCGCCGGCTTTGGGAGCCGGATGTCGTGAGTTCAAATCTCACCGCCCCGACCACCCCCAACAACGAAAGGTCTTCCCCCCATGCGCCACCTCTCCCGAATCGCCAGCACCCTCGCGTGCCTTCTTCTCGTCGCCGCCGCGCTTCCCGCGGCCGACGGCGGGCGCGCCTTCACCCTCGAGGACCTGTACCGGGTCAAGGGCGTGTCGTCGCCGGCGATCTCCCCCGACGGGGCCAGCATCGTCTACGCCCTCACGACCTCCGACATCCGCGAGGCGAAGCGAACGGTCAACCTCTGGCGGGTGGACGCCGAAGGGGGCGAGGCGCACCAGCTGACCCGGTCGACGGCCTCCGACAGCTCCCCCGCCTTCTCGCCGGACGGGGAGGCGCTGGCGTTCATCTCCACGCGCTCCGATGACGCGCAGCTCTGGCTGCTCCCCCGGCGGGGCGGCGAGCCCGAGAAGAAGACCGACTTTCCCGGGGGCGTCTCCCACCCGGTCTGGTCCCCCGACGGGAAGACCATCGCCCTCACCGCCAGCGTCTGGCCCGACTGCGGGGCCGACGCCGACTGCAACCGGGAGCTCGACCAGGAGCGCAAGGACGGCAAGCTCAGGGCTCACCTCGCCGACGGCCTCTTATTCCGCCACTGGGACTTCTGGCGCGACGGGAAGGTCTCCCACATCCTGCTCCTCGACCTCGCCAGCGGCACGCTCCGGGACCTGACCCCCGGGAGCTTCGACTCCCCGGCCTGGGTCCTCGGCGGCTCGAGGGGCTACGTCTTCTCCCCGGACGGGAAGGAGCTGGCGTTCACCTCGAACCACGACGAGAACCCCGCCTCCTCCACCAACACCGACATCTGGACCGTGGCGGTGGACGGCGCCCCCGAGGCCCTGAGCTCCCCGAAGAACCTGACCGCCGGGAACCGGGGCTGGGACGGGGCGCCCCAGTACTCCCCGGACGGCCGGTTCCTGGCCTGGCGGACGCAGAAGACCCCGGGGTACGAGTCGGACCTGTTCCGTCTCGCCGTGCTCGACCGGGTGTCCGGGAACCTGAGCCTCCCCAGCGGTGGCTTCGACGACTGGATCACCGGGTTCGAGTGGGTCCAAGACTCGAAGCGGATCGTCTTCACCGCCGACGTCCGGGGGCGCACCCCGCTCCACGAGATCGACGTGGCCACCGGCGCGATCCGGGAGATCTCCGCGGTGGGCACCATCGACGCCTGGGCGGTGTCTCCCGACGGCACCTGGATCGTGGTCTCCCGACGGCAGGTGGGCCACCCCTCGGAGCTCTACCGCATCGCCCTCGCGAACGGCCAGGAGACGATCCTCACCACCGCCAACGCCGACCTCGAAGCCGAGGTGGACGTCCGGCCGGCCGAGGAGATGTGGGTGAAGGGGGCCGACGGGAAGGACGTGCAGGTCTTCGTGGTCAAGCCTCACGGCTTCGATCCGGCCCGGAAGTACCCCCTCATCCTGAACATCCACGGCGGGCCCCAGCAGCAGTGGACGGACGCCTTCCGGGGGGACTGGCAGGTCTACCCGGGAGCCGGCTACGTAGTGGCCTTCCCCAACCCCCACGGCTCGCCGGGCCGGGGCCAGGACTACGTGGCCGCCATCTCCGGGGACTGGGACGGAAAGGTGATGGAGGACATCGCCCGGGTGACCGACGCCCTCGCCGATCTTCCGTGGATCGACGAGGAGCGCATGGGAGCGATGGGCTGGTCCTGGGGAGGATACGCGGTGATGTGGCTCGAGGGGCACAACCAGCGCTTCAAGGCCCTGGCCGCCATGATGGGCGTGTACGACCTCCGGACCATGTTCAGCAGCACCGAGGAGCTCTGGTTCCCCCGTTGGGATCTGGGCGGCGCCCCCTGGGAGAACGAGAAGCTCTACCAGAGCGCCTCACCCTCGGAGCACGTGGAGGAGTTCAAGACCCCGTGTCTGGTGATCAGCGGGCGGCAGGACTACCGCGTGCCCTATGTCCAGTCCGTGGCCTTCTTCACCGACCTGCAGGAGCGCGGGGTGCCCTCGCGCCTCATCCTCTTCGACGACACCGGCCACTGGCCCGCCTGGAACGAGATGGCCCTGTACTACGCGGCCCACCTCGACTGGTTCCACCGCTGGCTCGGGGGGGATCCTTCCCCCTGGGATCCGGTGGAGATGGTGAGGCACCAGTCGTCGTTCGTGGAATCGGCCGAGTAGCGTGCTAGACTCGGGGATCGGGCGCCTGTAGCTCAGCTGGATAGAGCGGCAGCCTTCTAAGCTGCGGGTCAGGGGTTCGAATCCCTTCAGGCGCGCCAACCCGCTCGTGGGCGGCCGGGTCTGAACGGGGCCACGCGCGGACAGCCGCGGGGCAGTCGATGGTGGGTGTAGCTCAGCTCGGATAGAGCGCCTGGTTGTGGCCCAGGAGGCCGCGGGTTCAAATCCCGTCACTCACCCCAATCCCCCCTGGCGGACCCGGCGAGACACCACTCCTGCCAGGGACACGATCGCCAGGACGGAATTGTGTCCCTGGCCAAGGCATCCGGCCGGAGGCCGGTTCGCTCCTCATGCCGGGCCGCGCACAGATCAGCCCTGGGACCGGCGGGGTCGGACGGCGGCTACTTGCGGCGGTGACGCAGGCGCGTGATCGCCACTCCGCCGACCCCCAGGACCAGCCAGGTCGAGGGCTCGGGGACGGTCTGCGCGGGGGAGACGTTCAGGACGTGGAGCTCCCACCTCGAGCTCCTCGGGTCGTTGGGGATGTCCCAGGTGCCGTTGAAGTGGTCCTGGGTTCCCCAGCCGTGGGTGAAAGTGAAGTCCGGGTTCCCGTCCTGCGTGAAGCCGTCGGACAGGTTCGGCCGCACCGGGTAGTTGTTGAACTGGGTGACGGTCACGCTGTACTCGCCCGCGGCGAGAAGCACGTTGAAGTAGGCGTCCCAGACACCGTAGTCGTAGGGGACACCGTTCGACGACGCGGTCCCTGCCGCGAAACCGTCGTCCCAGGAGGCGAGGAGACCGCCGTCGGATGCCCACACGCTCACGATGGGATCGAAGCCATACAGGTCGGCGCCCGGCGGCGGCTCGCCCGCGATCCACGAGGACGTGAAGACCGTCACGTTGCTGGGCGCCCCGACGGTGAAGCCCACCAGGGCCACGTCGTTGTCGAACTCGAAGCTGCCGGCGAAGTCGAAGTCGGTCGCGTGGGCCGCGGTCCCGGCCGCCAGCAGGGCAACGATCAGACCCAAACACCTCACAGCACACGTTGCATTGTGCATGTGCAGCTACCCTCCACTAGATATAGTATACCCTGCCTCTGGCGCCGTTTGGGTGGAAATCGCTGAGGACGAGGTTGAACGGACCGGGTTCCGCGCGCGGACGATCCGGCCAGACTCGAGGTGTGACGATGACCAGGCTCCTCCCCACCGTGGCCCTCGCTGCGATCCTCACCGCCGGCGCGCCGGCCCGAGCCGACGACGGCCCGCCCCCCTCCATCGCCGAGCACACCGCCGGCATGCTCCGGCTCGAGGGCTTCGTCGACCTCTATTGGGACGATGGGACCGGGCACCTCTTCCTGGCGTTCGACCCGTCCGG
>JAJDNS010000127.1 GCA_022340585.1 Acidobacteriota bacterium
ACGAGCCCTCAGGGTCTCGCCCTCGACGTACTCCATGACCACGTAGTGCTCGCCCTCCTGGCGGGCCGCCATGCCGACGTCGTAGATCTGGACGATGTTCGGGTGGTTGAGGGCCGACGCGGCCCGGGCCTCGCGGTCGAGGCGGTGCAGCAGCTCGGGATCGTCGGAGTGCAGGACCTTGAGCGCCACCGTCCGGCCCAGCCGGGTGTCGCGGGCGCGGTAGACCACTCCCATGCCGCCTCTACCCAGGCGGTCGAGCACCTCGTAGGACCCGATTCGGGCTCCGGCAGACAGGTTGTCAGTCACGATGGTCCCCAGGGGAGCGGCGGCACGAGGGCGCCACGCTCCTTCCGGAGAGCAGACTACCATGGCTGGAAGGCGTCAATCCGAGCATGCCGCCCCGTCCCGCCGGGCGGGCTTCACCGGCCTCGATCAGTGCGGGTAGGTCAGCTCGCCGGCACGAATGGCGACGTCGAGATGGTTCTCACGAGGGGGGATGGGGCAGTTGAAGCCCGGCGAGTAGTTGCACAAGGGGTTGTACGCCCGGTTGAAGTCGAGGACGAAGTCGTCGGTCTGCGGTTCGTCGAGGTCCAGGAAGCGACCGGCGCCGTAGGTCTCGTGACCCGAGGTGGCATCCCGGAAGGGAATGAAGAGATACTCTGAGCCCTCCCCGTCCAGCGTGCTCTTGAAGGCGGTCAGCTCCAGGTCCTCGCCGTCCAGCTGGAACTGGATCCTGGCGTATCGGTAGAACGTCTTCTTCAGGCTCCGGCTGGTGAGCATCTCGATCTGCTCGGGCTCCGCCAGCTTGACGAGCTTCGCCGGCACCGCATAGCCGCGGTCCGGCGGGAAGTAGAGGAGATGCTCGAACTCCTTCTTCTCGGGCCGGTCGGGGTCATATACGGTGAAGAGAACCCGTTCCTCGCTGGGATAGAGCCGGACGTGGAGCTCGGCGACGGCGAACGTCGCCGGCCGGTCGAGGGCCGCCCCCTCGGCGACGGGCTCTCCGTCGATCTCGCAGACGACCTTGCTGCCCAGGCTCTCCCAGGTCCAGCCCGGGTCGCCCCGCACCACGGCGATCTCGGCCGCGGGCTCGGCGGCGTAGGCGAGAGCGAGGGTGCGGTCCCGGCGTGTCAGGTAGACCCGGTCAGCGGGATCGGACTGCAGGCGCTGGGTGCCCGCCATCGGGGAGGTGGTCGAGGTCCGGAACTCCTCATCCGTCTCGTCGCGATGGTCGACCAGCGCCTGGGTCCAGGCGGCGTCGTCCAGCTGGGAGCCGGCAACGGGAGTGGTGGCAGCGTCGGGGTCCTGTCGGGCACAGGCGATGAAGAGAAACAGGACCGCCAGAACCCAGGGCCGGTTCTTCATCGTCGCCCCCAGGACGCTACTCGCCCACGAGCTCGTTCACGGCGTGGGACAGCAGGATGTACTCCGCGCAGATGTCGATCACGTACTCGTTCTCACCCCAGAAGAAGGGCCAGTCGTCCTTGTTCTCGGGGAAGTCCGGCTTGAGGATGAGGACCCCGGGCACCACCCCCCCGGCGATGAAGGAGTAGTCGGCCCGGTTGTTGCCATAGGCCACCGTCTTGGAGCGGGCCCCCACGCCCGACACAAACGAGGTGTTGGAGGCGGGATGGCTTCCGAGGATGTAGCTCAGCCCCCGGAGGACGTACTCCGGACCGAAGAGCTCCGGATAGGCCTTGTGGAGGTGGTAGTTGGTGACGGACCAGCTGATCACCCCCTCGTTCCCGGCCCACCCGCCGGGTCGGATCGGAACCCCGTAGGGATTCTCCTCGAACAGCGCGTCGGCCTGCTCCTTGTACTTCTCGACGTACGGCTTCAGCCCGCTCTCGTAGTCCGCACCCATGTGAGGCAGCGCCCTCACCGCGATCGCCATGCTCCGATCCAGCGCCCGGTCCAGGGCCGGCCAGACGAGCTCGTCGAAGCGGGCGGAGTAGCGCTCGTCCTTCGTCGTGATCAGGAGCTGCAGGGCCGCGTTCAGCTCGCCCGCCTGGCGGAACATGGCCTCCCAGGGGTTGGCCGAAGCGGAAGCAGGAGCCTGGCTCTCGTCGTCCCACGCCTTCTTCGCCGCGGCCAGGCACTCCTCGGCGAGCGCGTCGTCGTAGCCCCGGAGCGCACGGCTCGCCGCGGCCAGGGCCGCGCTCGAGGCGAGGTTCATGGCCGGCGACTGGTCGGTGAACGCCCATCGATCGTCGGGCGTGCCGCTGCGGTTGCCGTCCGACTGATAGGGCTCCAACTCGGGATCGTAGATGCGCCCGTCCGTCTGGGTCACGCCGTCGCCCAGGTGGTGGTACTGGTGCAGCCTGGGGACGATGATCCCCGGGATCGCCCGGCCGAACGCCCGGTGCTGGGCGACGAGGGCCAGCGCCCCCTGTTCGACCTGCTGCAGCAGGTCCGGCCGGCCGTCCGGGTGGTGGATGTCGACGTATCGCTGGTCCCGGTCGACCAGGGTCTGGTCCCTCTCGGGCCGGAAGTGCTCCCAGGTCTCGACGAGGTGCATCACCGTCGCGGCGTGGGACCCGGTTCGGATGTCGTAGTCCCCCGCGTCGAACCAGCCGCCCACGTTCAGCCCCGGGATGTGCTCGCCGGGCTCGAAGGGCGACTCCGTGGACGGCCCCATCCGGTATCCGTCGAAGTGCTGAATGCTGACCGGGGCCTGACGGGCGTCGTCCAGATGCGCGGTCCCGTGCCAGACGCGGTAGGCCTCGTTCACGAACATGTGGTCCATCTGCACCGGGAACCACACGTCGAGCGTCTGATGCCAGATCTTCTGGTAGACCCCCGCGTCGATGGGGAAGGTCTCGGTTCTCTGGTCCCCGTACTCGATGAGGTACAGCCCGGGGTCCTCGATGGCGCTGAAGTCGGCCAGGGCGTAGTGGTATCGAAGGTACTGGCCCCAAGGCTTCACCGCGGCCTTCAGCTTCTCGACGATGTCACCGGTGGCGGTCACCTGGTACACCGACGCCGTCTTGACGGGCTCGTCTCGCGGGTCCAGCTCGATGACCGCCACCTTCTTCTGGTGGGGATGGTAGCCGGCCTGGGAGAAGCCGATCACCGGGGAGCGCGTCCAGCTCTCGATGGTGTGGGGACGGACGGCCCATTCCGCCACCTTTCCCGTGGTCCCCGCCGGGATCAGGCCACGGACGACATACCAGTTGTTCTGGGCCACGTTCCGCCCGTCCAGCAGCATCAGCTCCCCGCTCCGGGCCTCGATGGTCACGCGGCGCTGGGCGTCCTCGGGCGCGAGAACGAGCACCTTGCCCGCGGCGATCGGCTCGACCTCCACGTACTCGTCCCGCCCCCGGTCGTCGAAGGTCGTGTGCCCGGCGAACTGCGTGATCTGGGTGTCCGCCGCCCGCACCCGCATCGGCCCGGAGGGGTGCCGGGGAAAGAGGCCGGGCTTGCCGTCCACGAGGTAGCTCTTTCCGAAGTACGCGCTGGGCAGGAACTCGAGGTTGAGGCCGGCCCGACCCTCCAGCCGGGCCGGCAGGGGCTCGTCGAGAACGACGCTGATCGCGAACCCGCGGCCCGACGGCTTCACGATCAACCGTGAGTCGAAGTCGAGCTCCTCGAAACGGAGAAGCACCTCGATCTGGTCGTTCTCCCGGTCCACCTTCCGTTCGACGACCTTCGGTATCTGGTCCCACTGCTCGGGCGTCGGCTTCACCCGGACCGACCCCCCGGTGGCGGTCCGCACGCCGTGGTGGATCAGCTCGACGCCGGCAGTCTTCTCGTCGAAGAAAAAGCCGTTGTACTCGTTGTTGAACACGAACACGTCCAGTCCGGTCTGCTCGAAGTACTCCCGATCGTTCAGGGTCCAGGGGCTGTCTTCGGCGCGGGCGCCGGCGCCCGCCAGCAAGGGAAGGATGAGGGCGGTCGGGATCAGGACGCTTCGGAATGTGCGCATGCGTTCTCCTTGTGGTGAGCTCCGAGACGAGGATACTCCGGTTCCCACCCGGCCCGACGCCACCGACCGTCTTTCATTCCCCCGGAGCTCGGGGCCGCGCCGAAGCGGGAGCAGGAGAGGATACACTGGGCGCGGACCGAGTGGGCGCTTCCGTTGCCCCACCGTGGGCACGCCCGGGAACAGCACGAACGATGGATTGAAGGGGAAACCCCATGCGCACGAGAATGACCCTGCTCGCGGCCGGAACGGTGACGCTGCTGCTCGCGACATCGGGGTTGCAAGCGGCCGATGGGTACGAGCATTTCGACGCCGCCATCTACGCCCGGGCCTATGAGGTCCGCGAGATGGCCGACCTCGAGTGGCTGCGCACGCGCTTCGAGGTGATCGAGAAGCACCTCAAGGTCTCCAAGATGTACCTGGAGACCCACCGGGACAAGATCCTGGTCGACTCGGAGACCCTGGAGAAGGCGAAGGGGTTCTTCGCGGACCGGGGGATCGAGACGGCGGGGGGCATCACGCTCACCATCGACGAGCGCAACCGCTTCGAGACCTTCTGCTACAGCGACCCGGAGCACCGCGCGTGGGTTCAGGGGGTCGTCGAGCACACCGCTCGTCACTTCGACGAGGTGATTCTCGACGACTTCTTCTTCACCAGCTGCAAGTCCGATGTCGAGATCGAGGCCAGGGGCGACCGGAGCTGGACCGAGTACCGCCTGGCCCTCATGGACGAGGCCGCCCGCAACCTCATCGTGGCGCCAGCCCGGAAGGTCAACCCCGGGGTCAAGGTGGTCATCAAGTACCCCAACTGGTACGACCACTTCCACGGCCTCGGCTTCAACCTGGAGACCCAGCCGCAGATCTTCGACGCCGTCTACACCGGCACCGAGACGCGGGACGCCACCATGAGCGCCCAGCACCTGCAGCCGTACCACGGCTACCAGATCTGGCGCTACCTCGAGAACATCCGCCCGGGCCACAACGCGGGGGGCTGGGTCGACACCGGCGGCATGCGCTACCTGGACCGCTACGCCGAGCAGCTCTGGCTCACGCTCTTCGCGAAGTCCCCGGAGATCACGCTCTTCGACTTCCGCCAGATGCAGATTCCCCTTCAGGACCGGCACCGCGCCCCCTGGCAGGGGCAGGGAACGAGCCTCGACTTCGACGCCGTGGTCGGCCCCTACAGGAAGGATGACGGGTCCTTCGCTCCGGAGCTGACGGTGGCTCGCCTTGCCGGGTGGTCGCTGGAGAAGATCGACCCCATCGTCGGCCAGCTCGGGGAGCCGGTCGGCGTGAAGAGCTACAAGCCCTTCCACTCGACCGGGGAGGACTTCCTCCACAACTTCATGGGCATGGTGGGGGTCCCCATCGATCTCAGGTCCGCTTTCCCGGACGAGGCGCCCCTCGTCCTCCTCACCGAGGCGGCGAAGCACGACCCCGACATCGTGGGGAGGATCGAACGTCAGCTGAGGTCCGGAAAGAACGTGATGATCACCTCCGGACTCCTCAACGCCCTGGAGGGGAAGGGCATCGAGCAGGTCGTCGAGCTCGAGGTGCTCGACCAGCGCGGGCTCGTCGAGGACTTCCGCGTCGGCTGGGGGCCGCCGGCCAGGGCGGCGAAGAGGATCCTGATTCCGCAGATCCGGTACTTCACCAACGACTCATGGTCGCTGATCGACGCCATCGACGGGCCCATGGGCTGGCCGCTCCTCCACGACGCCGACTACGGCAAGGGCCACCTGTACGTCTGGACCATCCCCGACAACCCCGCCGACCTCTACGCCCTCCCCGAGCCGGCTCTCGATGCGATCCGCCGGGTGGCGACCCAGGGGCTGGATGTCCGGATGGACGGCCCGGCGGAGGTGTCGTTGTTTCTCTACGACAACGACACGCTCATCGTGGAGTCGTTCCGAGACGAGGCCGCGGAGGTCACCATCGTCGGAGGAGGAGACGGGGCTGAGCTGCGCGACCTCGAGACCGGCGAGGTGCTCACGGGGAAGACGGTCCCCGAGGGCCGGGGGTGGTTCCGATCTCCAGACGCGGGCAAGGCCGTCATCAAGGTCCCCGTGAAGCCCCACTCCTTCCGCGCCTTCGAGCGTCAGTGAGCAGAGAGACCCGGTCACGGGCGACGGACCGGCCAAGGAGGTGGCGATCATGAGGCTCACCCTCGGAGCAGCACTGACCCTGCTCCTGGCCGCGGCGGTGGCGGCGCCCGTCTCCGCCGAGCGGATCTACTCGAAGGAGGAGGCCCGGACGCTCCTCGAGAAGCTGCTCCTGGAGAACATCGTCCCGTTCTGGTACCCCGGGGTCATCGACGAGGAGCACGGGGGATACCGGTTGAACCACGATGCCGAAGGCAGGTGGCTCGGACCCGCGGACAAGGTCCTGGTCACCCAGGCCCGGACGGTCTGGTTCTTCTCGCGCCTGCACAACAGCCCGTACGGAAAGCCGGAGCACCTCGAGGCCGCCCGCCACGGCTTCCGGTTCCTCAAGGACCGGATGTGGGACCCGGAGAACGGCGGATTCTACTGGTCCGTGAGCAGCGACGGCTCCGAGCCCGCGGAGGCGCACAAGCACCTGTACGGGGAGGGTTTTGGGCTGTACGCCCTGACCGAGTACATCAAGGCCTCGAAGGACTCGGAGGCGATCGAGCTGGCCAGGGAGCTGTTCACCCTGATGGAGGAGAAGGCCCACGACGATGAGTACGGGGGCTACCTCGAGCTGTTTGCCCGGAACTGGAGCAACGACCCCGCCGACCTGCGCCAGGGGCGAGAGTCGGTGGGGCGCGACCAGAGCCCCGGCCGCAAGCTCATGAACACCCACCTTCACCTGATGGAGCCGTTCACCACGTACTACGAGCTCACGGGGGACGATCTGGTCCGCGAGCGGCTGGTGGAGCTGATCTTCGTGCAGAGCAACGCCGTCGTGCGCAAGGGCCTTGGCGCCTGCACCGACCGCTACGAGAGGGATTGGACTCCTCTCGCCGAGGGATTCGACCAGCGGGTGTCGTATGGGCACGACATCGAGAACGTGCGGCTCCTCATCGAGGCCTGCAATGCCGCCGGGATCCCCAACGGCCCGCTGACCGATCTCTACGAGGCCCTCTTCGCCTACTCTCTCGAGTACGGGTGGGACGCCGAGAATGGCGGCTTCTACTACCTCGGCCCGTTTCGGGAGCCGGCCAGCGTCAAGGGCAAGTCCTGGTGGGTGCAGGCCGAGGGCATGACCTCCGGTCTCTCCATGCACCGGCTGACCGGCGACGAAAAGTACTACGAGGTCTTCGAGAAGTCCCTCCGGTGGATCGCCGAGCACCAGGCCGACTGGGAGAACGGAGACTGGCACGCCTGGGTGAACGGTCCGCGGGAGGGCAAGGCGGGCCCCTGGAAGTCCCCCTACCACAACGGCCGGGCGGTCCTCGAGTGTCTGGAGATCCTGAACGCCACGGACTGAGCGACGGGCACCGGGGACCGGAGCACGCAGGGAGGACGAAGGAATGAAGCGAAGACAGTTCGTGAAGGAGGCCGCCCTCGTGTCGGCCGCCGTCGCCACGGTCCCGGGGAACACCCTGGTGGCCGAGGAGGAGATCAGCTCGCGCCGCCTCCCGAGATGGCGGGGCTTCAACATCCAGCCCCGGTTCGGGTGGCCGGGACGGCCCTACGACGGTCCCGCCTTCGAGGAGGCCGACTTCGAGACGATGGCGGAGTGGGGCTTCGACTTCGCCCGCATTCCCCTCTGGTACTGGACATGGAGCAGCCGTGACGACTGGACGGTGATCCGCGAGGAGCCCCTCGAGAAGCTCGACCAGGCCATCGATCTGGGCCGGCAGTACGACGTCCACATCAACATGAACTTCCACCGGATCCCGGGCTACTGCATCAACGGGCGCGCCATGGAGCCGGCGGACCTCTTCTCCGACCGCAAGGAGGCCCGCGACCGGGCCCTGGACGCCGCCGTCCTCCACTGGAAGACGTTCGCCGAGCGCTACAAGGACGTCCCTGCGGAGCGCCTCAGCTTCGACCTCATCAACGAGCCACCCTGGGTGAAGCCGTACGAGGGCTACCTCTTCGAGCGCTACGACGAGATCGTGCGGGCCCTGGTGGCGGGGATCCGCGAGCACTCCCCGGACCGCGTGATCTTCGCCGACGGCCTCGACATCGGACAGACGCCGGTCATGGAGATCGTCGACGTGGGCGTGGCCCAGAGCACCCGGGGATACCTGCCGAAGGCGGTCAGCCACTACACCGCGGACTGGGTCCCGAGCGAGGAGTTCGAGAGCTTCGACGTCCCCACCTGGCCCCTGAAGGACGACGAGGGGAAGACCTGGGACCGGGAGCGTCTGAACGAGGTGCTCATCGAGCCGTGGAAGGCTCTGGCGGCGAAGGGGGTGGCCGTCCACGTGGGAGAGTGGGGCTGCTACAACAAGACGCCCCACGACGTGACCCTGGCCTGGATGGGTGACTTCCTCTCGCTGTGGAAGGAGGCGGGCTGGGGCTGGGCGCTGTGGAACCTCCGCGGAGACTTCGGAGTGCTCGACTCGGGGCGGACCGACGTCCAATACGAGGACTACCGGGGCCACAAGCTCGACCGGAAGATGCTGGAGCTCCTGCGGAGCTCGTAGCGGGGGTTGGATACGAGGCCCACGGGACGACGGCGCCCCGGGGCGCGGGCCGCGGCCGGGACCTGGAGGGCCAGGAGGACATGCGATGACGACGGTCGAACCGAAGAGACATCTGCTCGCTCTCGCGGCGCCGGCGGCCCTGGTGACCGCTCTCCTCGCCGCCGCGCCGGCCCCGGGCCAGCCTCGGCAGTTCGAGAGGCAGGCGCGCCCCGAGACCGGCATCCGGATCAATACCATCGGGTACCTTCCCGGCGAGGTGAAGAGGGCCACCGTCGTGGGGGCGACGGCCGCACGGTTCACCCTCGTGGACGTCACCTCCGGGGAGGTGGCGTTCACCGGCACCCTCGGCGAGGCGAGACATCACGCGGACAGCCAGGAGGAGGTGCGGACCGCCGACTTCACCGAGCATCGCGAGGCGGGCGAGTACGCGCTGCGGGTCGAGGGCCTTCCCGACTCGGCGCCGTTCCGGATCGCGCCGGGGGTCTACAACGAGTCGCTCCGCTTGATCATGGCTGGCTTCTACGGGCAGCGCTGCGGTGTGCCCGTGAAGCTGGAGCACGACGGGATCACATACGAGAAGAAGGCGTGCCACCTGAAGGACGGCTACCTCGACCACTACGATCCCACCCGCGCGGGGGAACGGAAGGACGGCACCGGCGGCTGGCACGACGCCGGCGACTACGGCAAGTACGTCGTCAACGCGGCCTTCGCCACCGGGATCATGCTCAAGGCCTGGGAGCACTACGGGGAGGCACTGGCCCGGCTCGAGCTGCCCATCCCCGAGGCGGATGGCCCCCTTCCCGACTACCTGGCCGAGGTGAAGTTCAATCTCGACTGGCTCCTCAAGATGCAGTTCCCGGACGGGCGGGTCTCGCACAAGCTGACCCGCACCAACTTCTCCCCGATGGTCATGCCCAGCGCCGACGAGGAGAAGCGCTACTACGTCTCCTGGGGGACCGAGGCCACCGCCGGCCTGGCCGCGGTGACCGCCCAGGCCGCGCGCGTCTTCGAGCCCTTCGACGCCGAGTACGCGGCTCGGAACCGGGAGGTGGCCGAGCTGGCCATGGAAGCCCTGCGGGAACGCTGGCAGGAGGTGAGCCCGGACCAGAGCGCGTTTCGCACCGGGGGCTACCTCAAGCCAGCCCGGAGCGACCGGACCTGGGCCCTGGTCGAGATGTGGGAGACGACCGGCGACGAGCGCACCCGGGGATGGCTGGAGCGCTTCCTCACCGGAGACAACTACCTCGTCGATGTCGACTGGGACTGGGGGGAGGGGAAGAACCTGGGGATCTACACCTACCTCCAATCCGCGCGGGAGCGGAGCCCCGCCGTGGTCGAGGGGCTGGAGGAGGACCTCATGGCCGCGGCCGACCGCATCGTCCGCACCCACGACCGTCACGGCTACGGCCGCGGACTTCGGAGCTACTACTGGGGGGCCAACGGAGGCGTGGCCCGCACCTTCCTCAACCTGCTGATGGCAGAGCGGCTGACCGGCGAACGACGCTACCGCGACGTGGCCATCGACCAGCTCGCCTACCTCTACGGTCGCAACCCCTACGCGCGCTCGTTCGTCACCGGGGACGGACACCACCCGCCGATGTTCCCCCACCACCGGCCCTCGGTGGCCGACGGCATCGAGGCCCCCTGGCCCGGCCACCTGGTGGGCGGGGCGAACCCCACGGAGCTCGACTGGCACGACGAGACCGAGGATCCGCGCACGAACGAAAACGCGATCAACTGGGACGCCTCGCTCGTCTACGCCCTCGCCGCGGTCTATGATCCGGCGGTCGAGTAGAGGGCCGGGCCGCGAGGTGGCGGATGCCCGGCGAGGAACGGAGCAGGCATGAACTCGAACCGCTGGTTCCCTGGTATCACAGGCCGTGAATCCAAAGGAGGGCTCATGACGCGTTGGGAAAGACTTGCGATGGTGGTTGCGCTCGTGCTGGGACTGGCCGGCGCCGCGAGGGCCGGCGACGTGGCGGGCACGTGGACGGCCGAGTTCGACTCCCAGATCGGCGTGCAGAAGTACACGTACGTGTTCGAGGTCGACGGTGAGACGCTCACCGGAACCGCAGAGGGCGAGCGGATGGGCGACACGGCGAAGGTGGAGATCACCGACGGCAAGGTCGTCGGTGACAAGGTGACCTTCACCGAGATGCTGGACTTCCAGGGGCAGCAGCTCCCCATCACCTACGAGGGCACGGTCGAGGGCGACGAGATCAAGTTCACCCGCAACGTGGCCGACTTCGCCACCGAGGAGATCGTCGCCAGGCGCAAGAAGGACTGACGACTACCTCATACCGTCGATGATGGCGTTGAACGTCGGGCTCGGGCGCATCGCCGCCTCCGCCAGGGCCTCGTCGGGGAGGTAGTAGCCCCCGAGATCCACGGGCTCTCCCTGGGCGGCCAGCAGCTCTTCCACGATCTTCGCCTCGTTCCTGGCGAGCTCCTCCGCCACCGGTGCGAAGCGTGCCTTCAGCTCCGCGTCCCGGCTCTGCGCCGCCAGCGCCTGCGCCCAGTAGAGAGCCAGGTAGAACGTGGAGCCCCGATTGTCGATCTCGTTCACCTTGCGAGAGGGAAGGCGGCCGTTCTCGAGGTAGACGGCGACGGCTTCGTCGAGGGTCTCGGCGAGGACCTTCGCCTTCTCGTTCCCGGAGCTCTCGGCCACGAGCTCGAGAGAGGGGACCAGTGCGCAGTACTCGCCCAGCGAGTCCCACCTCAGGTGGCCCTCCTTGACGAGCTGCTGCACGTGCTTGGGAGCCGAGCCTCCGGCCCCGGTCTCGAACAAGCCGCCCCCGTTCATGAGGGGCACGATGGACAGCATCCGGGCGCTGGTGCCGAGCTCGAGGATCGGGAAGAGGTCGGTGAGGTAGTCGCGGAGGACGTTGCCGGTGACCGCGATGGTGTCCTCGCCCCGGCGGATTCTCTCCAGAGAGAACCTCATGGCCTCGACCGGCTTCAGGATGCGGATGTCGAGATCGGTGGTGTCGTGGTCCGGCAGATACGCCTTCACCTTCTTGATGATCTCGGCGTCGTGGGCCCGCTGCGCGTCCAGCCAGAAGACGGTGGGCTGCCCGGTGGCCCGGGCCCGAGTCACTGCCAGCTTCACCCAGTTCTGGATCGCCCCGTCCTTCGCCTGGCACACCCGGAAGATGTCTCCCTCCTCGACCGGCCGCTCGAGGAGGGTGACGCCGGACGCGTCTACGACCCGGATCGTGCCTGCCGCCGGCGCCTCGAAGGTCTTGTCGTGGGAGCCGTACTCCTCGGCCTTCTGGGCCATGAGGCCGACGTTGGCCACGGTACCCATCGTCGCGGGATCGAACTGCCCCTTCTCCTTCGCGTTCTCGAGGATCTCCGCGTACATCGTCGCGTAGCAGCGGTCGGGCACCATGGCGACGCAATCCTGCAGCTCGTCGTCGGCGTTCCACATGCGGCCCCCGTCGCGGACGACGTTGGGCATGGAGGCGTCGACGATGACGTTGTTGGGAACGTGCAGGTTCGTGATGCCCTTTCTCGAGTCGACCATGGCCAGGGCGGGCCGCGTCTCGTACACCGCCGCGATGTCCGCCTCGATCTCCGCTCTCTTCGCCGCCGGGAGCTTGTCCAGCCTCTCGAGCACGTCGGCCAGGCCGTTGTTGACGTTGGCGCCGATCTCCCGGAGCGCCTCGGCGTGCTTGTCGAGGGCGTCGGCGTAGAAGACCGAGACGCAGTGGCCGAACATGATGGGGTCGGAGACCTTCATCATGGTCGCCTTGAGGTGGAGGGACAGCAGGACGCCGTCCTTCCGGGCGGCCTCGATCTGCTCGGCGTAGAACGCCCGGAGGGCGGCGACGTTCATCACCGCGGCGTCCACGACCTCGCCGGCCTCGAGGCCCACCTTCTCCTTCAGGACGGTGGCGGCCCCGTCGCCGCCGACGAACTCGATTCGCACGTCGGTGGCCTCGTCCACGGTCGTCGACCGCTCGTTCTCGAAGAAGTCCTTCTCGGACATGTGCGCCACGCGCGCCTTCGACCCGGATTCGGGCCAGGGCTTCATCATCTTGTGAGGGTTCTTCTGCGCGAACTTCTTCACCGCCGCCGCGGGCCGGCGATCGGAGTTCCCTTCACGCAGGACCGGGTTCACCGCCGAGCCCAGACACTTCGCGAACCTCTGCCGAAGGGCCGTCTCCTCCTCGGTACGGGGCTCCTCGGGGAAGTCGGGGATGTCGTAGCCCTTCTTCTGGAGCTCCTCGATGGCGCTCTGCAGCTGAGGGATGGAGGCGCTGATGTTGGGCAGCTTGATGATGTTGGCCTCGGGCGTCTTCGCCAGCTCCCCCAGCTCGGCGAGGTGGTCGGGGATCTTCTGCTCCTCGGTGAGGCGTTCGGGGAAGCTCGCGATGATCCGGCCCACGAGGGAGATGTCTCGGGTCTCGACGTCGATCCCCGTGCCCCTGGCGTAGGCCTGAACGATGGGGAGCAGCGAGCGGGTCGCCAGCGCCGGTGCTTCGTCGGTTCTCGTCCAGATGATCTTCGATGTGGTCATGGTCCATCCTCAGGAAAGCGATTCGTTTGCGGTCATTCAGCACCGCAGTCTACCGCTTCCCGGCGCCCCTTGTGGAGGACGCCGGCTCCCCGTCTACCGCTCGCCGGCGCGGTCGGGCCAGGCCCGGGCCATCTGCTCGTAGAGGGCCCGGGTCTGCTCGGGCTGGGGCAGGTTCACGATGACGAAGCCGTCGCGCAGGCGCACGAGAACGTACGGCGCGGCGCCGGCGTCGACATAGAGACGGCCGGAGCCGAGGCCCTCGACGTTGAAGTGGCCTCGCAGGATCCCCGCGGCCGCGAAGCCGTTCGTGCGCGCGAGCACCCTCGGGAGGGTCGTCTCCAGCGAGATGGCGGTGATGTCGTCGGCCGCGAGCGTCGTCCCGTAGAACAGGCTCTCGACCTCGAATCCGTCCGCCCGAACGCTCACGGCCGGAGGTCTCATCTGAAGCCAGAAGATCGGGCCGAGGACGAGCAGCAGGGCCAGGACCACGAGGAGCAGCGGCACCCACGCCCGGGCGCCAGGAGCGGTCAGAGGCAGCGTCCCGGCGGCCGACACCGGCGAGACGCCGGGCCGCGCCCGGGCGATCGCGGCCACGAGGGCGGCGGGCTCGTCGGTCCCGATGCGGAAGCGTCGTCCGTCGGCGAGGGTCAGCTCCACGGCGTCGTAGCCGGAGACGTTCCAGAGGACTCCTCCGGGCGTCAGCCGGATTCCCCAGCCGCAGTACCACGGGTTTCGCACGGCCTCCCACCCCCGGATCTCGGTCAGCGCGAAGCGTTTTCGGATGAGGCCCACGCCGAACCGAAGGCGGAGGGCCTCTCGGCCGACCTCCACGGTCAGGGTCGAGAACAGGAGGAGCACGACCGCGAGGACGACCAGGAGCGGGCCCCCGGCGACTCCGAGCCCACCCGCGGGCAGGCGGGGGGCGACCAGCACGGCCAGGGCGGCGAGCGCGCCCAGGATGACCCAGCCGATCTGTGTGTGACGGTAGTGGAGCTCCACGGGACCTCCAGGACTCTTCGAGGACCGATCGTGTTCCTGGCCGATCGTGCCCGAAGCCCGGTCTCCCGGGAATGGAGCGTCCGATCCATGCCGACCGAGGGCCGCCCCCGCCCGGGTCTCAGTCCCTGCTCCCCTCCCCTCCGAGCGTCTTCCCGTCTCGCTGTCCGTCGCGGTGCGTGGGCTTGGCGCCGGCGTCGATCCCGCTGGCGAACTCCTCCCTCAGGTGGTCGTACAGTGCGAGCACGCGGGGAACGTAGTTCCGCGTCTCCGGGGCCAGCGCCCGCGCCGAGGCACGGTAGTAGCCCGCGTTGATGGGCCCACCGTTGTACTCGGCGAGGACCAGCTCGGGATCGTTGTACGTGGCGAAGAGGACGTCGAGGTAGAGCGCGGCGGCTTCGGTGTTCTTCTTCGGGTCGTAGAGGATCTGGTCGTCGTAGCTCCACCCGAGGGCCCGCACCAGGACCCGACCCGTGGAGGGCCAGATCTGGTAGAGGCCGCGAGCATCGGCCGGGCTCCGGGCCTCGGGGTCGTACCCGCTCTCGACCATGCCGACGGCGAGGAGAAGAAGGGGGTCGACGGCCGGGTACTTCTCGCTGGCCTCGAGGGCCAGCTCGGCATACCGGAAGGCGTCGCCGAGGCTCACCCGGGGGTTCGCCTCCAGGATGTGGTCGCGCATGCCGAGCAGCATCTGCCTCCGCGTGGAGTCGAAGCCGATGCTCGCCTCGAGCTGCTGGATCTTCCGTTCGACGGTGGCCATGGCCACGGCAATCTCCCGGTTCTTCGACTCGAGACGACGGAGGGCCAGGTGGCCCAGCACGACGACGGCCAGGAGCAGCAGGCACAGCAGGAAGACCGAGAGCGCCTGCCAGCCGCTTCCCTGCTGGATCGGGACCGGCCGCGGCGCCTGACCGTTGCGGGGCCGCGACGCCACCGGCCGGAGCCGGCGGTCGACGAGGTCGCTGGCCCTGGCGGGCTCGTTTCTGCTCATGGACGCCTTCCCCCCCGCTCGCTCCCCGGGACACGTGCCCGCGGAACGGCCACGTCTGTGTCCTGGCCGGTATTCGGCACACCCCTCGGTCGTGCCGGCCCATGGTGCGTTCCCGGTCGCGGTTTTCGACGTGAGCTGGCGCACAATCTTGGGCCCGCCGGGCTCTCTCCTGCTAAGCTTGCGCCCAGAAAGGGCCGAGAGCTCCGTGTCCAGCGAATGTCCACGCTGCCACTCCCCGAACCTCGATACCCAGCGATCCTGTGTTGGTCAAGATTCGCCTGGCCTTCGTCGAGTGGTACCGTCGGCGGTACGAGCGGGCCATCGACGGCCTCCAGAGAATCCTGGAGCTCGAGCCGGACCTGTGGATCGTCTACAGCGGTCTTCAGGTGGTGTACTCCGCCGCGGGCCGGACAGCCGAGGCGCTGGCGGCGGGTGAGAAGGGGCTCGCCCTCGGGGGCGACCGCGTGGCCGCCCACCTGGGGACCTACGCGGTGGTCTGCGCGACCGCCGGCCGCACCGATCAGGCCCGCCAGCTACTGGCTCGGCTCGAGGAACGGGAGGCGCAGGGCTATCCCTCCTCCGTCTATATCGCCGGCGTCCATGCGGCTCTCGGGGATCTGGACCAGGCCTTCGAGTGGCTGGACAGGGCGGTCGCCGAGCGGGATGGCAGCCTGGTCTACATCGCGGTGGCCCCCGGGCTTGCCGACCTGCTCCGCGCCGACCCGCGGTACGCGCGGCTGCTCAGGAAGATGGGACTGGAACACCTGCTGCCGTCGGCCTGAGAACCTACTCGCAACGCAGCGCGACCATCGGGTCGAGCTTCGCCGCTCTCCGGGCCGGCAGGTAGCAGGCCGCGACCGCGCTGAGAGTCACGACCGACGCGACCCCCAGCCACACCCAGGGGTCGGGGAGCGTGGCCCCGAGCAGCCCGGCAAACCCCGCCCTCACGCTGGCGACCAGACCGACCAGGCCCAGGCCCGCACCGACCACGACCCGGATCAGACCGTCCCGGACGACCAGCCGAACGAGCTCCCCGGGAGACGCCCCCAGGGCCAGACGGACGCCCAGCTCGACCTGGCGCTCGGCCACCAGCTGGCTCATCACGCCGAACACCCCGATGACGGCCAGCAGGAGCGCCAGCCCCCCGAAGGCCGCCGGCATGTACAGAGGCCCCGCCGACTCTCCCCCGGTGACGTCGAGAGTCGGTCCCATCTCGAAGACGGTGCGGAGACGGAGCCCCCGGTGAGTGGAGTCGACGACGTCGCGAATCCGCTCGGCTGGGGGTGGCGGCCCGTCGACACGGGCGATCACGTCGAATCCGGGCGAGCTCTCCCACCACCCCGGTCGGTACAACGAGTAGCGGAACTGCAGCGTATGCACGTCGAGACCGTTCAGGCGCCCGAGCCGCACGGCATCCCGGGAGACGCCCACGACGGTCAAGGCCTCCGTCGTTTCTGGGCCAGTCACGTGGAGGACCTGCCCCAGGGGGTTGGCGTCCGGCCACACCCGTGAGGCGAGGGTTTCGTTCACGATCACGACGTTCGCCGAGCCCCCGGTTTCCCCGGCGCCAAAGACCCGCCCCGCGGCCAGCGGCAGCCGCAGTGTCCCGAAGTAGTCCGGGCCGGTTCGAATCTGGCGAACCGAGGCCGTGGCGTCCGCCGGGGTGCGACCCACTCGCACGAGGCTTCCCTCAAACGGCAGGTCTCCCACGGTGGCCCGAGACACGCCGGGAAGGGCGATGACGCCCTCCCGGAGCCGATCGAAGACCGTGGTGCCGCCCGGCTCGAGCGCCGCCTCCTCCTCCGGCTCGATCCGCGCCACGAGGAGACCTTCGCCCTCGAAGTTGAGGTCCATCGAGCGCATCGCGGTGAAGAAGCTCAGGAGCATGAGGGCGAACACCACCAGCCCGACGGACAGGCCCAGCTCGAGGATCACGAAGAGGTCCCGCAGGTGGTACCGGCCGACGCCGAACAGGGGTCGGTGCTGGCTCCCACTCAAGGACTCGTGGAGGTCGACCTTCACGCCGTGGATGAGGGGCGCCACGCCGAACACGAGCGGAGTCAGCAACGCGGCGAGGCCCGCGAACAGCAGCGTCCCGCCGTCCAGGCCAACCCGAATGTCGACAGACGAGGGCAGGAGCGCGCGCATCCCCGCGAGCCCGGACCACGCCAGGAGGACTCCGAGGGTGGCCGCCGCGGCCGCGAGGGTCCAGCTCTCGACGAGAAGCTGCGCGGCGAGGCGCCGGCGCGAGGCCCCCAGGGCCAGCCGGACGGCCATCTCCCGCTCCCGGCGGACCGCCCTGACGAGGAGCAGCGTAGCCACGTTGCCGCAGCCGATGAGAAGCACCAGGATCGCCGGTCCCACCGCGAACAGCCAGAGCATCCGCGTCCGGTAGCCGGCGTCCTCCAGGATGGGCACCACCCGGACGTGGGGCCGAGCCTGCTCGACCTCCACGCCGAGGGCGTCCATCTCGGCGCGCACCTGGGCCCACGAGACGACCCCCCGGCGCCGCCCGAGGATGAAGACGGACGCGTGATCCTCCCGGGTCATCAGGGGCAGATAGAGGTCCGAGGATCCCGCGACGAGGCCGAGACGTTCCGATACGACTCCCACTACTGCATAGCTCTTCCCATCGACCTCGAGGGAGCGGCCGAGGGCGGTCGCATCGCCGCCAAAGCGGGATCGCCAGGCGCGCTCGCTCAACAACGCGACACCACCGTCACTGGCGCGGGCGTCCTCGTCGGTGAAGAAGCGGCCGGCGACGGGCGGCGTCGCCACGACCGAGAGGTAGCTGGGCGTGACCCAGAGGACGCCCACATCCTCGGCACCCTCGGGTGTCTGCAGCGGGAGCGTCTGGCCCGTGTAGGCGGCCAGACTCTCGAACGAGCGGGCGGCCTCGCGCCAACGGAGGTAGTCCCCGAAGGTCACGAGCCCGCGGGAGTCGTCCTGGGGCGAGGTCGTGGCGAAGATCCGTGCGACACGCTCCGGGCCGGGGACCGTGGGCCGGCTCTGGCGGACAACGGCCTGCAGGAAGCCGTACATCGTGGTGGCGCCGCCGATGCCCAGGGCCAGGGTCAGCACGCTGGCAGCGGTGAACCCGGGCCTCCGGGCCAGCATCCGGAGGGCGGCGCGCAGGTCCTGGGACAAGCCGGTCATGGGCGCGTCCCGTCCGTCGCAGCCAGGCGTCCCCTCACGCCGATCTCCGCGCGAGGACCCGATCCATCAGCGTCTCGAATCGACGGACGCTGACGTGGTGGTCGGCGACCAGCTCGCCGTCGTAGATGACGGCAAAGACTGCAAAGGGTGTGGGAGCGGCCTGGGCCTGGCGCCAGGTCTTCAGCGTCACCATGCGCGGCTTCAGGCCATAGGACGCCTCGGCCGCCGCCGCGATCTTGTCCGCGAACCGGACGCTGTGGGGACACTGCTCGGCGCGGATGATGGTCAGGCCCGAGCCGCACTTCTTGAGCCGCCTCGCCCAGTCCCCCCGGAACCGGGGGTCCGGGGCGGAGCGGTCGAGCTTCTTGACCAGGAGCTCGTAGTCGGGCGGGGCGGTGGCGACGACCTCGAAGCCGTGCTTCAGGAACAGGGCGCTGCCGGCCAGCCACGGCCGGTCCCGAGCCACGGTGGCCACGCCCTTCATCTTCGCCTCGCGGGCATCGTCCATGCAGGCCTGGATCAGGAGCTTCCCGTGGCCCTTCCCCTGGTACTCCCTGAAGTAGGTCCAGATGCAGTGGAGGAACATGTACCCGCTCGCGTCGACGCCCCGCCAGGCGTGCTCACCGGGAAGCCACTCGACGTAGCCGAACTGGATCCCCTTCTCGGTGAGGAGCACGCGGGCCTTCAACCCCTTCTTCAGGGCCGTCCTGAGCCAACCCTCCTTGGCCAGGCGACCCTCGTGCCCCGGGTCCTTGATCCCGCACAGGGGCACCTGGCCCATGTTGGCCTGCGTGATGTCCACGGTCTGGATTCGCCTGGTCATGAGCCGCCGCGCTCTCTCCCAGGCGTGACAACTCGATTCATGGAACCACCCTCGGCTCCTCGGAGAGCCCTCGTTGCCAGACGTCGAGGCTGACACGCAGTACGTCGTCGAGCGTCAGCCCGAGGAGGGCGCACTCTCGCGTCAGGTCGGCGTCGATCCGACCTGTGATGCCGCGTCGCTCGAGCTCCTCGACGACGGATGCCGGGGTCGCCCTCGCCGCTTCCGGCGACGGGGACCGAAGCCCGCTCGAGTGGATCGCCCAGTAGGCCCGGTCCGCGCAGTAGAGCGCGTGGGCGATTGGCCGCGTCCGCTCCACCCCGGCCGCATCGTCGTGGGCCTCGACGGCGTGGACCACGTCGGGGGGGTATCCCTGCTCCGCGAGAAGCCGGGCGCCCACGATCCCGTGCCGCGACGGCTTCCCGGCGGCGGCGGTCTCCGCCAGGTCGATGTCGTGCAGGAGTCCGGCCAGGCCCCAGTGATCGGGGTCCCCTCCGGTCTCCCGGGCCAGCTCCCGCATCGCG
>JAJDNS010000128.1 GCA_022340585.1 Acidobacteriota bacterium
CTTCGTGAGCGGTTCATCCCGGGCAACCGGGAGACGCACACCAGACAGGCCGAGGCGGCGGGAGGCTACGGACGAGCGAGCTGGGCAAGCCGTTCGACGAGGCTTTCCAGATAGGCGCGAAGCTCGGCGGTGCCGACTCCACCGGGGAGAGCGGCGTCGTCAGCGATTGTGATCTGGGAGAGAACCCAGGCAAGCTGAGCCGGGGTCAGGCCGCCGTCCTTGCGTTCGCCCGCGGCCAGCGCGTCGGCCAGTGGGAGCCCGAGGCCCTCGAGCGCGCGGACGTCCACCAGGTCCCGGATCTCGGCTCGGCCGAGCAGGGCGCACAGCTTGTTGGCGAGGATCTCCTCGGCGGGGTCCACGCGCACGGAGCCGAGCATCGGCTTTTCGGGTCGGACCTGCTTGGCGTGCTCGATCACGAGATCGACGATGACTGACTCGTCTCCTCGCGAGAGCAGGACTCTCCGGAACTCGGGCGCGGTTCGGACCTCCTGCCACGATGCCCCGACATCTCGTGCCGCCTGACGGAGGGCACGAACGCCGTCTTCCATGATGGGAGACAGTGCAAACAGGTCGAGATCATGCGTCTCACGGTGACCGAGGTGATAGCCGGCGAGAGCGCCACCACCGGTGAGATAGAAGCGATCTTCGTACCGGAAGAACGCCTCGAGCAGGTCCTTCTGCAGCGGGGTGAGCCGACTTCTAGTCACGACCATCGGCGGGAAGCTCGTTCCACCGCTCCAGGAGGAACCGCCAGAATCCACGCCGACGGCCCAGGTACAGGTTCAGCTTTGGCCACAGCTCCCCGACCTCGGTGGGTGTCGTGAACTGCCAGACGTCGGGATCGCGTGCCTCACGAAGGATCTTCCCGAGCAGCTGCACTCGCTCCCCCTCCTCCGCACCATGGAGCC
This sequence comes from Acidobacteriota bacterium, assembly GCA_022340585.1. Classification (GTDB taxonomy): domain Bacteria; phylum Acidobacteriota; class Vicinamibacteria; order Fen-336; family Fen-336; genus JAJDNS01. The sequence goes on from JAJDNS010000128.1 coordinate 909, forward strand.
GAGCCCGAAGCTCTCCTACGGTCATCGGCGCATCCCACAAGAAGTAGGGAACGGCCGCTGGATCGTTCAAGTCGAGTGACATCCGGACTCCGCCGGATCGCGTGGCCATATCCGGCCAAGCGTACCACCGAGCGGCGCAGGACGCCGCGCCGCTGAGCTTGCCCAGGGCCGAGGCAACACCGTGGCCGTGGGGCTCGAGGTGTCGGAGTTGCCCGACACCAGGGGCTCCTGGAGCTTGGCCAGGCCGAAGTCCAGGACCTTCACCCTTCGTTCCTTCGTCAGGAAGACGTTCTCGGGCTTGAAGTCGCGGTGCCACGACTCGGGCAGCAGATCCCTCGTCGCGCGCGCGACGGATGGAGTTCCTCGGGATGACACGCGGGCTACCACTCGAAGCGGGCGCCGAGGCGGACCTGGCGGGGGGTGCGGTACGCCGGGTAGGGCCAGTTGCCGTACTTGGGGTAGCCGAAGTCGGGGTTGGGCACGCCGAAGGGACCCTCGACATCCGGGTCGTAGTACGTGGGCTCGCGGTTGTTGAGGGCGTTGAACACGTCGGCCATCAGCTGGAGCCGGCTGTTTCCGAGCCGCAACGTGTAACCCACGTGCAGGTCGAGGAGGAGGTCGGCGGGCGCGCGCTCGCGGAAGCGGTCGACCGTCTCGAAGCCAGAGCCACGGAGGGTCATGGGGATCTCTCCGCCGTTTCCGTAAAAGGGGTTGGCGGCGAGGGCGGTCATCAGTCGGCCCGATCCGGCGTTGAAGCCCACGCCGAGGTTGAGGTCTCGCCAGACATACGTGCCGTAGATCCTGAGCTGGTGGGGACGATCGTTGGGAAGCCGCCCCTCTCCCAGGGTGGTGCCCTGGTAGCGGATGTCGCCCTGGAAGCCGAACATCGGAGCGCCGATCTCCGTGTAGCTCACGTCGTTCGTGGGGAAGTCGAAGAGCGAGGTGATGGCGGGATCCGACTGGCCGTTGTCGGACCGGAAGAAACCCTCGAAGTTCCCCTTCAGCCGCGACCACCGATACGACGCAAAGAGAGACCAGTTGCCCGAGAAGACCTTGTTGGCGGTGACCTCGACGGCGTCGTACTTGTTGACGGGGTCCTCGAAGAAGGCCTGGGGAATGCCCTGGTCGGTGGGGTCGATGGTCTCGAGATCGGCCGAGATGTTGTCGATGATGTACTCGACCTGCTGGTAGATACCCCCGTAGCCGAGGTAGTACAGGAGGGGCTGGGCCTGGGCGTAGTCTTCGAGAACCGTCGACAAGTCGCGGTGGATGTAACGCACACCGAGGTTGAGTCCCGGAGCGGCTTCGAACTCGACGCCGGCGACGAGCTCATCCGTATAGGTGAGCTCCGTGCCGTTGGCGAAGAGCGCCGGGTACAGATCGAACTGGGCGAAGTGCCAGGTCTGGCCACCGGCGAGAACGCCCTCGGGGACCGGCTCGGTCCCGGCCTCGTCGAAGTAGTCGGCCTGCGCGCGGGGCTGACCCGACATGCCCCGAGCCGCGAGGTCGTTGGGGATCTTCACGAAGAAGCGGCCGAGGCTGGCAAAGACCTTGGCCCGGCCGCTGCCGGTGAGGTCGAACACGGCTCCGAAACGGGGTCCCCAGTTGTCGGTCCAGGTGTACTCGCAGCGGACGGGGTTCCCGCTTCCCGAGCCGCCATCGCCGACGCGCTCTTCGTCGTCGTAGCACAGGGGTGGGTCGCCCCCGAGGAGCGTTTGCCGCTCCCAGCGGATCCCGGGGCGAAGGGTCAGCCGTCCGCCGATCTGCCAGGTGTCCTGCGCGAACCAGCTGAGGTAGTGCTGGGTCGTCACGGGGGCCGAACCCGTGTAGCCATTCCACCGGTAGATCCTGCCGAATTCGGCGTCGGGGAGAATCCGCAAGTACGCCCCTCCGACCGTCTGCGTGCCGTTGGGGAAGGTGAAAGCCGGGCCCGTGAAGCTGTTTCCCTGCAGAAAGGAGATGTCTTCGTACTGCGCCCCGTAGCGGAGCTCGTGGCGCCCGGCCAGGCCGAAGAGGTTCGTGGACTTCAACGAGAGCTGGAGGTTCGAGCCTTCGGATCCCGACTCGTAGAAGCCGATGCCGCCCGAGATCACCGACGGCACCACCGTCCGGTCGCCGACGTTGGCCTCGTCAACCGAGGGGGCCTCGTCGTGGTGGGTGCTCGCCCGAGCCACCATGGCCTCGAGCAGCCAGGAGTTGTTGAGCACGCCGTTGTAGCGGAGGGCCTGGTTGTCGCCGCCGTAACCTGTCAGCTCGCTGAAAGCCGTCGCGTCCTGGAAGCGCATGACCCAGTCGCGCTGGGGTCCTGTCGTCCCGTGAGAGGGGTCGCCGAAGACGCTGAGGTCGAGGCGGTGGTTCGCCGACGCCTGCCAGGTGAGCTTGGCCGCGTAGGAGAGAGTCCGGCGGTCCCGGTCGGTCTCACCCAGGGCCCGGAGAGGGAAGCTCTCGACGTCGTCGGGGGCGAGGAGGGTGCGGGTCTCGTACTGGGGGTTGAAGGCCCCGAAGACGAACAGCCGATCCCGGACGAGGGGCCCCCCGGCCGAGACGCCGACGTCGAGGCTGGGGTAGGCCGTCGTGTTCACTGTGCCGTTGGGCGTCTCGAGTGATCGCCAGGAGGACTCGAGGGCGGCCGGGCGCCAATAGCCGAAGAGGCTGCCGTGAAAGACGTTGCTGCCGCTCTTCGTGAGAACGTTCACGACGCCGCCGTTCGCCTCGCCGTACTCGGCCTCGAAGCCCGCGCTCTTGACCTGGGTCTCCTTGATGAAGTCGGTGGTGACTCCCGAGCCCAGGGAGCCGAAGTAGAAGGTGTAGACGCCCACCCCACCGTAGCCGGTGTTGGTGATGTTGACCCCGTCCACGATGTAGTTGTTGTTGAGCCCGCTCGAGCCGCTGATCGAGGGGTTGGCTGCTCCCACACCACTGCCGTCGCTCACTCCGGGGACCATGTAGAGGGTCTCGGTGAACTTGCGCCCCACGGGCAGGGCCTGGAGCTGGGCGGTATCGAGCACGCCACCCGCCGTCGTCGAGCTCATGTCCACCACCGGGGACTCGGCGGTGACCTGGAGGACCTCCTCGACGGTGCCCACCTGGAGCCCAAACGGCAGCTCGACGCGCTGGCCGAGGTGGACGGTGACGTTGCGGCGCTCCACCGGAGAGAAACCCGCCATGCGGACCTCGACGGAGTACACGGCCGGCGTGAGGTAGGGGGCGTAGAAGCGACCGCGGGCGTCGGTGACCAGCTCCCGGGAGCCCTGGTCGGAGCTGATCGTGACGACGGCCCCGGCAACCGGTGCTTCCTGCGGATCGGTCACCCGGCCCGCGATGGAACCAGAGGTGGTTTCCTGGGTCCACGCCGAGCCAGGGCACAGGAGGGCGAGTCCCATCAGCGCGGCTCCCCAGGACCCCAGAGCGAGTGCGACTCCCCGCTGTTGCATCGGTGTCCTCCTTCGTCGTGTGGCCCGCGCGGGCAGACGAGGACAGGTGCCCGGGGGGCCCCGCGTCTGACAGAAACTACACTGGAATCGGCGTCGTGTTTCTTGGATTTTTCTTGGATTGACGGCCTCACATGGGCGCTTTGGGCGAGATGGGTGAAGTACGTGGTGGCTTGTGTCCGGGCAGCAGAGCCCTCGCGCGATGCCCCACGCGGACGCGGCTCGGGACGACAAGTAGAGGAACCCACGGGGGCGCGCTCGGGATGACCGGAGGGGACCTGGCCATGACCCACGATTCTCGTCACGGGCAGGCTTGCAGGAGAGATGATCAGCCGGCCCCACGAGCCGGTCTCGGAGGAAACAGGCTTCATCGCTACGAACGCGCGAACGTGGCGACGGAAGGTCTGCGGAACGACGCTCTCCGACGCGTTCCGCAGACGAGAGAGGGGAGGACGCCCATGAAGAAGTCCATCCGCTTCCAGCTGAACGGTAAGCCCACCACCCTCGAGACCGACGACGGTCGGACGCTGCTCTGGGTCCTCCGCACGGACCTCGGGCTCACCGGGGCGAAGTACGGCTGTGGCCTCGGGGTCTGCGGGTCCTGCACGGTGGTGGTCGACGGGGAGGCGGTCCGGTCCTGCCAGACCACGCTCGCGGACGTCCAGGAGACCGAGGTCACGACCATCGAGGGCCTGGCCCAAAGCGGGACACTCCACCCGCTGCAGCAGGCCTTCGTGGACCACGGCGGCCTGCAGTGCGGGTTCTGCACGCCGGGGATGCTCATGAACGCCTACGGCCTGCTCCTCTCCGACCCCCATCCCTCCCGGGAGAAGGTGCTCGACGCCATGGAGGGCAACCTCTGCCGCTGCAGCGCCTACAAGAGGATCCTGGAGGCCATCGAGTCGGTGGCCACCGGTGCGAAGGGAGGTGCGGCATGAGCCCCGATCTCGACCGTCGGTCCTTCCTGAAGCTCGTGGGCGGGGGGATCGTGGTCCTCGTCCGTCTCGCACCGTCGCCGGCCTGCGCCCAGTTCCGGCGGGGGTACCCGAAGGACTTCAACGCGTACCTCCGGATCGGCGACGACGGGAAGGTCACCGTCTTCTCCGGGAAGATCGAGATGGGCCAGGGTGTCACGACCTCCCTGGCCCAGATGGCGGCCGAGGAGCTGGCGGTGGCCTTCGACTCCATCGAGATGATCCTGGGCGACACCGACCTCTGCCCGTGGGACATGGGGACCTTCGGGTCGCTCACCACCCGCATGTTCGGGCCCGTGCTGCGCGCGGCGGCGGCGGAGGCGCGTGGGGTCCTCCTGGAGCTCGCGTCCGAGAAGCTGGGCGCTCCGAAGGACCAGCTCCTGGTGAGCAACGGCGTGGTGTCGGTGAAGGGCGCGTCCGAGCGCCAGGTCAGCTACGGGGCCCTCGCCCGGGGCCAGGCCATCGCGCGGACGTTGGGCGAGGAGGCCGTCCTCACCGCCGTCGGGGACTTCGAGGTGATGGGCCTCTCGCCCACGCGGCTGGACGCCGAAGCCAAGGTGACGGGCGAGGCGCGGTACGCCGCCGACATCCGGCGGCCGGGGATGCTCTACGCTCGAATCCTGCGCCCTCCTGCCCATGGAGCCACGCTGGCCGGGGTCGACACGTCCGGGGCGGCCGCGGTGGAAGGCGTGCGGGTCGTTCGAGAGGACGACCTCGTCGCCGTCCTGCACGCCGACCCCGAGGTCGCGGCGGCAGCCCTCGCACGCCTCGAGCCCGAGTGGAACGCGGCCCCGCCCGGGACGGACACCGACGGCATCTTCGACGATCTCGTGGGGCGCGCCCCGGATCCCGAGGTGAAGGAGGTCAAGGGCGACGTGGAGGCCGCCCGCGCCGCCGCCGGCCGGGTCTTCGAGAGCACGTATCACAAGGGATACGTCGCCCACGCCCCGATGGAGCCTCACGCGGCGACGGCGGTGATGGAGGACGGGAAGCTGACCGTCTGGGCGTCGACCCAGACGCCCTTCCCCCTGCGCGACGAGCTGGCCGAGCTGACGGGGCTCGACGCGAAGAGCGTCCGGGTGATCACGCCCTACGTGGGCGGCGGCTTCGGAGGGAAGACCGCGGGCGGGCAGGCCCGGGAGGCGGCGCGCCTGGCGCTGCTCACCGGCCAGCCCGTGCAGGTGGCCTGGACGCGGGAGGAGGAGTTCTTCTACGACACCTTCGACCCCGCCTGCGTGGTCAAGATCGTGTCCGCGGTGAACGGCGACGGGCGGATCTCGCTGTGGGACTACGACGTCTACTTCGCGGGCGACCGGGCGGCGGAGATCTTCTACGACATCCCCCACACGCGGATGCGGGTGTACGGCGGCTGGATGGGTCCGGGGGCCGCCGCCCACCGCTTCGCCGTGGGCCCCTGGCGGGCCCCGGGCGCGAACATGAACGTCTTCGCCCGCGAGTCGCACATCGACGTCCTGGCCGCCGCCGCCAAGGTGGACCCGGTGGAGTTCCGCCTCCGGAACATGGGAGACGAGCGGATGAGTCGGGTGGTGCGGGAGGTGGCCCGGGCCTCTGGCTGGACGCCCCAGCCCGGCCCCAGCGGAAGGGGCTTTGGTGTCGCTGCCGGCATCGACTCCGGGACCTACGCCGCGCTGGCCGTCGAGGTGAAGGTGGATCGGGCGACGGGCGCCATCCAGGTGGAGCGCGTGGTCTGCGCCCAGGACATGGGGATCGTCGTGAACCCCGACGGGGCGAGGATGCAGATGGAGGGCTGCATCACCATGGGACTGGGCTACGTCCTCAGCGAGGAGCTGCACTTCGACGGCGGAGAGCTGCGGGACACGAACTTCGACACCTACGAGCTCCCGCGCTTCTCGTGGCTGCCCCGGATCGAGACGGTCCTCGTGAAGAACGACGCCCTCGCGCCGCAGGGCGGGGGTGAGCCGGCGATCGTTCCCATGGGTGCCGCCATCGCCAACGCCGTCTTCGACGCCACCGGGGAGCGGATCTCCCGCCTGCCCATGACCCGGGAGCGGCTCGAGGCCGCTCTCGGGAAGCGCCGGGCGAGCTGACGTCGAGGCCGAGAGGGGGAGCCGAAGCTCAGGCGGCGGCTTCCCGATCCGCCGCGCGGTGCTCCTCCAGGCGCCGGATGATCTCCTCGCGCAGGCTCTCGACGAAGGCCGGGATCTCGGCCTTGTCCTCGGGCACCTCGAAGGGGCCGTAGGCCCCCGACCAGGCGTCGACGAGGTGGAGCCGGAAGAGGGTGTCGACGAAGCGCCGCGCCTTCCACAGCCCGTCGTTCACGACGATGTAAACCGGGACGCGCCTCGCGCGGAGGATGGCCTCGACGCCCACGTTGCGGAAGGGGCGGACCTCTCCGTCCCGGCTGCGATGGCCTTCGGGAAAGATGATCAGGCCATGGGGGAGCTCCTGGGCCGCCCGGCGGATGGCCTTGACCGCGCCCACGCGATCCCGCTTCGGGTTGACCATCGGGCAGTGGAGGAGGCGGATGCAGGCCGAGACGTGGGGCACGAAGCGCTGGTACCGCGTCCGGGTGACGAACGCCGGCGCGAAAGGCTGGGCCATGATGGTGATCTGCATGATGTCGAGGAGGCCCTGGTGGTTCGCCACGATGGTGACCCGGGAGCCGGTGGGGAGCGCGCCCTCGCGACGGAATCGGGCCCCGCCGAGGTGCATCAGCCCGAGAGTGAGGCGCGAGATCAGCTTCATGTAGAAGCTGACCAGGGACAGGCGCTTCTCGGGAAGGAGCCACGAGCCCGGGACGATCACCAGGCGGAGAAGGGGCGTGAGAGCCACCCACAGCACCCCGACGAGCAGGAGGCAGAGGAGGCTTCGGGCTCCACGCAGGACGGCGAGCATCCGCGGATTCTACCAGCGGGCCTGCCGGCGCGCTCCGGCGGACGCGTCACCGCTGGGCGAGCGTCGCTTCGAGCGTGTGCTCTTCCCCGCCGCGGTCCAGGACGACCGTCACCGTCTGCCCCGGCTCCAGCCCCTCGAGGATCTCGGCGTAGCCTCGCAGGGACTCGACGATCTGCCCGGCAAACTGCCGGAGGACGTCGTCCTCCTTCACGCCGGCCGCCTCGGCGGGTGAGCCCGGGACGACTCCCGCCACCTTGACGCCGGGACCGGAGAAGGCGAAGTCGGGCATGGTGCCGAAGCTCACCCGGCGCCCCGAGCCTCCGGGACGGGACGGCGCGGGCGGTGACGGGGGGGCGTCCCCCTCGCCGGGGCCGATGGTCGTGGTCAGGGGCTCCTCGCGCTCGGCGAGGTAGCCGATCCCTTCCTTCACGAAGGTGGCCACCTTGACGAGGCCGGCCCCGTCGACGGCGTCCACGGTGTCGCCGGGTCGGTGATAGTCGGCGTGGGCGTCGGTGAAGACCTGCACCGCGGGCACGCCGCGGTCGATGAAGCTCTTCTGGTCGGAGGACTCGAGGGCCTCGGGGATCATCCGGCTCTCGACGCCGGTGACGTAGCTCGCGCCCCGGAAGATGTGGGGCCACTCGGAGGCGGTGCCGGTGGCCAGGACCGAGACCTTCTTGTTGCCGAGACGACCGACGGTGTCGAGGTTGATGACGCCCATGACCTGGTCGAGGGGGCGCACGGGGTCGAGCACGTAGTGGCGCGAGCCGAGCCGCCCCGCCTCCTCCCCGGTGAAGGCGAGGAAGAGGATCGTCCGCCGGGGGTGACCGGCGGCGGCAAGGGTCCGCGCCAGCTCGAGGAGGACGGCCACCCCGCTGGCGTTGTCGTCGGCCCCGGGGTGAACCCGGCCCTCGTCTCCGGAGTGGACGTCGGGCCAGCCCCGACCCAGGTGGTCGTAGTGGGCGGTGAGGAGCGCCGACTGGTCCTTCCACCCGGGGTTCGTGCCCGGGAGCACCCCGACGACGTTCCGGAGGCGGGCGGGCTCGCCGTCGGGGGTGTGGGTGGTCGTGAAGGACTGGAAGTACGTCCCGTCGTCGCCCCCGGGCTCGAGGCCGATCGTCTCGAACTGCTTCGCGATGTACTCGGCGGCCGCGGCGAGGCCCTCGGTGCCGATGCCCCGCCCCTCGCGCTCGGGGTCCGCGAGCCAGGCCACGTGCTTCATCAACGCCTTCCGGGAGAAGACGGGGGGGAGCTCGGCCAGCGACTCCCGCGGGGGCAGGGCCAGAGCGGCCAGCGGCTTCCCGTGCTCGGCCTCCGGGCGAAGGTCGACGCGCAGGGGCGAGTCGGTCGGCGACCACTGGCCCTTGAGATCGTTCGTGGGCTCGTCGCCCTCGAAGCCGAGGTAGGAGTACTTGCCGTAGTGGGGCAGCTTGCGGCCCAGGCCCGGGAGGGCGGCGGGGTCGTCGGTGAAGATCCAGCCGATGGCCTTCTCAAGGTTCCGGGGGTGGCGCCGCACGATCACGAGGGTGTGGTCGGCCAGGGGGAGGGTCTCTCCGCCGACGGCGAGCGCCGAGGCGTCGAGGGTGAAGTCCGGTCCCGAGGCGAAAAGCCGTTCGGCCAGGGCGTTGCCGCGACCCAGCACCCAGACCGCCCGGTCCCCGGGAAGCTCCCCGAGCTCGGCGTCGGTGACGAGCTCGGGCTGGTGGCTCTCGCTGCGCCAGCCTTCGACGAGGGTGCGGAAGCCGTCGCCCTCGGCCTGGGAGGCGTGCGCCGGGAGCACCGCCAGGACGTCCGGCTCGCCGAAGATCTGGCCGATCGACGCGGGGATCTCCCGGGGATCGAGCTTGCGGAAGACGTCGAAGGAGGGGTCCACGTGCAGCCCCAGGGGCCGCGCCTCGGCCCCGATGACGAAGGCCGCCTCCGGCCCTTCCATCCTCACGGTGGCGGTGGCCGGCGCGCCTCTTGTCTGCACGACGACGGGGACGTCGAGAACATAGGGGGCCTCGGCCTGCGTCTGCCGCAGGGTCCCCTCCACCTGCCACCCGCCGTCTGGCGACTCGCGCACGGCACCGACCGACGCCTCCAGCGTGGCCGCCCCCGCGCGCTCGACCCAGTCGGCAAAGAAACGCGAGAGGTCCTCTCCCGAGACGGCCTCGAGGCTGTCGCGCACGTCGGAGAACGAGGCCCGCCGGCCGCGCTCGTCCCGGTAGAAGCGGGCGGCCCACCGGCGGAAGACGTCGTCGCCCAGGCGCCGACGCAGCATGTGGAAGCCCATGAGCGTCTTGCCGTAGCCCACGGCCTCGGTGGCCGCGCTGTGGCGCGAGCGGAACTCGGTGAGGGGGAAGTCGCGGCCCTCGCGCACGTAGCTGCGGTACCTCTGGAGGGTGTCGCGCCGGTACTCCTCCCCCTGCCCCCGCTGCTCCTTGATGAGGTGGTCGGCCATGTAGGCGGTGAGCCCCTCGCACCAGTTCCCGCTCTCGTAGTCCACGAAGACGGAGTTGCCCCACCAGTTGTGGAGGATCTCGTGCGGGTAGGAGGACGCGAGGATGAAGGGAAACCGGATGACGCGGGGGCCGAGGAGGGTGAAGGAGGGCATGCCGTAGCCCGTCTCCCAGAAGTTCTCCACCAGGGCGAACTTGCCGTAGGGGTAGGGGCCGATCAGCTCGCGGTACATCTCCAGGTACTGGGCGGTGGCCTGGAGGTACTTCGCGGCCAGCGCGTCGTCGGCCTTGCGGAGGTAGACGAGGGCCTCGACCGCGCCCGCCGCCTCGCGGTAGATCTCGAGAGGGCCGCCCACGAGGTAGATCTCGTCCACGGGCCCGTGGGAATCCCAGCGGGCGGTGCCCTCGTCGTCGCGTGAGGTGCCGCTGCCCTGGCTCACCACGTGCCAGCCGTCGGGGAGCGTCACCTCGACGTCGAAGTCGAGGAGGCCCTGGCCGAGGTGGGGGTACCAGAAGCCGCTGCCGGCGAGGTACACGCCCTCGGGTGACACGATGCCCAGGGTCTCGCGGAACCCGCGGGCGTACTCCTCCTTCTGGTCGGAGAGCCCGAAGTCGAACGGCCCATCGTACTCCAGACGGATCGGACCGCCGGGCGGCGGAGCGGCGAGGCGATAGCGCTTCACCTGGCCCTCGGCCAGATCAAGGGTGGAGGCGTTGATGCCGAAGAAGCTGGCGGCGTCCCCGAGGGGAATCTCGGTGGCCTCGGGCTCCGACCGGGTCAGGGTCAGGGCGCGGTTGAGGAGGAACTCCACCTCCGCGGCTTCGGTCGGGGGAGCGGTGACCACGTCGCTCACCTGCAGTCGGCCGGTGTCGGGCTGAAGGACGACCTTCAGCGAGTGGTGGGGTCGCCCCGGGACCTCCGGCGCCGCGGCCCCGTTCACCACTCCGCCAAGGGACAGGAGCGCGGCGAGGGAGCAGAGGCCGCGGATCACTGATCGTGCTCCTCGCCGTGGCCGCCGTGGGGTGGCATCGGGTGCGGCGGCATGGGGTGGGGTGCGGAATCCTCGGTGGCCTCCGTGGCGGTGCGCTTCGGAGGCCGGCGCCGGAAGTGGGCGGTCAGGGTCAGGGGCTGGCCGTCGCGGAGGACCTCGTAGACCGCGGAGTCTCCCCAGCGCTTCTGCGCCATGATCCTCCGGGTCGTCTCCTTCTCGTCGATGGGGACTCCATCGACGGAGACGAGCTCGTCGCCCACCCGGAAGCCGGCGGCGGAGCCGACGGAGTCCTCGGCGACCATGATGATCGTGTAGTGCTCGCCCTTCTTCTCCTCCGGGGTCGAGACGCCCAGGCTGGGGTAGAGGGGGTCGGTCACCGGGGGCAGCCCCCAGACAAAGTCGGCGTAGGAGGCCCGGACGCTCTCGACCGTCTCCGGCTCGTCCCGCTCCCCGATGGGGATGGGGATGAGGGAGGCGGTCCGACCGCCGAACCAGAGCTTCGCCTGGCGCTCGGCCCCCAGGCCGTAGGCCACGTGGCCCGAGCCGACGAGGACCACGACGATGGCGCCTTCGGCCCCGGAGGCCTCGAGAGCCTTCACCGCGTTCCAGCCCATGGCGGCATCCCAGGTGCACTGGGCACGGAACATCCCCTCGAGCATGGCCGGGGGCATGTTGCCGTGGAGGGAGTCCTCGTCGCCGAAGAAGGCGCGGAAGAGCTGCTCGTGCTCGGCGCTGTCGGTGTCCACGCGCTCGGGGAGGAGGGCCTTCTGCTCGGCAGTGAGACCGTCGAAGCCCTGGCGTCTCACCGTCTGCACCACATCCCGGGGCACGTTCACCCCCACCAGGCGGATGGCGTTCTCGCGGGCGAACACGAAGATGTCGCGGTAGTACCCCCAGTTGTAGCCCCAGCTGCGGTACCAGTGGGACTCGTCCAGGAATCCGTCCTCGGTGAGCGTCTCGTCGGCGATCCAGCGGTCGAGCCACTCCTGGGCCTCGGTGGGGTACATCTCGAGGCCGACGACGACCGTCCGGCCGCGCCGGTGCAGCTCCTGGATCACCCGGAGCTGGACCCGGTGGAACTCCATGTCGGTGTGGCTCTCCCCCACGAAGAGCACCTGAACTCCGTCGAGGCGCTCGGCCAGCTCGGTGGGGGTCAGGAGTGCGGCCCCGGCGGCCTCGGTGATCCCGTCGAGGACGAGGGGCATCTCGCGGTCCTTCCGGGCCGGGTCGCCGATGGGCAGGTCCAGGGCCCGGTCGTCCGCATGGACGCCGGCGGCGGGGACGACGATCAGGGCGGCGAGAGCGAGGAATCGCGTCATGGTGGCACCTGGCTTCCTTGTCGGTGGGCGGCGGGGCTCACCCACGGAGCCCCAACAGAAGCCTAGCAGAGGACCGCCGGCCGCAGGGGAGCTGGCGGTCGGCTCAACGGTCGAAGCCAGCCAGGGCCAGGTAGCCCAGGCCGGCAACCAGGGCCGACGACGGGATGGTGAGAAACCAGGCCCACACGATCTTTCCCGCGATGCCCCAGCGCACCGCGGACAGCCGCCGCGTCGCGCCCACCCCCATGATGGCCCCGGCGATGGTGTGTGTGGTGCTGACCGGGATGCCGCCGAGCGCCGTCCCGATCAGCATCGTCGCCCCCGCGGTCTCGGCGCAGAAGCCGCCCATCGGCTTCAGGTCGGTGAGCCTCACCCCCATGGTGCGGATGACCTTCCACCCGCCGGCGAGGGTCCCGAGGGCGATGGACGTGTAGGCGGCGAGGATGACCCAGACCGGCACGTAGAAGCGGTCGATGTAGCCGGAAGAGTAGAGGAGCACCGCGATGATGCCCATGGTTTTCTGCGCGTCGTTCGTACCGTGGCCCAGGCTGAAGGCGGCCGAGGACGCGAGCTGACCCACGCGGAAGAACCGATCCACCCGGACGGGGCTGGCCTTCCGGAAGACCCAGGACACCCCGATCATCAGCAGGCCGCCGATGACGAGGCCGATGACCGGGGAGAGGACGATGAAGGCGGCGACCTTGACGAGCCCGCTCGTCACCAGGGCGGTGGGGCCTGCCTTGGCCAGGCCGGCCCCGGCCAGGCCTCCGATGAGCGCGTGGGAGACGCTGATGGGGAGCCCGTAGTGGGTGCAGAGGTAGGCCCACAGGATCGCGCCCACGAGGGCGGCGAGGATGAGGATGGGGCTCACCACGCTCGTGTCCACGATCCCCTTGCCGATCGTGGTCGCCACGTGGACCCCGAAGCCGAAGGCGGCTGCGAAGTTGAAGAAGGCGGCCCAGGCCACGGCCAGCCGCGGCGACAGGACCCGGGTCGACACGATGGTGGCGATGGAGTTGGCCGCGTCGTTCATCCCGTTGACGAAGTCGAAGGCGAGGGCGAGAACGACGATGAAGATCGTGAGGGTGACCATGGCCCGCCCGCCGCTCAGGCGCTCTTGATGACGACGTTTCCGAGGGCGTGGGTGAAATCCGTGCAGGCGTCGCAGGCGTCCTCCAGCCCGTCGTAGATGACCTTCCACTTCAGGACACCGATGGACTCGCTGGAATCGCGCTTGAAGAGGTCGGCGATGACGGTGTTGTAGAGGCTGTCGGCCTGGTTCTCGAGGTCGGACACATGGACGATGGCCTGCTGGGCGGCCTTGACGTTGGCGGTCGAGAGGTTCCAGACGAGGCCGGTCGCCTTCTCGATCTCGCGCGCCATCTCGAGCAGGATGTCGGCGAACTGGACGAGGGCCTCGGGGGCCCCGGCGAGCTCGAAGAGGACGACGTACTGGGCCACCTCGTCCATGTCGTCGAGGATGTCGTCGAGACCCGAGGCGAGGGAGCGGATGTCCTCCCGGTCGAGGGGGGTGATGAAGCTCCGGTTGAGGGTCTCGAAGATCTGGCGAGTGATCTCGTCCCCGTCGTGCTCCCGGGCCCGGAGCTCGACGACCTTCAACCGCCGCTGCTCCAGGTTGTCGGCTCGGGCGACCTCGGCGAAGAGGCCCGCGGCCCGGCGCAGGTTTTCGGTGTCCTTGCTCAGCAGACCACGGAAGACGTCGTTCCTGGGCATCAGGAACTTCATGACGGCGTCAAAGCTCATGGGATCCTCGAGTTGCGGGGGGCGAACGGCCGACCGGCGTGATCCTAACACCAGAGGACTTGACGGAAGGGTAGTTGTAGCCTACAAATATAAGCATGGAGCGAGAGACCGACCAGGCCCGGGACCTGCTGCAGGGGCTTCGGGGGCTGGTGCGGCGCTTCTCGCTGGCGGAGCGGGCGGACGTGGCCTGCTGCGGGGTGACGGTGGCCCAGGCCGCGACGCTGGAGACGCTGCTGCGGGAAGGACCGCTGCGCCTCGGGTCGCTCGGCCGTCGCCTTGGAGTGACTCCGTCGACGCTGTCGCGCAACGTGGAGCGGCTCGAGGCGGCGGCACTGGTTCGCCGGGCCGCCGACCCCCGGGACGCACGCTCGTCCCGGGTGTCGCTCACCCCGAAGGGACGAGCGGCAGCGCGAGAGCTCGGGCGGCAGGAGGTGGCCTTCGCCCGCCAGGTCCTCGATCGATTGCCGGAGGAGCGGCGGAAAGCCGTCGCGGCGGCGTTTCGCGACCTGCTGCTGGCGGTCCGGGGGGCGACCGAGGATTGCTGCCCCGGGGCCTACGAGCACCTGATGGAGGGATTGCCCGTCGAGGACGAGAACACGGTCACGGGTTGCGGGGGCGCATGCCGCCCCGCCACGGCGACGGCCGGCAGCGAAGACTGAAAGGGGAGAGGGCCATGGGACCGGTACCGGAGAAGACGCAGGACCAGACAGCCGAGGGAGTGGTGGCGGAGGTGCGGGAGCACTACGGCCGGATCGCGGAGACCGGCGGGAGCTGTTGCGGCCCGCAGGCCTCGCCGTGCTGCGGCGGGGAGCAGAGCGTGTCCCTCCAGATCGGCTACGGGAAGAAGGACCTGTCCGCCCTCCCGGAGGGTTCGGATCTCGGCCTGGGCTGCGGCGCGCCCATCGGGCCGCTGGAGCTGCGGACCGGAGAGACCGTCCTCGACCTGGGCTCGGGCGCGGGGATCGACGCCTTCCTCGCGGCCGAGGATGTGGGGCCCGGCGGTCGGGTCATCGGCGTGGACATGACGCCCCAGATGCTGGAGCGGGCCCGACGGAACGCGGCGAGGACGGGCCACGGGAACGTCGAGTTCCGGGAGGGACGCCTGGAGGCCCTGCCGGTGGAGGACGCCTCGGTCGACGCGGTCACGAGCAACTGCGTGATCAACCTCGTCCCCGACAAGGCGGCGGTGTTCTCCGAGGTGGCGCGGGTCCTGAAGCCCGGGGGCCGCATGGTGGTCTCCGACATCGTTCTCGACGGGCCGCTTCCGGAAGCGGTGAAGAAGGACATCGCGGCCTGGGCGGGCTGCATCTCCGGGGCCCTGGGGAGGGAGGAGTACGTCGCCCTGGTCGAGGCGGCCGGCCTCGAGTCGGTCGAGGTCCTCAAGGACGACGACTACGGGGCCTCCATGGAGGCCGCGGCTCCCGATCAGGCCCGGGAGCTCCTCGAGCGCACCGGTGCGAAGCGCGAGGACCTGGTGGGCACGGTCCGGTCGGTGACGATCCGCGCGGTCAGGCCGGCGTAGACCCGCCCGGCCGGTCCTCGGGCCGGGCGGGCACGTCGAGGACGAAGCGCGTGCCGTGACCCGGCTCGCTCGTGACGGTGAGCGAGGCCTGCATCCCCTCGGCGAGATGACGGGCGATGGAGAGGCCGAGCCCGGTTCCCCCGAGCTCGCGGCTGCGGGCCTTGTCGACCCGGTAGAACCGCTCGAACAGCCGCGGCAGGTGCTCGGCCTCGATCCCGGGACCGTTGTCCACAACCTCGATGCGGGCCCCGCCCGCGACGCCGGGGCCGGTCACCACCTCGACCCGGCCGCCCCCGTCTCCGTGGCGCGCCGCGGTGTACTTGATGGCGTTGTCGACCAGCACCTCGAGGATCCGGCGCATCCGGTCCGAGTCGGCGATCACCCGCGGCGCGCCCCGGTCCACGTGGCCGAGCTCGACCCGGCTGGAACGGGCCAGGGCCGCGAAGGAGGAGAGGACGTCCTCCGCCGCCTCGTCCGGGTGAACCGGCTCCCAGATCGGAGGGGTCTGCCCCGACTCGAGCCGCGAGAGGTCGAGGAGGTCCGACAGCAGCGCGGTCATCCGGTCGGCGTGGGTGCGGATCTTCCTGAGGAAGCGCTCCCCGGTCTCCGGCTGCTCCAGGGCGCCGTCCTCCAGGGCCTCGACAAACCCGCGGATCGAGGTGAGCGGCGTCCGGAGCTCGTGCGACGCGTTGGCCACGAAGTCGCGCCGGATCTGCTCGAGCTTGCGCCGGCCGGTGACGTCGTGGAACGTGAGGACCGCTCCGTGAGGGGCCCCGGATTCGCCGGGGAATGCCACTGCCGTCAGCGCGTACGTCTGGGAGAACCGCTCGAACTCCACCTCGATCGCGCGACGCGCTCCCGTGCGGAGCACGTCCTCGATCACCGTCCCGACCTCGCGCTGGTGCACGACCTCGGTGTAGTGATGCCCGAGGGGATCCTGGAGGTCGAGGCCCCGGACGAGGGTCCGGTTGGCGACGAGCACGATCCCCCGGTAGTCCACCGCGAGAACGCCGTCCTCCATGGCCGAGAGGATCGCCTGGGTCCGGGCCTGGTCCCGCTCGTTTTCGTTGAGGCGCTCCTGGAGGAGGTCGGAGGTGGCGTTGAGGATCTTGGCGAGCTCGCCCAGCTCGTCGGACCGCTGCACGTCGCTGCGGGCGGCGAGGTCCCCGGCGGCGAATCGGTGGGCCGCTTCCATTATGGCCTTCATCGAGCCCATGCCCGGGGGCACGAGGAGAGTGGCGAGGACGGCGGTGATGGCGAAGGCCACGAGGAGCGCGAAGGCCACCGCATGCTGGAGCTGAGCGGCCTGCTCCTCGAGCTCGGACAGGTTGTAGGCGACCCGCGAGAACCCGAGGAGCTCCCCGTCTTCCTCGATGGTCACCGCCCCGTACAGGAGATCGCGCTTGACCGTCGTGCTCCGTCGCAGCGAGGAGCCCATCCCCTTCTCGCGGGCCTCGAGAATCTCCGGCCGCTTGGCGTGGTTCTCGACCGACGCGAGGGCGTCCCCGGAGAGCTCGGCGTCGGCCAGGACCTTGCCCTCGGGTGCGATGATGGTGACGCGGGCACGGACGTCGCCGGCGGCGGCATCCACGAGCCGGTCGAGCTCGTCCGAGGAGACCCCGGCGGCGAGGGAGGGGCGAACGAGGCGCGCCATGAGCCGCGCCTCGGCGAAGAGGGTCGAGCGGGCATTGTCCAGCGCTCGCTCGCGGAGACGGGGACCGGCCACGAGGAGAACGACGAGGAGGGCGCCGGCGGCAGCGGCCAGCGCGATGATGATCATCCGGGTCCGGAGTCTCATGCGATCGTCCGCGGCACCGAGCCAGTCTACCGCGCGTTCCAGGCTTCCAGGTTGCGTGCGATCTGGGCGGCGTGGCCCTCGAGGTGGGCGGCGTAGACCCGCATCCACTCCTCGACGGTGTAGCGACCCGACTCCGTGTGACGCCCCTCCTTCGCCCAGTCGGCCTCGCTCAAGCGGCGCAGCAGGGCCACGGTGCGACCGCGCGCCGTCTCGACCGCGGCCAGCGCCGGCTCGAGGGGCTCGGAGTGGTAGTCGAAGGCCCGGGCCCACTCCTCCTGGTCGTAGCCGATGATGACGGGGTTCTTCTCGGCCAGCAGGTAGCGGATTCGGAGGGCCGAGTTGGTCTCGGAGTCGGCGCAGTGGACGACCACCTCGTGGGCGCTCCACCGTCCCGGGCCCGGGCGCCACTGGCGGGCCTCGTCGGGGACACGGGCGAGCGCGGCCCGGATCTGCTCCGGACCCCGGGCATACCGGGCAATCAGGTCTTCCCGCTCCGACACGCTCAGCGACATGGGCACCTCCGAGGACCGAAACCGGCCTGCGGCCGGCTGCCTTGGCCAAGGACACGAGCCCGTGTCGGCGAGCGTGTCCTTGGCAGGTGGGCAGTCTGTCACCCCGGGGAGCAGCCGGTCAAACCCGCGGCCACTGTCCGCTTCCCGGAAACGAGCCGGCCGGACAGGGGGCCGGTGACGCCTGTAACTCGCTGATTTCAAGTGCTCTGAAGCCGGCATTGGCTTTGCAAAGGGCTCGGGTGTGTGTGAGCGGCTTCTCGTCGTGGACGACAGCGACACGGTCCGGCAGGCCTACGTGGCCCACTTCCGCCAAGCCGGGTTCGAGGTCGAGAGCGCCGCGACGCTGAAGGAGGCCGCGGAGCACCTGGCCAGCTCGGTCTTCGACGTGGTCATCGTGGATTGCTGCCTGTCCTCCACCGTCGGGAGCGAAGGGCTCGCCATCGCCGCCTACCTGCGCCAGATGCGCAGCGCGCCCCCGGTGGTGGTGCTGACCGCGTACGGGGAGCCCCACCAGGCCTCGGCCGCGGCCCGGCTCGGAGTGGACGCGTTCCTCCACAAGCCGGTCAGCCTCGTCTGGCTCGAGCGACTCGTGCGCAGCCGGCTGGGGGGACCACCTCACGAGGTGATGGCGACCGCCTCCTAGCCCTGCCTCTCCTTCCAGGCGCCGTAGTACGTGTCGACCCCGTCGACGAACCCGCCGTGGCGCGACTGCCAGCCGAGACGCGAGACCGCCTTGCGGGAGTCCACGTGCTGGTCCAGGGCCAGGCTCGTGGCCAGACCGCCCAGGGTCTTCGCCGCCTCCTCCACGGGCACGAGGCGGACCGCGCCCGGGCGTCCCGCCGCCCGCGCCGCGGCCTCGGCCATCTCCCGCACGGTCGAGCGAGACCGGTCGGTCACGTTGAAGACCTCGCCGGCGTACCCGCTCTCGGCCAGGCGGACGTAGGCGTCGGCCAGGTCGTGCACGTGCACCATGGCCCAGCGGTTGGCGCCGTCTCCCACGACCTCGGCCTCCCCGCCAAGGGCGCTCTCGAACCACCGGCCGGTGAGGCTGCCGGCGAGCCCGTACACGCAGCCGGGCCGGACGACCACGCCCCGGACGCCAGGGTTCTCGAGGACCAGCCTCTCGTGCTCCGGACGCCAGGCGACCATCGGGACCGGTGCCAGCGCCGTGGTCTCGTCGGCCCACCGTCCCCGGGTGTCCCCGTACACCCAGACGCCGCTGGTGTAGAGGACGGTCTTCGGGCGAGCCCCGCGGGTCCCGGCGGCGAGGAAGGTGTCGATGACCGCGCGATCCGGATCCACGACACCCGCGCCGTGGTCCACGGCCGCGTGGACGAGGACCGCGCACTCGTCGAGGGCCTCGTGATAGCTCCCCGGGTGGGTCATGTCGCCGACGACGGGCTCGATCTCGTCACGCCGCAGGCGCACCGCCTTCTCGGGAGAGCGGACCAGCCCGCGCACGTCGTGTCCGGCCCTCCGCAGGGCGACGGCCACGGCACCCCCGATGTACCCAGTGGCGCCGGTCACGAAGATTCGCATCGCTCTCCTCCCCTCGGCCGGCTTCGGCCTGCCAAGGCATCCGGCCGAAGGCCGGTTCAGTCCTCGTCATGATAGTGCCTCCGGTGGCCCCGGGTTTGCACTTCCCACCGGCAACCGGTCCCAGAGGGCCGTGACCGGTCGTTTCCGTGGCCCGGCAGACACACCGCCGTGGCTCGGGGGGCACAGGAGGAAGCCGATGGGCGTTTGCGTGCGACCGGCGTCGCTCGGGGACGGCGTGGCCGTTCTCTCCCTGCTCGAGGACGTGGGCTACTACCCGGAGCCGATCTCCTTCGCTCAGACGTTCCGAAAGACCATCAACGATCCTCACTTTCTGGTGCGGGTGGCGGAGGAGAGTGGGCGCATCGTCGGGGTGGCCACCCTCTCGCTGCGGTACCAGCTCGGCCTGGGCGGGCTGGTCGGCAACCTGGACGAGCTCGCGATCGTGCCGGGGGCACCCAAGAGCGCGCTGCGGCGGCTGCTCAAGGCCACCGTGGGCCGCGCCCGGGCCCTCGGGGCGGTGCAGGTGATCAAGAACGCCAACCAGAACACGCCCCCGCCACGGGCGGCCCTTCTGCGGGCCCGGGCGGCGGCCCAGGAGTCCCTGCCCCGGGGAGCGTGAAGCGGTCGGCGACCCCTCGCATACAATCGACTTGGTGAACGAGAGCTTCGATATCGAGGGCCCGGCCGGGCGTCTCGAAGCCATCCTCATGAGCCCTCCGGCCGATCCGGTGGCGGGGGCGGTGGTGTGCCACGCCCACCCGCTCCACGGCGGGATGATGCACTTCAAGGTGGTCTTCCGTGCGGCCAAGGCGCTCCAGTCGGCCGGTCTCGCGGTCCTGCGCTTCAACTTTCGCGGGGTGGGCCGGAGCGAAGGGGTGTACGACGGCGGGCGCGGCGAGGCCGACGACGCGCGTTCCGCCCTCGACGAGCTGGCGCGGCGGCTTCCCGGATTGCCTCTCGTCGCGGGAGGCTTCTCGTTCGGGGCCGTGGTGGGACTGCACGTGGGCGCCTCCGACGACCGCGTCGGCGCCGTGCTCGTCCTCGGCTGCCCGGCGACGTTCACCGATTCCACCATTCTCCTCGACCGGCCGCCCCCGCTCGACGCCGGCGGGAAGCCGCGGCTCTTCGTCCAGGGCGAGAACGACACGTTCGGGTCCGGGGAGGCAATCCGGGCCCTGGTCGAGCCCTGGCCCGAGGGGCGCACGGTCGTCGTGGTCGCGGGGACCAACCACTTCTTCGACGGCCGCCTCGACGAGCTGCAGGGGGCCGTCTGCTCGTGGGCCGAGAGCCGGCCCTGGGAGACCGACACAGGAAGGGGAGGGGGGGAATGAGCGTGAATCGGCAGTGGCGGCTGGCACGCCGCCCGCGGGGGTTGGTGCAGGTGACGGACTTCACGTGGAGCGAGGAGCCGGTCCCGCCCGTGGGCGAAGGCCAGGTCCTGGTCCGCAGCCTCTTCCTGTCCATGGACCCGACCCAGCGGGGGTGGATGTCGCGGGACACGTACCTCCCGGCCATCGGCATCGGCGAGGTCATACGCTCGCTCGGAGTGGGTCAGGTGGTGGGCTCCCGCCACGAGGGATTCCGGCCCGGTGACCTCGTCTCCGGACACGTCGGGTGGCAGGACTACCGCCTGACCGACGGCGGCGGCCCCCTCCCCCTCGTCAAGCTCCCCGCCGGCGTCGACATCCCCCTGGCGATGAACGTCCTGGGGCTGACCGGCGTCACCGCCTACTTCGGCCTCCTGGACGTGGGCCGGCCCCAGGCGGGAGAGACGGTGGTCGTCTCGGGGGCGGCCGGGGCCACGGGCTCGGTGGCGGGGCAGATCGCCAAGATCAAGGGATGTCGAGTCGTGGGCATCGCCGGCGGCCCCGAGAAGTGCGCCTGGCTCACCGAGAAGGCGGGCTTCGACGCCGCCGTCGACTACAAGGCGGAGCACGTCGCCCGGCGACTGGGCGAGCTCTGCCCCGACGGCATCGACGTCTTCTTCGACAACGTGGGCGGCGACATCCTGGACGCCGCTCTCGCCAACCTCGCCATGCGCGGGCGCGTGGTCCTCTGCGGGGCGATCTCGGGGTACAACGAGAAGGCGCCGCCCCCCGGTCCGCGGAACTACCTCTCGCTCCTCGTGCGGCGTGGGCGGATGGAAGGGTTCATCATCCTCGACTACATGGACCGCGCCGGCGAGGCGGTGGCCGCCTTGTCCCAGTGGGTCCAGGACGGCAAGATCCACCACGAGGAGGACATCCAGGAGGGGCTGGAGAATGCCCCGGCCACGCTCCTGCGCCTCTTCGAGGGGAAGAACCGCGGCAAGCAGCTCCTGAAGGTCGCCGACCCGCCCCTGGCGACGCGCTCCAGCCCTCGCGCATGAGGACGACGTGGGGGTGTGGTGTCACCGGGGGCGACACGATACGCTTGCCCGGTGGATCGCGACGAGATGCTCCGGGTCCTTCGCGCCTTCGATCAGGAGGGGCTCGAGTACGTTCTCATTGGTGCCGCGGCCATGGGCTTCCACGGTCTGGTGCGGGCCACCGAGTACCTCGACCTCTTCATCCGAGCGACGTCGGAGAACGTCGAGCGTCTGAAGCGGGCGTTTCGGGCAGCATACGACGATGATCCAAACGTCGACGAGATCAAGGCCGCGGATCTCCTCGGCGACTACCCCGCTGTCCGCTACTACCCGCCGAGCGGCGACCTGTACTTCGACGTGATGACTCGCCT
>JAJDNS010000144.1 GCA_022340585.1 Acidobacteriota bacterium
GCATCGGCTCCAATCCCCTGGATTTGAATGTGCGGTGATTTGTGACAGCCTCGAGCCAAAGGGGGCGCTCGCGGCTCGGAGCGCAGGGGCGCCGACTCATGCCGTGCCGGTCGGTGGGACGTCCCGGACGGTTCGGGCTCACGGAGGTCACATGAAGCGCTTCTTTCTTTCGGCTCTTCTGCTGTCGCTCGCGGCTCCCGCCGCCAGGGCCGCTGAGCCCATCACCATAGGCGAGACCGTCACGGTCCGCTCGGACATCCTGGACGAGGAGCGCACCGTCCTCGTCTCCACGCCCCCCGGCTACGAGCGGTCCACCGAGCGCTACCCGGTGCTCTACGTGACCGACGGTGACGCCCACCTCACCCACACCCGGGGCACCGCCGACTTCCTGGCCCGCAACGGCCTCGTGCCGCCGGTCATCGTCGTGGGGGTGGCCAACACGGACCGCACGCGAGACCTCACGCCCACCCGGGCAACCCTGGAGGGCCGGGACGGAGTCGTCCGTGAGTTCCCCACCAGCGGCGGTGCCTCGAGGTTCCTGGACTTCATCGAGAAGGAGCTCTTCCCCTGGGTGGACGCCCACTACCGCACACAGCCCCACCGGATCCTCGCCGGTCACTCCTTCGGGGGGCTGTTCGCCCTGTACGCCTTCTTCACGCGCCCGCCGATGTTTCAGTCGGTCCTCGCCGTGAGCCCCACGTTGAGTTGGGACGAGGACCTGCCGCTGCGCCAGGCCGACGAGTTCTTCGAGGATCGAGACGATCTGAAGTCCACCCTCGTGGTGGCCATGGCCAACGAGGAGGAGGGCGACCCGCCCCCCACTCGCCTGGACCGACTCCAGAAGGTCCTGGAGCGGGCGACGGCCGAGGACTTCCACTGGCAGATCCTCCGCATGCCGGAGGAGACCCACGGGTCGGTGGTCCTGCGGGCCCACTACTGGGGCCTGCGGAAGGCCTTCGAGCCATGGCCTCTCCCCGCCGATCCCGAGACCGGGCAGTTTGCGGGGTCCCTGGACGACCTGAAGGCGCACTACGCGGGGCTCTCGGAGCGCTACGGGTACGGCGTGGTCCCACCGGAGGACGTGGTGAACCAGATCGGCTATCAGCACCTCGGTCGAGACGACATCGAGGGAGCGCTCGCCGTCTTCGGCTACAACGTCGAGCTCCACCCCGATGCCGCCAACGTCCACGACAGCCTGGGCGAGGCCCTGGAGCGGGCGGGACGCCTGGCCGAGGCCTTCTCGGCCTACTCCCGAGCCGTCGAGCGAGCTGCCGCGGCGGACGACCCCCGCCTCGAGATCTTCGTGGCGAACCGGGACCGGGTGAAGGAGCAGCTGTAGTCCGCTTGACCGGGGGCGCGAGGGACGGGTAGCTTCACGCCCGTTGACTACCCGCTCCCTCTCCCTTCTCGTGGCCGGCCTCGCCTTCTTCGTGAGCGGGGTCTCCGCCCTCGTCTACCAGGTGGCGTGGCAGCGCATCCTCGCCCTTCAGACGGGGGTGGGCATCACCTCCATCGCCTTGATCGTGGCCGCCTTCATGGCCGGGATCGGGGTCGGGAGCCACCTGGGCGGGGTGCTCTCCACTCGCGTTCTCCCCCGCCGCGCCCTCCTCACCTTCGCCCTCCTGGAGGCGGGCATCGCCGTCTTCGGCGTCCTCTCCTGCCCCCTCTACTACGATCTCCTCTACCGCCACGGCTCGTGGCTGTACGCCTCCCCCGTGACGGGGGGGATCCTGCACTTCGCCGGCCTGCTGCCTCCGACGCTCCTCATGGGGATGTCGCTCCCGTTTCTCGTCCGCGCCCTCGTGGACGACGTGGGTCGCGCCGGCCGCACCGTGGGTTTCCTCTACGGCGTGAACACCCTCGGAGCCAGCGCGGGAGCGCTGCTGGCCCCGTGGGTCCTCATGCGCCTCTTCGGGATCAGGGGGGCGGTGATGATCGCCGCCGGGGGCAACCTTTTGGCGGCGGCCTCGGTGCTCCTCCTGCTCCGGGCCTCCGCGCGGGCACGGGTCGAGGGCAGCGCCTCCGTCACTCCGGGGACCTCCCCGGAGAGACGTCGCTTCAGCCTCTGGATGGCGCTGTACGCCCTCTCCGGCTTCTGCGCCCTGGCCCTGGAGATGCTCTGGTTCCGGGTGGTGGACGTGGGCGTCAAGGGAACCGCGTTCACCTTCGGCACGGTGCTGGCCATCTACCTCCTGGGCTTCGCCGGGGGCGCCCTCGCCGGCGCGGCATGGGCGGACCGCCTGCGCCGACCCCTCCTCGTCTTCGCCGCCCTCCAGGCCGGGGTCCTGGTCTACGCCGGGCTCGGGGCGGTGGCCATCGCCCACCTGCCCACTGGGACGCCCCTCTACGACTGGCTCTTCGGCTACTGGCGGGCGGCCCAGGGGTTCCGTCTCGGGACCGACCAGGACCTCGAGTCGCTGCTGCGTCTCTACCTTCTCTTCCCCAGCCTGCTCTACCTGCTTCCCACCGTCCTCATGGGGCTCTCCTTCCCCGTCCTTCAGCGCGCGGTCCACGACGACCCGAAGACCAGCGGACGCAAGGTGGGCTTCCTCCAGGCCGCCAACATCGCGGGTTGCACCGCGGGGAGCCTCCTGGTGGGACTCGTTCTGCTGGAGAGCCTCGGGACCACCGGCACCCTGGGCCTCCTCCTCGCGTGCGGCCTCGTCTTCGTGGCGGTGGGCTGGCGGCACCACGGCCCGCACCCCGCCCTCGTGGCGCTGGGCTCGGCCCTCGTCCTCCTCCTCGTCGTCCTCCCGGACCAGCAGGCCTTCTGGCAACGGATGCACGGACGCGAGGGGGGACCCGCCCTCTTCGACGAGGACGCCTCCAGCGTGGCCGGGGTGACCCCTCAGGGCGGGCCGTTCTGGTTCGTGTACGTCGACGGCAAGAGCCACAGCGTCCTTCCCTACGGGGACGACGCCCACACCCTGCTGGGCGCGGTCCCGGCGGTGATCCATCCCGAGCCGCGGGAGGCCGCGATCGTGGGCCTGGGCTCGGGCAACACCGCCTGGGCCGCCGGCTGCCGCCCGGAGACCCGTCTCGTCGAGGTCTTCGAGATCGCCTCCCCCCAGACCCGTCTTCTGCGCGAGCTGGACCGGCGCGTGAACTTCCCACGCCTGCACCGCCTTCTCCGCGATCCCCGTGTCGACGTGGTGACCGCAGACGGACGACATGCCCTCAGCCTGGGTGACGCCCGCTACGACATCATCGAGGCCGACGCCCTGTGGCCGTGGAGCGCCTACTCCGGCAACCTGTACTCCGTCGAGTTCTTCGAGCTCTGCTCCCGCCGCCTGAAGCCGGGGGGCCTGGTCTGCACCTGGGCCCCCACCCCCCGCATCGCCGCCACGTTCACCCGCGTCTTCCCCCAGGCGGTGGACGTGGGGAGCATCCTGGTGGGCAGCCTCGATCCCCTGCCCTTCGATCCCGTCACCTGGACCGCCCGCGCCACCTCTCCGGAGGTGACGGAGTACCTCGGTCGCCACGCCGCCCGCGGCGTCCTCCGCGCCCTGCGCGGTGCCCGTCGGGTCGACCCGCCGCGCGACCTCCGCCTCAACCACGACCTCTCCCCCCGCGACGAGTTCGCCACCCCATGACACGAGGGGGTCAGGTCTTGAATCTTGAATCGTGTCCTCCGGGAAGGACACTCGATGTGCCCACAGGCGCGCCTGATCTCCGGCGCGTGCAGTCGGGCCAGGGAGTGGTGTGATGGCCGAGCGGCTGATCGAGTTCTACACGTCGTGGCCCACGGAGAAGATCGCCGAAACCCTCACGGAGCTCAGCGCGGGCCGGACCTGGGTCACCGCCACGCCGGACGAGCAGAACCACGTGCGGCTTCTCGCTGACGCCAGCGAGACGGAGAAGCTGGTGGACGACATCAGGCTACGCTTCGCCAGCGACGGGACCTTCCGACTCTTCCTGCTGCCGGTGGAGGCCAGCCTCCCGCGCCCGGAGAAGCCCGAGCCGGAGGAGCTCGCTCCCGAGGAGCCCGAGGCCCCGGAGCCCCCGCCCCCCCAGCGGGTGAGCCGGGAGGAGCTGTACGCGGACCTGACCGAGGGCCTCAGCGTCAACTGGCAGTTCATGGTGATGGTGGCGTTGGCCGCCATCGTCGCCGCCATCGGACTCGTTCGCGACAGCGCCACGGTGATCATCGCGGCCATGGTGATCGCCCCCCTCCTCAAGCCCAATCTGGCCCTGGCCCTGGGCACGACCCTGGGCGACCTGGACCTGACCCGCACGTCGATCCGGGTGAACCTGGCCGGGATGGCCCTCGCCCTCGGACTGGCCGCGGCACTCGGTGCGCTCCTGCCCATCGACACGGGAACCCTGGAGATCGAGCTCCGCACCTGGGTGGGCCCGGGCGACATCCTCCTCGCCCTGGCCTCGGGGGTCGCGGCGGCCCTCTCGGTGACCACCGCCGCCTCGAGCGCCCTCATCGGGGTGATGGTGGCGGTGGCCCTCATGCCTCCCCTGGTGGTGGCGGGCCTGCTCCTGGGCGCGGGACAACTCGACCGGGCAGGCGGCGCCGCCGAGCTGCTGCTGGTCAATGTCGTCTGCGTCAACCTCGCCGGCGTGGCCACCTTCTGGATCCAGAAGGTGGTGCCCGCCCGCTACTGGGAGGCGGCGCGAGCCCGGACCGCGACGCGACGGGCCGTCCTCGTCTGGGCCGGCCTGCTGGTCGCCCTCATCGCCTGGATCCTCACTCAAGACCGATCCGATCTCGGCCCGGCTCCGGCGAGCCCGACATCCCATTCAGAGGACGCTGAGGCAACGTTTGGGACCTGACCCCCAGCCACCAGTCCAGGTGGTCCACGAGGACGACGACCTGGTGGCGGTGAGCAAGCCGCCGGGCGAGGCGGTGATCCCCGAGCGGGGCGCTCCCCCCGAGGCGTGTCTGCGGCGGCGG
>JAJDNS010000149.1 GCA_022340585.1 Acidobacteriota bacterium
GGGAGATGTTCGAGGGCTCGACCGGATTCAGCTGGAAGGCCGGCACGTTCGGCGGCTTTCTCGAGGAGATGCTCGCGGGCTTCGGGTGGGTGCCGGTCGTGCTGTCGATCCCCGGCCTGGTGCTGGCGGTGACGACGAGGCGCTCCCGGGTCACCCTGCTCCTCGTCGGGGTGTTCGTCTCCAATGGCCTGCTCGCGCTGCTCGTCGGCTACTGGCAGGCACGCTACTTCCTGTCGCTTCTCGTCCTCGCCAGCGTCCTCTCCGCCCTGGCCCTCACCGAGGCCGCCCGCGCGGCGCGACTCCTGCCCGACCGCCGGCGGGCGACGTCTCTCGCGGCGCTGGCCCTGGTCGTGGTGATCGGGGCGAGGGCCCTACACCACCAGTACGTGTCCACAGTTGGGCTCATCGAAGCTCTTTACCACGAGGGGAGAGACGAGTTTGCCCGGGCACGCGCGCCGTACTGGGAGGTCGCCGACTGGGTCAACCACAACACCGTCCCCGGGGCCCGGGTGGGCATGGGCCTGCAGCTCCAGCCCTTCTTCTACGTCGAACGGCCCTACTTCCACATCCACCCCATGACCGAGAAGGGCAATCTCCAGGCCCTCGAGACCCCGGAGGAGTATCTGGACGCGTTCCGCTCCCTGGGCCTCGAGTGGTTGGCGGTCAACCGGTGGCGCCCGGGGAGGACCTACCTGCGGTCGAGGGCGCCGCACGTCATCGCGTTTCGCAAGCGCTTCGAGCACGCCGTCGACTCCCTCAGCCGGGACGGGAAGCTCGAGCTGGTGGCGCGTCGCGGCGGGGTTCGGATCTTCCGGATCAAGGCCCCACCGGCCCCGGACTGACCTCGGGAAGGACGACAGAATCCGTCCTCGGGCGATGAGGTGGAGGGCCACCGGAGGAGCAGGCTACGATGAGGGATGCGCCTCGCCTCAAAGCTCATCGTCTTCGCCTTCCTCTCCCTGATTCTTCCGTCCCCGGCCTTGCCCGGTCCCCCGGCTCCCGACGAGCCCCGGGCCGACGAGCCCGCTTCCCCCTCGGACACGCCCACCGAGGCGGAGAAGGCGCCGGTGTTCTTCGAAACCACGACGGTCACCGCACGGCCGATCTCCTCGGCCACGGGATCGGTCACGGTGATCGGGGCGGAAGAACTCACCGTCTCGGAGGCCCGCAGCGGAAGCGAGATCCTCGAAGGGGTCACCGGCGTCAACCTGCTTCCCACCGGGGGGCGGCCGGGGGTGACCCACGCGTGGATCCGCGGCGCGGACCCCAACTTCACGCTGGTGCTCCTCGACGGCATCCCGATCAACGACCCGACGGACCGGCAGGGCGGGGCGGTGAACTTCGAAGAGATTCCACGCGGCCTGGTCGATCATGCCGAGGTCGTCCGCGGCCCGCAGACGTCCTTCTACGGGATGAGCGCTCTCTCCGGAGTCGTGCAGCTCTTCACCCCGCGGGGCGGCCCCGGGCGTGTCCGCGCGGCGGTGGGAGCGGAGGCCGGAAATGCCGACCTGCGGCGCGGCTTCGCCCGCGCCTCGGGTCCGGCGGGGCGGGGAGGCTGGTCGGCCGGTGTCGGCTACGACGAGGAGCGGTTCCGCATTGCCAGCGAGCGATTCCAGCAGTTGGACGCCTGGGCGAACGCCGACCTGGCGCTGGGGACCGATGTGGAGCTCGCCCTCACCGCGCGCTTCGCCAGCGGTGAGCAGGACGACTACCCCAACGGCTCGGGGGGGCCGGTCTTGGGAACGGGCGAGCTGCGGCGCACCGAGCACGACGACTTCGCGGTCGGGGCCCGGCTGACGCTGGGGGGCCCGGGCGGCCCCCGTCACCTGGTGAGCGCGGGCCTCTCGCGCCGGGCCCAGGATCGAGTGAGCCCGGCGATCGCGCCCGTCGTGCCCGAGTCCGAGGAGAGGACGACCTACACCCGTCTCCGCCTCGCCTGGCAGGCGCCCCTCCATCGCTCCGGACGGACCCAGGTGGACGTGGGCGCCTCGGGGGAGGGGGAGTGGGCCGACAACGGGAGCCTGCTGAAGCTGCCGCCGGATCTCGGGGGCGACGTGCCCGGCGACTACGAGGAGCAGCGGGTCAGCGGAGGGGTGTTCGGGGCGTTCCGGCAGGAGCGAGGGGCGGTCCTCTACGAGGTCGCCCTGCGCCTGGACGGCGCCTCCGGACTGGGCCCGCAGCTGAACCCCCAGCTCGGCGTGGTCTGGAGACCGGGCTCGGGCGCCACCCGCCTGCGGGCCTCGGCCGGCCGGGCCACGAAGCTGCCCAGCTTCTTCGCTCTGGCCAGCCCGCCGGCCCTCGGCGGGAACCCGGACCTGAAGCCCGAGCGGACCATCGGAGGCGAGGTCGGGCTCGAGCACCGCTTCGCGGCGGCCCGCCTCGAGGTCGGCGCCGGCTACTTCCTCCACGAGTACCGGGATCTCGTCGACTTCGACTTCGACCTCTTCCTCCACGTGAACCGGGCCCGGGTGCGAACGCAGGGGGTGGAGATCACCGCCCGCTGGCAGCCGCACGCGACGCTGCGGGTCGACGCCGAGGTCACGTGGCTCGACGCGAAGGATCCCTCGGGTCCACCGCTCCTCTACGAGCCCCGCTGGCTCGGCGGAGGCAGCCTCACCTGGCAGCCCTCCCCCTCGTGGAGCCTGCGGCTGTTCACCCGCGCCGTCTCCAGGTACCTCGACAACCAGATCCCGGTCCTCGACCGGGACGCGGTGGCGGGCTACGGACTGATTGGATTCGCCGGGTCGTGGCGGTTCCACCGCGACTGGAGCCTGCGGTGCCGGATCGACAACCTGGCCGATCGAGGCTATGAGACCCTGATCGGCTTTCCGGGGCCGGGTCGTGCCGTGTGGGTCGGGCTGGGCTGGGAACGAAGCTAGACCGCCACGGCAGTTGACTCCCCCGGAGGCCGGACATAGACTCGCCGCCGCCGCGGACGGGGGCGTCCCCGCCGCGCCCCGCCATGCTCACCGCCAGGATCGGAGCGGCTCTCGCGCGTCCCCTCGACGCGCTGGTGCGTGCACTCGCCCGCTTCAGCCCGGACGTGCTGACGATCACCGGGCTGGTCCTCAACGGCGTCGCCTGCGCCTTCTTCGCTCTCGCCGGCGGGCCCGGCTACGTGAGCCCGGCGCTGCTGCGCGTGGGCGGGCTCGTGGCCCTGGCCGGGGCCATCTTCGACATGCTCGACGGACGGGTGGCCCGCCTGCGGGGACGCGAGACCCGGTTCGGCGCGTTCCTCGACTCCACCATGGACCGCTACTCGGACATGCTCCTCTACCTGGGGCTCATGATCCTCTACGCGCGGCTGGCCGAGACGCTCCTCATGGTGCTCGTCTGGGTGGCGGCCTTCGGCGGCTTCATGACCTCGTACGCCCGGGCCCGGGCCGAGAGCCTCATCCCCCGGTGTCGCGTGGGCCTGATGGAGCGGCCGGAGCGGGTGGTACTCCTGATCCTGGGCGCGGTGCTGAACCGGATGGTGGCGGTGCTCTGGATCATCGCCATCCTCTCGAACATCACTGCCATCCAGCGCGTGGTCTACACCTATGTCGAGCTGAAGCGGGGCTGGCGCAACGGCCTCAGCCCCCCTCACCTTCCCCCGGAGGAAGACGGATGAGCCTCGGGCCGAAGGGGCACGCCCTCGCCGACGAGGCGCGCGCCGAGCTCGAGATCACCGGGTCCTTCGAGCTTCGGCGCCGGGGATGAGGCCCGTCGGCTTCGCCGTGGCCGGCGGACGGAGCCGCCGCATGGGCCACGACAAGGCGCTTCTGTCCTGGGGTGACACCGACCTCCTGGGCCACGCTCTGGCCCGACTGTCGGCGGTGACGGGCGAGGTCCGGATCCTGGCCGGCCCGGAACCGCGGTACTCCCAACGGGGAGCCGCGGTCGTGACCGATCCCGTGGCGGACCGGGGGCCGATGGCCGGGCTTCTCGCGGCCCTCGAGGAGGCACGCGGACGCCCCGCCCTCCTGCTGGGCGTGGACCTTCCCCTGGTGACGGCCGGCCTCCTCGCCCGCCTCGTGACCCTCGCCGGCGACGCCGACGCGGTCGTCCCCGTCTCGCGTCGGGGTCCCGAGCCTCTTTGCGCCATCTACGGCGCAGGCTGCCTCGAGCCGGTGCGACGCTGCGTGGCCCGGGAGGACCTGAAGATGACCGCGTTCTGGGCCCGCGTCCGCGTCCAGGAGATGGGACCGGACGAGCTCGGCGCCTTCGGCGATCCCGACGAGCTGTTCCTGAACGTCAACGCGCCCGAGGACTACGAGAAGGCCCTCGCCCTGAAGAGATGAGGGGGCGCGCCGTTCAGCGGACGCCGGCGCGGAACCGGAGACCGCCCCGGATCATCCGAGGCGCGCCGAGCTTGCGGACCGGCGTGCGTCCCACCACGACGTCGGCGTCGAGGAGGTTCTCGGCGGCGGCAAACACCTCGAGCCCGCTGGCGATCCGCCGGGCGACGAAGAGGTCGAGGAGGAACGCGGAGTCGAGGACGAGGGTGTTCCGGTCGTCCTCCCAGGCGTCACCGACCCACCGCGCCTGGAGCCCGAGACGCCAGTCGGAGTCGTATCGCGCTTGCAGCACCGCCTGGTGTCGGGGGATGTGGGGCAGCTTTCGACCCTCGAGGGTGGGGTCGGCGGCGAAGCTCCTGACCCGCGAGTCGATCAGCGTGTAGCCCGCGGTCACGGTCGATCGGGCCCCTGCTCGGGCCTCGGCCTCCACCTCGAGGCCCGTCGACCGCACCCGCCCGAGGTTCCGGCGCTGCCGTGTGACCAGAGACCCCGTCGTCTCCACCGTCACGTTGGCCACCGCATCCCGCACCTCGGCGTCGAAGACGGTGAGGCGCAGGGCGAGGGGCCCGCGGGCGAGGAGGGCGCCGAGCTCCCCACCCCAGAGCCGTTCGGCGACGAGCGCGGGGTTGGCTCGGGTCACCGTCTGACCCACCCGGAAGCCGCGGTACAGCTCGTTGAGAGTGGGCCCACGGAAGGCGCCGTAGGCCGACGCGCTGAGCGCCACCACCGACGACGCCCGGAAGAGCACGCCCAGACGGGGGCTGAGGGCGGTCTCGGAGCGGTTGGTGAACCTGGACTCCGCCGTGTCGACGGTTGCGACGAGGGGCGTCAGGAAGGAGTGGCCGTCCCGCTGCGCCCAGACGTCGAGGCGACCGGCGGCAGTGAGCAGCCAACGCGGGTGCGCCTGAAACCGGTCCGAGACGAACGCGGCGGCGCTCAGCTGGGTTCCCCCGGCATCGAGCTCGCTCGTCGCCGCCCCGCCGATCGACCCCGTCTCGTGGGTCGACCCGCTCACTCTTCGCCCCTCCAGACCGGCCACGAGATGGTTGTGGCCACCGAGGGCCCGGGACCACTGGCCGCTCAGGCCCGCGGCATCGGCGGGCACGCGCTGGAGCCGGGTCAGCCTCTCGGTCCCACGGTCCGGGGCCACGGCGCTGAAGGCCTGCCGGAGCTCCTGGGACGAACCCCACAGGCGCAGCGACCACGGCCCGCGGTCGAAGCCGGCGGCGGCCAGGCCGATCCCGGTGTCGTTCTCCTGGAGCGGGGTCCCGTTCTCTCGGGCCTCGTCGTAGTACATGGCCCGGAGGAAGAGACGCCCGTCGCCCCCGACCCGGCGCTCGGTGGTCGCGTCCACGGCAACGTGCCTCGAGGCCACGGGTCGGTCGACGGAGCCTCGGTCCGAAGGGTCGACCGCCTGGTGCCCGTCGGTGTGCAGGGCCTGGATCGACACCCGCCCACTCCAGGCCCCGCCTCCGGCGTGAGCGGTCACGACCCCGTCGACGTGTCCCGAGCCACCGGCGCTCGTCTCGGCCTCCAGGCCCCGCCCCGGTCCGGGGCGGCGGGAGACGATCTGCGCAACCCCTCCGAGAGCCCCGCTGCCGTAGAGGTCGGAGGAGCCCCCGCGCAGCGCCTCGAGCCGCTCCACCCCCAGTCGGGGGACGCGTCCCCAGTACACCCAGCCACCGAACGGGTCGTTGAGCGGGAGGCCGTCCACGAGCACGAGGGCCCGGCTCGCCCCGCTCGCTCCGAGCCCCCGCAACGACACGCCCTGGACCGTGGGGTTCGCGGTGCGGCTTCCCAGTCTCCGGAACAGGCCGAAGCCCACGACCTGCCGCAGCGCGTCGTCGACCGTGGGGGCCGCGGTGACGTCGAGGGTGGTGCGATCCACGACGGCGACACTGGCGGGGTTGTCGCCGGTCCTCGTGTCGCCGCGCGTGGCGGTGACCGTCACCTGATCCACGAGCCGCGGGCGGGACGGGTCACCCGTCGCCGGCGGGGCCGGCTCGGCCTCGCCCCGGGCGAGCGGGGCCGATCCGATGACGAGGAGGGCGACCCAGGCGAGACGGCGGCGCGGCAACGGGGTCAGGGGACCGTGACCTCGACCTCGATGTCGGCAGTGCCTCGTCGGCACCAGGCCTCCCGCACCGAGCAATAGAAGAACACGACCTCGGCCTCCACCCTCTGGGGTCCGGCCGGGGCGGTGGGAGAGATCGACACCGGGAAGCGGACGGGCTCGGCCAGGTCCAGGTACTTCGCGGTGAGGGGGTCGTAGGTGGGTATTCGTCGCGGGGAAGGGACCTGGTGGTCCACCAGCACGTCCTGGGTCAGGTCGAGCCTCAGGTGCGGGGCCGGGGTCTCGTTGAGCCTCACGTCGGGATCGAGGGCCCGGAAGGTGACGGCGATGGCGCCGTCTTCCCCGGCCTTCCCCGGCGGGTCGAAGGACGCCAGCAGATCGAAATGCTCGTGAGGCCCGGCCGCCACCGCCGCTGCCACGATGAGCACCGAGAGGAGAGGACGCACCATCCTCCGATGATAGCGGAGTCCACGTCCGCGCACAGGCGGTCCGCCGCTACAGCCGGAGCCGATAGCCCACGGCCAGGAGCGCCAGCGTGACCAGCCCCCAGCCCATCTCCCTGAAGCCCAGGGCCTGGGGACGGAGGCGGGGACGTCGCGAGGACAGGCCGTGCCACGCACGGAGGAGCAGGAGGAGAAGAGCGAGCAGACCCAGCCACGGTCCCCACCCCGCGGCCGCGAGGGCCCCCGCCGCCGCGACCCCGGCGACGTGGCTCCCGAGGGCCGTCGCCGTCCCCGACGGCAGGCCCCGGTCGAGACGCAGGCGCGCGCGCACGTACAGGACCGCGGTGACCCCGCGAAGGGCCAGAAGCGCCCAGGCTCCGAAGGCGGGGCCGGCCGGGAGGCCACCGGCGAGGGCGATGGCCGTCACCGAGCCCCCGAGCGCCACCGCGCCCGCGGCCTCCGGGAGGGCCTCCCGGCTCCGGCCTCGCGCGTCGGACCAGAGCGCCACCAGCGCCGCGGGAGCCGCGAGGACGACCGGCGGCCAGAAGGGAGACCGGGAGAGGGGCACGGCCACCAGGGCGAAGGCCAGGGCGAGGGCAGCGTAGGCGATCACGACAC
The DNA here is from genome assembly GCA_022340585.1 of Acidobacteriota bacterium. Lineage (GTDB taxonomy): Bacteria > Acidobacteriota > Vicinamibacteria > Fen-336 > Fen-336 > JAJDNS01. Next base: position 7,416 of record JAJDNS010000149.1, read on the forward strand.
GCTCGGCGAGGCCCGTCCGCGGGTACCGGACTCCCTTGCGCCGGTCGATCAGCGCGAGACGCAAGGGGTGACGGACGAGGAAGGCGGCCACCGCCGCCGCGGCGAGGCAGATCCCGGCGACCGACGGAACGAGCACCAGTCCGAGGACGAGGGGCTCCACGAGGAAGCCCCACCCGCCGTGCTCGACGGGCACCGCGACCGTCTTCCACGACACCGGGGGCGCGGACGCCTCTGGCGTCATGGGCAAAAAGAAGTCAACGTCCGAAGGAGACCCATGGGGAGTGACTAGAATTATAAGTCGTGATCATCGATCAGCAGGAGCGCCTCGCCGGCGCGGTCCGCGAGGCGGCACGCAGCGCTTTCGGCATCTCCCTCGACAGCGTCTCCTTCCAGTACCCGCCCCGGGTCGAGCTCGGTGACCTGGCCCTCGCCGCGCCCTTCGACCTGGCCCGGTCGTTGCGCCGCCCGCCCCGGGAGATTGCCGCGCGCCTGGCCGAGGAGCTGGGCTCGGTCCCGGGAGTCACCCGGGCCGAGGTGGCGGGCGGCGGGTACGTCAACCTCTTCCTCGCCCGCGGGGGCTTCGCGGTCCGGCTGCACGAGGCCCTGACCTCGCCGCCGGAGACCTCGGAGAACCGAGGCCAGGTCATCGTCGAGCACACCAGCATCAACCCGAACAAGGCGGCGCACATCGGCCACCTGCGCAACGCCTGCCTGGGCGACACCTTCGTGCGCCTGCTCCGCCACCGGGGATTCGAAGTCGGGATCCAGAACTACATCGACGACACCGGTGTCCAGGTGGCGGACGTGGTGGTGGGCTTCGAGCACCTGGAGAGGATGACCCTGGCCGATGTCGAGAAGCTCGACGGACGGTTCGACTACTACTGCTGGGACCTCTATGCGAGGGTGGGTGACTTCTACGCCGACGACCCGGATCGGAAGGCCCTCCAGACGGAGACCCTCCACGCCATCGAGAAGGGAGCCAACGAAACTGCCGGGCTGGCCGCTCACGTGGCCGGTCGTATCGTCGACTGCCACCTCGCCACCATGGCCCGCCTCGGCATTCGGTACGAGCTGCTGGTCCACGAGAGCGACATCCTGCACCTGCACTTCTGGGATCACGCCTTCGGGCTCCTGAGGGAGGGGGGGGCGATCCGGCACGAGACCGAGGGCAAGAACGCGGGGTGCTGGGTCCTGCCCATGGACGACGACGACAAGATCATCGTCCGCTCGAACGGAACCGTCACCTATACCGGCAAGGACATCGCGTACCAGCTCTGGAAGCTCGGGCGCCTCGACCTCGACTTCCTCTACCGCCGGCACCGGACTCGTTCCGACGACCCGGAGCTCTGGACCACCACGAGCGAAGGGGGCGAGCCCGGGGCCCCCCGCTTCGGACACGCCGACGCCGTCTACAACGTGATCGACGTCGGGCAGTCCTACCCCCAGCGGGTGGTCAAGGCCGGCGTCGCCGCCCTCGGCTTCGAGAAGGAGGCGGAGGGATCCCACCACCTGGCCTACGAGAAGGTCGTCCTCTCCCCCGCCACCGCCCGGGCACTGGGCTACGACGTCTCCGGGAACGAAGCCGCGGTCAAGGTCTCGGGCCGCAAGGGACTCGGGGTGAAGGCCGACGATCTCCTGGACGCGCTGCTGGCCAAGGCGCGGGCGGAGGTGGATGCCCGCGACCCCGAGCGCGATCCCGATGCGCGGGAGGCCACCGCGCAGGCGGTGTCCACCGGGGCGCTCCGCTATTTCATGCTCCGCTTCTCCCGCACTCGCATCATCACCTTCGACATGGAGGAGGCCCTCGCCTTCACCGGGGAGACGGGCCCGTACGTGCAGAACGCGGTCGTCCGGGCCCGGAACATCTTCGGCAAGCTGGAGACCCAGGGGCACTCGGTGGCGGACCTGCTCGATCGGGCTCGAGCGATGGACCTCGAGACCGCCCTCTCCGGCGACGAAGGCGACGAGGTCTGGTCGCTCCTCCTCCTCATGAGCCGCACCGAGGAGGTGGAGGAGCAGGCCATCCGCACCGAGGACGCGGCGCTGCTGGCCAAGCACGCCTTCACCGTGGCCCAGGCGTTCCACTCGTACTACCAGAAGCCCCAGCACTCGGTGCTCCACGCCGAGAGCGATGAGCTGCGAGCCGTCCGGACGCTGGTCGTGGACTGCTTCGTCCGCCAGATGGAGGTCCTCCTCGGCCTGCTGGGCATCCCGATTCCGGAGCGCATGTGATGGCACCGGTCATCGGGATCACCCTGGACGACGAGCACGCCCGGCCCGGGGTGCACGTGCTGCGGGACGACTACGTGCGCTCCGTGGAGCAGGCCGGCGCCATCCCCATGATCCTGGCGCCGTGCGCCCCCGGCCACGCGCCTCGCCTGATCGATCGGCTGGACGGGCTGCTGCTCTCGGGGGGAGTGGACGTCGACCCCCTCCTCTTCGGCGAGGAGCCCCACCCCAGGCTCCGGCGCGTCGATCGCCACCGCGACGACCTCGAGCTCGCGCTCACCCGCGAGGCGCTGCGGCGGGACCTCCCGATCCTCGCCATCTGTCGGGGAATACAGGTGCTGAACGTCGCCAGCGGCGGAACGCTGATCCAGGACCTCCCCTCCGAGGTGGCCGGGGGCGAGCGGCACGACTGCCCCGAGCCACGCTCGCGGCGCGTGCATCGGATCGAGACCGAGCCCGGGACCCGCCTTCGCGACATCCTCGGCCCGGAGACGGTCCCGGTGAACAGCTTTCACCACCAGGCCGTCGGTCGGCTCGGCGACGGGCTCGTGGCGTCCGCCCGATGCCCCGAGGACGGGGTGATCGAGGGCCTCGAGCACCCGGGGCGCCCGTTCGTCGTCGGGGTCCAGTGGCATCCCGAGACCTTCTGGGACCACCCGGATTCCTTCCAGCCTCTGTTCGACGCCCAGGCTCACGCCTGCACGAACGGGGGCGCGAGCGCCCGGTGAACGACCGATGACCTCCGTCCTCGCCCTCACGCTGCTCCTCGCCGGTCCCACCCCGGCCCAGGGGATCGTGTGGGAGAAGAGCTTCGACAAGGCCATGGCACTGGCGCAGGAGCACGACAAGCCGGTCCTCGTCGACTTCTGGGCCAACTGGTGTGGGTGGTGCCACCGACTCGACCGGACGACCTACGTGGACCCGGTGGTGGGAGCGAAGGCGGAGAACTTCGTGTCGGTCAAGGTCAACACCGAAGGGAACCGCCGCGAGGTCGAGGTCGTGGAGACCTACCGGGTCCACAACCTGCCGACGATCCTCTTCCTCTCTCCCCGGGGCCACCAGGTGATGCGGATCAACGGCTTCCAGGGACCGGGTCGGTTCCCTCACACCATGGACAAGGCCCTCGAGGCGGCCCGACGCGTGAGCGCGTGGGAGGAGGCCCTCGAGCGTGACGCAAACGACGCGGCGGCGCTGTTCGCCCTCGGGGAGCACCTCTTCGATCAGGAGTGCTACGAGGAGAGCTTCGATCTGCTCTCCCTGGCGGCCGCCCACGACCTTCGCCGCCCCTCCCACGAGCGCCGGCGCACCCGCATGCTCCTGGCCATCCTCGAGCACGTCCAGCACCAGTACGCCGAGGCGGAGATCCTCATCAAGGAGGCGCTGTCGATCGATCCGAAGGCCCCGGACCAGCCCCAGCTCCTCTTCATCCTCGGTCGAACCTACGTGTCCTGGGGTCGCAAGGCGGAGGGGGTGCGGACCATGCAGGCGATCGTGCGCGAGCACCCCCAGAGCCCCATCGCCCAGAAGGCCCGGGAGACGCTGTTCGTCCTCGAGCGAAGGTAGGCTGCCGGTCTTCCCTGCCCGCTATCTCTCGGGGAACAAAGGTGTTAAAGGTTGCCACCGGGGGGAACACCGCTCCTGGGCCTCTCGTCTGGAATAGCGAGGGGCGAGAGGTATGGCGGTCCCGAAGCTCGCTCGGTGCCCTGGGCCAGGACGGACCCCGAGACGCCCCGTCGCGACATCCTCGGCCAGGAAGATTCTCGTGCGCATTTCTCTGCATCAGGCGGTCGGTCGGCTCGGCGAGGGGCCCGGCGCGCCTGCTCGCGGCCTCCGCGACCTGACGCAACGAGAGCCCTCGGGGCGGGTGAGAGACCGATGACCTCGGTCCTCGCACTCACGGTCCTTCTCGCCGGCCCCGCTCCGGCGAAGGGGATCCAGTGGGAGAAGGGCTTCGACGAGGCGATGGAGCTCGCCCGCGAGCACGACAAGCCGGTCATCGTCGGCTTCTGGACCGAGTGGAGCGGCTTGAGTCGCCGGCTCGAGCGGACGACCTGGGTCGAGCCGGTGGTGGCCGCAAAGGCGCACAGCTTCATCGCAGTCAAGGTCGACGCCGAAGGAAGCCGTCGCGAGCTCGAGGTGGCGAGGACCTACCAGGTCCACAACCTGCCGACGATCCTCTTCCTCTCTCCCCGGGGCCGCCAGCTGCTGAGGATCGATGGCTTCGAGGGCCCGGGGCGCTTTCCCCACACGATGGACAAGGCCCTCGAGGCCGCGCGTCGAGTCGGCGCCTGGGAAGAGGCGCTGGAGCACGACCCGGACGACGCCGCCGCCCTCTTCTCCCTGGGAGTGCACCTCTGGAACCAGAGGTGCTACGGGGACAGCTACGACCTGCTCGCCCGGGCGGCCGCCCACGACGCCTACCGTCCGCCCCACGAGCGCCGGCAGACCCGCCTGCTCCTGGCCATCCTCCAGAGCGCCCAGCGGCAGTACGCCGAGGCCGAGAGGATGATCAAGGAGGCTCTCTCTCTCGACCCCGATGCGCCGGACCAGCCGAGCCTGCTGTTCGTCCTCGGAAGCACCTACGTGTCCTGGGGCCGGCGCGCGGAGGGCGTCCGGACGATGCAGGTGATCGTCCGCGAGCACCCGCAGAGCCCCATGGCCCAGAAGGCCCGGGAGACGCTCTTCACCCTCGAGCGGAAGTAGCCCCTCCGGCCTCGATCTCCGGCGGCGCGAGGAACTCGCGCAGCAGCGGCCCCAGCTCCTTCGGCTTCTCTTCCTGGGGCATGTGCCCGCAGGAGTCGAAGACGACCTTCTCGGCGTTGGGGATCGCGGCCACGAAGAGGTCGGCGTCCTTCAGGGGAATCCAACGGTCCTCGCGGCCCCAGACGACCAGCGTCTTTGCCTCGATTCCCGGGAGCGCATCCTGGACCACCGTGGTCTGGTTGCCCAGGGAGCGTCCCAGGGAGCGCATGGCTGCGAAGGTGCCGGGACGGGACACACCGTCCAGGTACTCGGTCACGCGCTCTTCGGTGACGAGGCCGTCGTCGTGGAACACCTGGGAGAGGGTCGCCTCGACCGCGCGGCGCTGGCCGGGAAGGTCGTCGAGGACCGAGCCCAGCGGCGACATCATCAGACGGACCATTCCCGGCTGGTCCTCGGGCTCGAGGTCGAAGCCGGCGGCGTCGACCAGGACCAGGGCGCTCACACGCTCGGGACGCGAGCCGGCCAGAACGGCCACGACGCCGCCGCCCATGCTGTTCCCCACGAGGGCCGCCCGATCGATCCCGAGGCGATCCATCAGGCCGACGACGGCCGCGGGGAGCTCCTCGAACGACAGGTCGACGGGCCGGGCGGACCCGCCGAAGCCTGGCAGGTCGAGGGCGATCACCTCGTGCGAGGGGACGAGGGCGGGGAGCACGTCCTTCCAGGTGTACAGCGACGAGGCGAACCCGTGAACGAGCACCACCGGAGGACCGGCGCCGGCCCGAACGAAGCGCAGACGGTGGCCGTGGACGGTCTCGAAGAGGGGCTCCAACCCGCTCGACTCCATCCAGGTCCCCGGGGGCGGCGGGGGGTCATCGCGGCAGGCGGCCAGGAGCCCGAGGCTGCCCAGCAACAGGACGGCCACGGCGAGGCCGAAGATCGCCCCCTTCACGCGCCCCCTTCATTCCTCGAGGAGGCGGCGCAGCTCGGGCAGAGCCTCGACGAGCGACTCCTCTCCCGCCTCGGCGAAGCGGGGAATCCGGTCCGGCCTCATCCACCCGGACTCGCCGATCGAAGGAGAGATCACGAGGTCGGCGCCGGTGAGCTCCGAGCGGGTGCGCCCCCGCACCATGGTGAGCCCGGCGCGGAGCGCGATGGCGATGAAGGAGTCGGCGGCGGGCCACCGGCCGCCGGCGTTGCAGTCGATGGCCACCACGATCCCGGCGTCCCCCGCCATCTTTCGGGCGCGAGAGACCGGGACGACCTCGGAGACCCCCCCGTCCACGAGGCGACGCCCCTCCCAGGAGAAGGGGGGGAAGACCCCGGGGAAGCTGCACGAGGCCCGGACCACGTCGCGAAGCAGACTCCCCTCGGTGAAGACCACGGCCTCTCCGGTGTCGACGTCGGTGGCCACGACGGTCACCGGCACCCGCAGCTCCTCGAACCGGTCCACGGGAACGAACTCGTCGATCAGGGCCCCGAGCCGGGTGCCGGAGAGGAGCCCGCCCCCCCACCCGCGCACCCACATCCAGGGGTGCAGTCGGGAGGCCTGGTCAACGAGGTCGTCGAGGTTGGCGCCGCCGGCCCAGGCCGCGGCCACCAGGGCACCTCCGCTCACCCCGGCCACCCCCGCCACGGGGATGCCCTCCCGCTCGAGCGCCCGCAGCACGCCGCAGTGGGCGGCGGCATGGGCGCCGCCACCGGAGAGGGCGAGGAAGAGAGGTTTCACTTGGAGAGGGCAGGAGCGTCCACGGCCGGGCTCGGGTCGGCGTGGATCTCCTGGAGGCTCACCACGTCGGTGGCCCGGTCGTGGAGGGCGCACATGGCCTGCACGGTGGCCGCGGCGGCGGTCAGGGTGGTCACCACCAGCACGTTGTGGAGGACCGCGCTCTTGCGGATCGCGCTGTCGTCGTAGAACGACTCGCCACCGAGAGGGGTGTTGAACACCAGGTCGATCCGGCCGTCCTTGATGAGGTCCACCACGTTGGGCCGGCCCTCGTTCACCTTGTAGACTGTCTCCGCGGGGACGTCGTGCTCCCGGAGGTACTCCGCGGTACCCCGGGTGGCCAGGATGTGGATCCCCATCTCGTGCATGGTCCGGGCGTGGGGCAGAACCCCGGGCTTGTCGAAATCGTTCACCGACACGAAGACCGTGCCCGTGGTCGGGATGTGGTACCCGGCCGCCTGCTGCGACTTCGCGAAGGCGATGCCGAAGTCCGAGGAGATGCCCATCACCTCACCGGTGGACTTCATCTCGGGGCCGAGAAGGATGTCGGCCCCCGGGAACTTCAGGAAGGGGAAGACCGACTCCTTGACGAAGATCCGCTTCACCTCCAGGTCGTCGAGGATCCCCTGCTCGGCCAGCGAGCGCCCGGCCATGATCTTGGCCGCGACCTTGGCCAGGGGCACCCCCGTGGCCTTGCTCACGAAAGGGGTGGTGCGCGAAGCCCGGGGGTTCACCTCCAGAACGTAGACGACGTCGTCCTTGATGCCGTACTGGACGTTCATCAGGCCCTTCACCTCCAGGGCGAGGCCCAGCTGGCGCGTGTAGCGGCGGATGGTCTCCAGGTGCTCCGCCGCCACCTTGTACGTCGGCAACACCATGGCCGAGTCGCCGGAGTGAATCCCCGCCTCTTCGATGTGCTGCAGGATGCCGCCGATGACCACCCGCTCCCCGTCCCCCAACGCGTCGACGTCGACCTCGAAGGCGTCCTCGAGGAAACGGTCGATGAGGATGGGATGCTCGGGGGAGGCCTTCACCGCCTCGCGGACGTAGCCCTCGAGGTGCGCGGCGTCGTAGACGATCGCCATCGCTCGACCGCCCAGGACGTACGACGGCCGGACCAGGACCGGGTAGCCGATCCCCTCGGCCACCGCCTTCGCCTCCTCGAGGGAGGTGGCGGTGCCGCTCTCGGGCTGGGGGATGTCCAGCTCCCGCAGAAGCGCGCTGAAGCGCTTGCGGTCCTCGGCGAGGTCGATGGCGTCGGGGCTGGTCCCGATGATGGGCACCCCGGCCTCCTGCAGGGGCAGGGCAAGCTGCAACGGGGTCTGCCCGCCGAACTGGATGACCACCCCTTCGGGCTTCTCCTTCTCGAGGACGTTCATCACGTCCTCGAAGGCCAGGGGCTCGAAGTAGAGACGGTCCGAGGTGTCGTAGTCGGTCGAGACGGTCTCCGGGTTGCAGTTGATCATGATGGTCTCGTACCCCTCCTCCTTGAAGGCAAAGGAGGCGTGGCAGCAGCAGTAGTCGAACTCGAGGCCCTGCCCGATCCGGTTGGGGCCGCTGCCGAGGATCACGATCTTCCTGCGGTCGGTGGGCTCGGCCTCGCACTCGCTCTCGAACGTGGAGTAGAGGTACGGAGTGTAGGACTGGAACTCCGCGGCGCAGGTGTCGACGCGCTTGAAGACCGGCTCGATCCCGGCCGCCTTGCGGGCCGCCCGGACCACGGCCTCGCTGGCCCCGGACAGCTGCCCGAGGCGGGCGTCGGAGAAGCCCATCCGCTTGGCTTGGCGCAGGGTATCCGCGTCCTCGAATATCCCCGGCCCCAGCTCCTTCTCGAGATCGACGATCTGCTGGATCTGGTCCAGGAACCACGGGTCGATGCCCGTCATCCGGTAGATCTCCTCGTGGGCCCAGCCCCGGTCGAGAGCCAGCTTCACGTAGAAGATGCGGTCGGGGTCGGGCTCGAGGAGCTTCTCCTTGATGCGGGTCTCGTCGAGGTCTCTCCGGGCGAAGCCGCTGATGCCGGTCTCCAGGCCGCGGAGCCCCTTCTGGAGGGCCTCCTTGAAGGTCCGTCCGATGGCCATGACCTCTCCCACCGACTTCATCTGCGTCCCCAGGAGCGGGCTGGCGTCCCGGAACTTCTCGAAGGCCCAGCGCGGGATCTTCACCACCACGTAGTCGATGACCGGCTCGAAGCTGGCCGGCGTCACCCGCGTGATGTCGTTCCGGATCTCGTCGAGGCGGTACCCGATGGCCAGGAGGGCCGCGATCTTCGCGATGGGGAACCCGGTGGCCTTGCTGGCCAGGGCGGACGAGCGGGAGACCCGGGGGTTCATCTCGATCACCGTCAGCCGTCCGGTCTTCGGGTCGACGGCAAACTGGATGTTGGAGCCACCGGTCTCCACGCCGATCTCGTTGATGATCGCCCGCGAGGCGTTCCGCATCACCTGGTACTCTCGGTCGGTGAGGGTCTGGGCCGGCGCCACGGTGACCGAGTCCCCGGTGTGGATGCCCATGGGGTCGAAATTCTCGATGGAGCAGATCACCACGAAGTTGTCGGCCTTGTCCCGCATCACCTCGAGCTCGTACTCCTTCCAGCCGAGCACGGACTCCTCGATGAGGATCTGGCTGGTGGGCGAGAGGTCGATGCCCCGGCCCGCGATCTCCTCGAACTCCTCGGAGTTGTAGGCGATGCCTCCCCCGGTCCCTCCCAGGGTGAACGAGGGTCGGACGACCGCCGGCAGACCGGTGGTCTCGACGACCGAGCGCGCCTGCTCCATGGTCGTGGCGAAGCCGCTGCGGGGCACGTCCAGACCGATCCGGGCCATGGCGTCCTTGAAGAGCTGGCGGTCCTCCCCCATCTCCACCGCCTGGCGGCTGGCCCCGATGAGACGCACGCCGAGGCGGTCGAGAACCCCACGACGGGCGAGCTCGACGGCGAGGTTGAGGGCGGTCTGCCCCCCCACCGTGGGCAGGAGCGCGTCGGGCCGCTCCCGCTCGAGGACCGTCTCCACCGCCTCCGGGGTGAGGGGCTCGATGTACGTGCGGTCCGCGTACTCCGGGTCGGTCATGATCGTGGCCGGGTTGGAGTTCACGAGGGACACCCGGATGCCCTCCTGCCGGAGGACCTTGACCGCCTGGGTGCCGGAGTAGTCGAACTCGCAGGCCTGCCCGATCACGATGGGGCCGGATCCGATCACCAGGACGGACTTGATGGCGGGGTCTTTCGGCATCTCAGGCGTCCCGGTGGGCGCGCATCATCGAGACGAACTCCTCGAACAAGTAGTGGCTGTCATGGGGTCCGGGGCTGGCCTCCGGATGGTACTGGACCGAGAGCACCGGGCGCTCACGGTGGCGGAAGCCTTCGACCGTGCCGTCGTTGAGATTGACGTGGGTCTGCACGAAGTCCCCGTTCTCGAAGAGGTCCGGCTCGAGGCAGAAGCCATGATTCTGAGAGGTGATCTCCACCTGACCGGTCTCCAGGTTCTTCACCGGGTGGTTGGCGCCGCGGTGGCCGAACTTCAGCTTGAAGGTCCTCCCCCCGCAGGCCAGGCCCATGATCTGGTGACCGAGGCAGATGCCGAAGACGGGAAGGCGATCGAGAAAGCTCTTCGCCGCCTCGACCGCGTAGGTGACTGGCTCCGGGTCTCCCGGGCCATTCGACATGAAGATCCCGTCGGGCTCGAGCGCGTAGGCCTCGGCGGCGGTGGTGTGGGCAGGGACCACCGTCACCGTGCAGCCCGCGGCGGCGAGGTTGCGGAGGATGTTCCGTTTCAGGCCGAAGTCGTATGCCACCACGTGGAAGGGCCGCTCCTCCCCTTCGCCCGCCGGACGGCCCCGGAGCACCGGCACCAGGTGGGGAGCGGCCGACGCCCCCTCGGTGCGCAGGTCAAACGTCCAGGGCTTCTCGCACGTGACCTCCCGGGCGAGATCGAGCCCGAGCATCGAGCGGGAGGACCGGGCCCGGGCCACCAGGGCCGCGGGATCGAAATCGACGGCGGAGATGACCCCCCTCTTCGCCCCGTGGGTCCGCAGGTGACGGGTCAGGGCCCGGGTGTCGATCTCGCTGATCCCGACGATGCGGTGCTCGTCGAGATACTGGTCCAGCATGCCCGAGGCCCGCCACGAGGAGACCACCGTCGCCGCCTCACGCACCACGAATCCCGCCACCTGGGGGCGCGCAGACTCCACGTCCTCGGGATTCACCCCGTAGTTTCCGATGTGGGGGTAGGTCATGGTCACGATCTGCCCGGCGTACGACGGGTCGGTGAGGACCTCCTGGTACCCGCACAGGGCGGTATTGAAGACCACCTCCCCCGTCACCTCGCCCCGGTGCCCGAACGACCGCCCCTCGAAGACGAGCCCATCTTCGAGGGCGAGCACCGCGCGCGAGCGCACCCCTGTCTCTTTCTTCGTCGCTTCCGTGGACATGTCGAAGCCTCGGGCCGGGCCGCTCACCGGGGCCTCCGCCGCGGGGGGAGTCGGTGAGCGATACAGGCTAGCTTATCCGCGACGGGCGCCCGTGTCATTCCCCCTGGCCAGGGACACGAGCCCCGGGGAGGCCGGGTCCCGGGGAGGCGGTCAGCGGACCGGCCCGATCTGGCTGAGGGGCCAGAAGCGGAAGGCCGCACGCCCGTAGATGTACTTCTCGGGCACCTCGCCCCAGCTCCGGGAGTCGTTGCTGCTCCGTCGATGGTCGCCCAGCACGAAGAAGTAGCCCGGCCGGACCTGGATCGGAGGGTGGGTGTCGGTGTCCCGGAAGGCCTCGGGGAGATAGGCCTCGCTCAGCAGCTCCGAGTTGACGTACACGCGCCCGGCGCGGATCTCCACCCGGTCGCCCGGGCGCCCGACGACACGCTTGATGAAGGACACCGACGGGTCGCGCGGGTACCAGAAGACGACGACATCCCCTCGCTCGATGGAGCCGAGGCGGTAGACGAGCTTGTTCACGACGATGCGGTCGCCGTCGCTGAGGAGCGGCTCCATGCTCGTGCCCTGAACCCGGAACGCCTGGGCCACGAAGGTGATGAGAAAGAAGCAGAAGAGGACGGCGACCGAGAGATCGTGCAGTAGCTCCCAGACTGCCCGCCACAGGCGGGAGCGTGCCGGGCGTGCCGGCGGGGACACCGTCACGCTGTCGGCGAGGGTGACCCCGGCCTCGCCCCCCCCTCCCTCCAGGGTCACAGGCGGCTCCCGCGAACCACCCGGGTCCCGGCGATCCGATCGTGCAGGCCGCTCCCTCCGGACGCGATCATGAGGAAGCCGATCCCGAGGCTCGCCGCCGAGAGCAGGTAGCCGAGCAGGCGGAGCCCGGCCCGGTCGAGGCCGATGGGACAGACGCCGTCTTCGGATTCCACGCGAAGGTCCAGCAGCTCCTTGCCCGGGGAGGTCCCCCGCACCCCCCAGGAGTAGACGTGATAGAGCGCCCCGAGGAGGGCCGCCAGGGTCACGAGGGAGATGGTGGCGAGGATCGGCAGGAAGGGAACGTCGTCCGACAGCGGCGGCAGCTCGTGGGACCACCAGTAGTAGCCCACCGGGGCCAGCATGATCGCCTGGCCCGACAGCAGGAAGAGGGCATCCACGAGCCCCGCCACCAGCCGACGCCCGAACCCCGCCTCCAGGTCGGCCGGCAGCGCCCGGCGCGGCGCGGGCGGAGCCCGACGGGCGGCGGGGCGGCGGGTCGGGCGCGGGACCAGGCTGTCGGCTCGGACCGACGGCCGGGGGCGTCCGGACACCAGGGGCCGGGCCTCGGGGGCCGGGGCCGACGCCACCGAGCGAGGGGAGGGGGCGGAGCGGGGCTCGGCGTCGGGGAGAGGCATGGGCCGGGTGTCCACCCGGGACGGGGCCCGGTCCTCGTCCGCCGCGGGCACGGTCTCGACCTCGGGCTCCGGGCCCCGGGCTTCTTCGTCCTCCGTCGGTGCCCCGCGCAGAGCTTCGCCACACGCGCTGCAGAACCGTGCGGGCAGGGGCACCGCCGTCCCACAGGAGGAGCAGACCGTCTTTGGCGGACCGGCGGGCTGGGCCACCTGACCGCCGCACTCGCGACAGAAGAGGTCGCCCCGCCGATAGTCGCCCCCACAGGCGGGGCACTGCAGGGGCGCCGCCGAGGGGTGCGGCACGATCTTGGCCCTCGGCTCCGACGCACCCGCCCGGAAGAGCAGCCGCGTGCTGCCGATGGCCACGAGGTCGCCGTCGCGCAGTCCTCGCTCGCTGACCCGGTCGCCGTTGACCACCGAGCCGTTGGCGGAGTTGCAGTCACGGAGGAAGAACTGGCTCCCGCGCTGCTCCACGACCGCGTGGCGACGGGAGACCATGGCGTCGGGGAGCACGAGGTCGTTCGAGGGGTCGCGGCCGATGGTCAGGATCACGTCAGGGGAGAGTACCAGCTCGCGCCGGTTGGCGGCATTCGGGTTGATGATGAGCCTGGCCACCCTCTCAGCTACCCCCCGAGGAACGTCTGGCGGAAGAGAACACGCACCTTCACCGGGACGTCCCCGATCATCGCGGGCTCGTACCTCCACTCGCTGACCGCCGACGTCACGACCTCGTCGATCACCTTGCCCGCCGACTCCGTCACCTCCACGTCCTGGACCTCGCCCGTCTCCGACACCAGGAAGCCCACGGTCACCGAGACCCTCTCCCCCGACTTCAGACGGGGCGCTCGATCGGAGGGGTAACGAGGCGAGGTCCCAAACCGCCGTTTCGCCAGGCGGTCCACCTGCCCATGCCGGTTCTCGTAGACCCTGGCCGTGTCCACGGGCTCGGGCGTCGGAGGGGCGGAGACCGGCACCGGCACCAACTCCGCCTCCACCCCCGCCCGGCCACCCGCCGTCACCTCGACGCTGCCGGACCACGGCTCGTGGCCGTCGAGGGTGATCTCGACCCGGTGTCGGCCCGGTCGGAGGCGCACCCCCTCCACCGGGGTGCTGCCCACGCTCTTGCCGTCGACCGACACCTCGCCCCCCTCCGGCGTCGAGACGAAGCGGGCGGTTCCGAGGCTCGGGGGACGCCGTGTGAGGCTGGCCTGCAGCTCGGCGTCGGCACCGGCGGCGGAGAGCGACACCTCGTGTTCCTGGCTCGTGTAGCCCTTCAGCGCGAGACCGACCTCATGCGTTCCGAACGGGATCTCGTCCACCGCCAGGGGCGTGCGTCCACGCTCCTCGCCGTCCAGCGTGACCAGTGCACCTTCCGGCTCGCTCTCCACGAACAGGGTCCCGGTGGCGGGGAGAAGCGGCGGCGTTTCGACGGCGAGCGGGGTGGGGGTGGGCACGACCGCGGTCCGCACCCCCGGCTCGGTGCCGCGCGACCAGAGCATCCAGCCCACGACGGAGGCGGCGACCACGAAGAAGCCCACCGCCACGCCGAGGATCCATCCCACCGGCAACGGGCGGGGCCGAGGCGGCGCCACCCTGCTCTGGTCGGGGGCCGGCTGGGGCAACGGGGGCCCCTGTGGGGGCGGGACGTCCGCCGCCGCCGGGGAATCGGGTTCGAGGGCCCGGGTCGGCTCGGGCCCGGGCTCTCCGATCGGTGCGGGCTCGGGTACGGGTCCGGACAACGTGTCGGTCGCACCAGGCGGTCTGTGGGCCGCGCCCTTCAGCCACACCGTGGCGGAATCGTCGGGCTTCACTCCGGCTCGCCCCTGAGGAGCAGGGATGGCCACGGTCTCGGTCTCGCCGGCCGGCTCGAGCTGCCTCGCGGTCGCTTCCCCCCCTGACGGCCAGGCCGCGGTCCTCTCGGGGGACGGGGAGTGCTCGGACGCCACCGAGAGCGCCGCCGTGCCGTCGTCGGGGGCATCGAGGGCGACAGCCTCCTCACCCAGGCCGCTGAACCAGGAGCCGAGGCAGTACTCGAGGTCCCGGACGAAGGCCCCCGCCGTGGCGTAGCGGTCCTCCCTCTTCTTGGCCAGGACCTTGCGAAAGACCTCACGCCACTTGTGGGGGATCAGGCCGCTCATCTCGAGACCGGCGGGCTCGATGGGATCGACGTGAACGAGCTTGTAGAGGATCGAGGTGACGTTGGTCCCGGGGAACGGCTGCTGTCCCGACAGCATCTCGAAGGCGCAGACACCCAGGGAGAAGATGTCGCTCCGGCCGTCCAGGCTCTCTCCCATCGCCTGCTCGGGAGACATGTAGGAAGGGGTTCCGAGGAGCGTGCCCGCCTGGGTGATCTCGGTGTCGATCAGCTTGGCGATGCCGAAATCGGTGACCTTCACCCGGTCGTCGTCCTGGAGGATCAAGTTGGAGGGCTTGATGTCCCGGTGGATGACTCCCTGGGAGTGAGCGTAGTCGAGACCGGCCGCGATCTGGCTCGCGATCGAGACGACCTTCTCGGGCTCGAACCGGATGCCCTTCTCGAGCAGCGCCGAGATCGTCTGGCCCTCCACGTACTCCATGGCGAGGAACGGGGCGCCGTTCTCCTCCTCGCCGATGTCGAAGAGGGTGACGATATTCGGGTGGGACAGCGTCCCGGAGATCCGCGCCTCCTGGTAGAAGCGCTCGATGAAGGCCCGGTGCTGGGGGCTCTGGCGAGGGCCGTCGAGGCGGATCGTCTTGATCGCCAGGGGGCGCTTGATGATGGGGTCGAACGCCCGGTACACAGCCCCCATGGCGCCGAAGCCGAGGGTGCCGGTGATCTCATAGCGCCCGATCGACGACGGCGTCACCTCGGCCGAGTGGTTCCTGTCGCTCATCACCCCGCTCTCGGAGAGAAGCGACACACTCCCCCCCGAACCTTACGAATTTAGCATTCCGTCTCGCGAGCTGTCAACGCTCGAGCCGCACAAGTTACGGTCCCTTAAGGGGTTGCGGGCTTGATGTGGTAGGATTCCCTTCTCCGATGCCCCGAGAGCCAGCCGCCGTCGTCCCCTTTGAGGCGTTCCACCAGCCCCTGAGCCCCCTCTACCTCGACTACCTTTCCGGGCGACCTCGCGTGGCGCCCTTCCTGGGAGAGGTGGGCCTCGATCTGGACGTCCTGGCTGCCGCCGCGGACCGAGCGGTCGCCCTCCCCCGGTCGAGGGAGAAGGTGTCCGAGGCCCTGGCCCGGCAGCAGCGAGGGCGGGGGGCCGAGCGGGCCGCCGAGCGGGCCCACTCGTTGGCCGATGCCGACGCGGTGGCGGTGGTCACCGGCCAGCAGGCTGGGCTGTTCGGCGGCCCCTTGTTCGTCCTCCACAAGGCCCTGGCCACACTCGGGATCGCGCGCCGGCTCGAGGAGCGGACCAGTCGACCGGTGGTCCCGGTCTTCTGGGTGGCCTCTGAGGACCACGATTTCGCCGAGGTCCGAACGGTCTGCGTCCTCGACCGGGACGGGACCATCCGACACCTGCGCTATGCCCCGCACGAGGAGCCGGTGGGCCGACCCGCCCACCAGATCGTCCTGGACGACACCATCACCCGGCTCGTGGCGGAGCTCGACGAGGCGCTTCCCGCCAGCCCGAGCCACGAAGAGGTCGTGGGCATCGTGGCCGACTGCTACCGGCCCGGCGAGACGCTGTCCGGGGCCTTCGCCCGCCTGCTGTCCCGCGTGATCCCTGGCCTGGTCGTGCTCGACCCGTCCGATCCCGCCCTGAAAGCGGTGGTGTCGCCGGTGCTCGCCCGCGAGGTGGAGGAGTCCTCACCGACGTCGCGCCTCGCTCTCGAGACCGGTCGGGCCCTGCTCGAGGCCGGGTACCACCAGCAGGTCCCGGTGCGGGAGGGCTTCCTCAATCTCTTCGTCGTCGCGGAGCGGGAGCGGCGCCCGGTGGGGCTGGACGGGGACGTCCTCGAGATCCGGGGGACCGGCACGCGCCTGGCAAGGGCGGACGCGGTCCGCTCCATCGAAGCCGAGCCCGACCCCTGGAGCCCGAACGCGCTGCTTCGGCCGGTGACCCAGGACGTCATGCTGCCCACCGCGGCCTACGTGGGTGGCCCGGCCGAGATCGCCTATCACGCGCAGATCGGGTCGGTGTACGCCCACTTCGGTGTGCCCCGGCCCTCCCTCGTGCCCCGACCCAGCGTCACCCTGGTCGAGCCGGCCCAGGCGCGGGCCCTGGAGACCGAGGGGCTCTCCCTCCCGGACCTCGCGGAAGACCCGGAGGCCATCGTGGCCCGGTGGGCTCGCGAAGCCTATCCAGAGGTGGAGGCGTCCTTCGCCCGAACGCGCCAGTCGATCGAGAAGGAGATGGGCGAGGTGGAGGAGACGCTGGCCGCACTCGACCCGACCCTGCGGGCGGCCGCGGCCTCCGCCCGCGGCCGGACGTTGCACCAGGTCGAGGGGCTCCACGAGAAGGCGATGCGGGCCCTCAAGAAGCGCGATCAGGGGCGGGCAGCCCGGCTGCGGCGCACCCGCGACGCGCTGTTCCCCGGCGGGTCGTTCCAGGAGCGGGGCCTGGGCGTTCTGGGTCCGCTCGCCCGCCACGGCCTCGCCCTCGTCGACGAGCTGCAGGAGCGGGTCGACCCCCTCGCCTGCGGCCACCAGGTGGTCCGGCTATGAGACTTGGAATCGTCTGCTATCCCACCGTCGGGGGCTCGGGCGCCGTTGCCGCCGAGCTCGGCAAGCAGATGGCGAGCCGGGGGCACGAGGTGCACGTCATCTCGTACCGCCTCCCGTTCCGGTTCGGCGACTTCCAGCAGAACATCTGCTTCCACGAGGTCGACGTCTCGTCCTACCCCCTCTTCGAGCACCCCCCCCACGATCTCGCCCTCGCCGCCAAGATGGCCGAGGCCGTGCGCGAGCACGGGATCGAGCTCTTCCACGTGCACTACGCCATCCCCCACGCCATCGCCGGGATCATCGCCCAGCAGATGCTGGGTGAGGGCGCCCCCCGGATGGTGACCACCCTCCACGGGACCGACATCACGATCGTGGGGCAGGATCACTCCTTCTTCGAGATCACCCGCTTCGGCATCGAGCGGTCGGACGGCGTGACCGCGGTCTCGGAGTTCCTGCGCCGCATGACCGTCGAGGAGTTCGAGATCGCCCGGCCCATCGACGTCATCCCGAACTTCGTGGACCTCGAGCAGTACACGGTGGAGCGACCGGACCGCTCGGCCTTCGCCGAGCCCGGCCAGCGCGTCCTCCTCCACGTGTCGAACTTCCGGCCGGTCAAGCGGGTCCTGGACACGGTGAGGATCTTCGAGAAGGTCACCCACGAGACCGACGCGATCCTGCTCATGGTCGGCGAGGGTCCCGAGCGGTCCTCGGCCCAGGCCCTGGCCCGACGCCTGGGAGTTCTCGACCGCATTCGCTTCCTGGGCACACGCCGGGAGATCGCCCAGATCGCGGGGATGGCCGACGTCTTCCTTCTCCCGTCGGAGCTCGAGTCCTTCGGGCTCTCCGCCCTGGAGGCCATGGCCTGCGGGATCCCGGTGGTCGGCTCCGACGCCGGCGGTCTGCCCGAGGTGGTGCGGCACGCCGAGAGCGGCTACCTTCTCCCCGTGGGAGACGTCGAAGGCATGGCCGAGCGGACCGTCGAGATCCTCAAGGACGACGAGCGGCGCCGCGAGATGGGGGAAGCGGCGCGCCACCGCGTGGAGTCCCTGTTCGACGCCGAGCGCGTGGTGAGCCAGTACGAGGCGGTCTACGACCGCGTCCTGGGCCTCTGAATGGACGCCTTCGACATCCTCGCCACCGGGGCCCATCCCGACGACGTGGAGCTGGTCATGGGCGGCACCGTGGCCCGGGAGACGGCACGGGGGGGGCGCGTCGCCCTCCTGGACCTCACCCGCGGGGAGCGCGGCAGCCGCGGCACCCCCGAGACTCGGATGGAGGAAGCTCAGGCCGCGGCCCGGGTCCTGGGCGCCGCCCACCGGGAGACCCTCGCGCTGCCCGACGCCGGACTCCAGCCCGTCCCCGAGCAGCGGGACACCGTTCTCGCCGTGGTCCGTCGCCTGAGACCCCGGGTGGTCCTCACCCAGCACTGGGACCAGCGCCACCCCGACCACGCCGCCGCCAGCCGCATCGTCTACGAGGCGTGCTTCTTCGCCGGCCTCCGCAACTACCGCCCTGACCTGGGCGAGGCCTGGCGGCCGCGCAAGCTCGCGTACGCGGTGACCATGACCGAGGTGACGGACATCCGACCCTCCTTCGTCGTGGACATCAGCGCCGTGTGGGACACCAAGCTCCAGGCCATCGCCGCCTACCAGAGCCAGTGGACCCCGCCCCCGGGCGAGACGCAGAAGCTCCCCCTGGACCTCTTCCGGGAGAGAGTGGAGCTGGCCGGCCGCCGCCACGGCCAGCGCATCGGCGTGCCCTACGGGGAGGCCTGGGTCACCCGGGAGCCGCTCGTCGTGGACGACCTGCTGGCGCTGGAGGGCGAGTCCCTGTAGCGGGGCCTTCGGCTCCTCATTCCTGCCCCGGACACCCAGCGTTCACCGTCACCTGGTGTCGGCCTGGGTCACCGGGTGTCGTTCTGGGTGACTCTGTTGACGCTCTGCGTCATGAGCCGCGGGTCGTCGATTCTGGTGGGGCCCAAACAGGTCATCAGCCAGCGCCTTCAACTCGCGAGCATCTCGACGCCCCAAGAAGGTCCCAAGGCCAACAATCAGAAGACCCCAGCTCAGCAGTCCCAGAACGTCGAGGTCTAGCGAACCCTCTATTCGCTCAAGAAGTTCCTCTCGGGTCATCGCAATCTCATAGCGCCGTCGCACCGTTCCGAGCATCACCTGCGGATCTCTCTCTACCAAGATAACCACGCCCGAGTGGCTGTCTGGTAGATGCCAGCTTGCGCCTTGCCCCAGCGTCGCGCCTGCAGTGCCAGAACTGATCTCTTCCGGTTCAAGCTGCGCCTGCGCTGCTCGGGCCCAAGCCCGGCGTCGGCCGTTCCCTCAGGTTGTCGCCCATTCCCCCAGTTTGCTGTTCATTCCCTGGAGTTGCCGTCTGTTCCCCTCCGCGGCTGGAGCTCCCCGGTCCCAGCGTCCAGTGTGCGGTCAGCATCATTCGCCGATCAACGCCAGGGCTCGATCGAGGACCGCGTCGGAGAGATACATACCCTGCTCTCGCATGCGTTCGAGCAACGGCCGGGCGGCGGAGATCTTCCCATGCCTCTTCGCCAGGAGGGCCAGGCCAAGGGTGCCGCGTACGGGAACGTGGTGTGCGAGGGTACAGCGTCGGCCTGCTCGGTCGTCCAGGATCGCGGCGGCCTGCCGTCTCAGGGCGTAGCTCAGCACAGCGGTCTCTCCGGCGCCCAGATCCCACGCCTGGATCGAAGCGGGCACCGTGAGGTCCGGAACGACCCTGAGCCAGGAAATCCGCCGCGGGTCCGGCGGTCCCTACCGCGGGCCGTCGGGACGGAGGCGGATGGCCTCGGCGACGCGGCGCTCCACGGCAATCGTGGTCTCGCCGATCTCGATGACGTAGGTCGGGCTGCGCTGCACGAGGTGAACGGTCACCCCCGGGGCGATGCCCTGGGCGGTCAGACGCGAGAGCAGCTCCGGGTCACCTTGCAGGCGCGAGACCACGGCCCGCGCGCCGGCCGGGAGCTGGGCCAGGCTCTCGGCGATCAGGGGCTCGCGACGGCCCAGGAGCTTCCGGGCGAGCCGTACGGCGACGCTGCGCTCCTCGTCGGGGATCGTGTACCCGCACCGCGGGCAGTGGCGGGTCGCACACGTTCCGAAGGAGAGAGGGCAACCGTGCTCCTTGCAGGTGTCACCGCCCGGCGCGTAGTCGAGGCCGCACAGGGGACAGTTGACGAGGGGACCCGTGGGGCCGGTCATGGGCAACGTGGTCAACTCGCCCCCCCGAAGCCGAGGCCCAGCATCACCACGCGCACCAGGCCTCCCACTGCGAAGGCGATGGGGAAGATGAATGCGGCCATGGCCGCGGCCGTCCTCCAGCCCCGCTCCTTGGCGATGATGAAGACGTTGGCGATGCAGGGGATGAAGAGGGTGATGGTGACCATGGCCACCACCAGCTGCACCACGTCGAGAGCCCCGGCGCGGGACATGTCGAACAGCCGCGTGGCCGCGAAGTCACGTCTCAGGAAGCCGATCAGAAACGCCGACGAGGCCTCGGCGGGCAGCCCGAGGATGCCGGTCACGAGCGGCTTCCCGGCCCGGACGACGGTGTCGAGGAGACGCAGCCGGTCGAGGGCGAACAGGACGAAGGTGCCGAGGAGGAAGAGGGGCAGGGCCTCCTTGAGATACCACTCGACCCGGGCCACGGTCTTCGAGAGAACGTTCCCGAGCTCGGGCAGGCGCATGGGCGGCAGCTCGACGACGAAGTCGCCGCGCTCCCCGGGCAGGACGCGAGCCGCGAGCCAGCCCACCGTCACCATCACCCCGGCGACCGCCGCGAACCAGATGGCCGCCGCCTGAATCGGGACCACGGCCAGCATGGCGAGGATGACGCCCAGCTGCGCCGAGCAGGGAATGCCGAGAGCGAGCAGGAGCGTGGCCAGCAACCGCTCCTTGGGCGTGGGCAGGATGCGGGTGGTGAGGGTGGCCATGGTGTCGCAGCCCAGTCCCAGGACCATGGGCAGCACCGCCTTGCCGTTGAGGCCCATCACCCGGAAGACCCGGTCGCTCATGACCGCGAGGCGTGGGAGGTAGCCGGAGTCCTCGAGGATGGCAAAGACGGTGAAGAACGTGGCCACGATGGGAAGGACGATGGCGAGGCCGTACGACAGGCCCATCGTGATCAGCCCATACTCCCCGACGAAGAGGTCCCGGACCGGCGCCCACGGGACGAGGCCGAACAGCGCCGTGGCCCACGGGCTGAGGTATCCGCCGAACACCTTCGTCTCGAACAGGTCGACCAGGGTCCCGGCCCCGAAGACTCCCACGAACTCGTAGAGCCCGATGAGCACCGCGGCGAGAATGGGCCAGCCCCAGATGGGGTGGACGGCCAGACGCCCCAGCCGACGGGACATCGCCTTCGTCGCTGGCTCCGCCTCGGTCGCGAAGCGGCGGGCGAGGGTCTCGGCATGGGCCAGGAGCGCCTCGTGGTAGCGCGCCTGGAAGCCGGGCTCGGCCGAACCCGCCGACTCGCCGTCGGTCAGCAGCTCGAGGGCGGGACCGGCGATGTCCTCGGAAAGGGGCAGGTGGTTCCGCGGCAGGCGCGCAGCGGCGAGCGCGGCCTGGACCTCGGCGACTCCCAGACCCTTGGTGGCCACCGTCGTGCACACCGGGATGCCAAGGGCCTCCTCGAGGCCTTCCTGGTCGATCCGGATGCCCCGAGCCTCCGCTTCGTCGCTCATGTTGAGGACGAGGACGCTGGGCACCTCGAGCTGACCGAGCTGGAGCGTGAGAAGGAGGGCGCGGCGCAGGTTCTTGGCATCGGCGACCTGGACCACCACCGCCCCCGGGTCTCCCCGGGTTGCCCGCACCAGGTCCCAGGTGACCCGCTCGTCCTCGCTCAGGGGGAGGATCGAGTTGAGACCCGGGGAATCGATGACCTCGGTGTCGGTGCCGGCGAGCCGCCCCCGGGCCACCTCCACGGTGGTGCCGGGGTAGTTCGAGACGGTGGCCCGGAGCCCGGTCAGGGCGTTGAAGAGGACGCTCTTGCCGACGTTGGGGTTGCCGAGGAGGATGACACGGCCCCGGAGCCCTCCCTCGGCGCGGACATCCCCGTCGGCGGGGTCCGGTGTCGGCGTGGGGGAGGCTCCATACATTATGAAACTCGATTTCAATTTCCATTCCAAGTGTAGAGAAAGATGGGGCGCCGGCGCAAGCGCCGTTCGCTCTGATAGATGGGGCAAATGCTCTAGATCGCAACGCTCAGGACGAGCGCAGGAGATGCGCACAGGCGCGAGGGCACGAAGCTCTTGCGGGGTTTTCCCGGGGCTTCAGCGCCGGGTCGGCGGCAGGCCCACCAGCGCGAACGGGATGACCGTCTCCCCTCGCCGGTCCTCGCGGGCCTCGAGGGCGTCGAGGAGCCCGCTCTCACGACCCTCGGGGTCGGGCAGGGCACGGCAGCGCTCCACGTCTGCCGCCGACGCCGGCCCGAAGCAGTAGGGACAGGGCGAGAGGTCGACCCCCCCGAGGCGAACCGGCGGGCCCATCGCCCGACAGGCGACCGGCCGCCACTCGTAGACGTCGCATCGACCGGTCGCGCCGTCCAGCGCCGGGCACCGTTTGGCGCCGTGGCGGGCGCAGAACCCCGCCTCCGCCTCCTCGTCCCCCCCGAAGAGGCCGGTGCCCGGGTTGCCGGGGAAGTCTCGCGCCAGGCGCCGCACGGCCCGGGAGGCCCGCCGTCGGACCGCGGCGGCGCGGGCCGGGTCGCGGGCTGCGAGCTCGGTCATCCCCCGTTGAAGCCGCCGGGCGTCGAGGAGGTTGATCGGGAAGAGGCCTCGGCAGCAGTCGCCGCGACCCGGGCCGCAGCCGAACAGCGGTCCGGCCCGGCGGATCGCCTCCGCCATCGCCCGGTCGACCAGTTGCATGAGCTCGTCGTCCGCGGCGTCGAGGGCCCGCCCCGCGGGGGACGACAGCGACCTCTTGCGCGACATCACGGGCACCTCAGCGCGCGCCGGCGGGACGATCCCCCGGCGCCACGGCGGTGATCAGGAGGCCCACCAGGAACACGCTCACCGCCCCCACCACGTTGTACCAGAGGAAGGCAATACCCGTGAACTGAGAGACCAGGAAGACCGCGGTCATCCCCGTGAGCAGGCCGTAGAAGGCCCCGCGGGCCGTCGCCCACGGCGTCAGGACGGCCAGGCCGAAGACGCCCAGGATCGAGCCGTAGAAGTAGGACCCGAACTTGTTCACCACCTCGATGGCCGACCCCAGGCGCCCGGTCTCGAGGGCCACGAAGCACGCGAAGGCTCCCCAGCCGGCGGTGAAGAGGCGAGAGGCGGCGAGATAGTGGGCGTCGCTCGCTTCCGTCCTCACGAAGCGCCGATAGAAGTCGACGAGGCTCGCGGTGGCGAGGGAGTTGAACTCCCCGGAGAGCGAGGACATGGCCGCGGCGAAGATGACGGCGATGACGAGTCCGGCGAGGCCGCCGGCGAGCTGGGAGACGATGTAGGTGGGGAAGATGTAGTTCGTGTCGTTGTAGGGCTCACCGGTCACCGTCTCGGCCAGACGGCGAGCCTCCGTCTCCACCGCCTCGACCCGCTTGCCGGCTTCCAGGTACCCGTCCCGGGCCCGGGCCACATTGCCGCCCCGGTGACGCGCCGAGGCAAACGCCTCCGCCGCCTGCCTGCGCTCGTGGTGCGCGGCGTCGAACTCGCCGCGGATCCGGGCGAGCTCCGCCGCCGGCGCCGCCCGTTCGACCCGGGCGAGCTCGGCGCGATTCCACAGCAGCGGAGGAGCGTGGAAGTGGAAGAAGACGAAGACCAGGACCCCGGTGAGCAGGATCAGGAACTGCATCGGGACCTTGAGGAAGGCGTTGAGCAGAAGCGACAGACGGCTCTCGGTCAGGCTGCGACCGGAGAGATAGCGCTGCACCTGGCTCTGGTCGCAGCCGAAGTAGCCCATGGCCAGGAACATACCGGCGATGAGGCCGCTCCACACGGTGTACGGGCGCGTGAGGTCGAGGGAGAGGTCCACGGTCTCCAGGCGTCCGGTCGTCTGGGCCAGGGCCAGGGCGTCGCGGAGGACGAATCCCTCGGGCAAGCGGCTGATGGCCACGCCCACGCACAGGAGTATCCCGAACCAGATGAGGGCCATCTGGACGACGTCGGTCCAGATCACCGAGCGGTTGCCACCGTAGGCGACGTAGGCGATGGTGGTGCCGCCCATGAGCAGGATCGTGGTCGTCTCGCTCCAGCCCAGGACGACGGAAAGCACGAGGGACGGCGCGTAGAGGGCCACCCCCACGCCGAGCCCCCGGGAGAGCAGGAAGAGCACGCTCGTCAGCGTCCGCGTCCGTGAATCGAAGCGGCGCTCGAGGTACTGGTACGCGGTGAAGACGCCCGAGCGATAGAAGAAGGGCACGAGGGTGAGGCTCAGGACCACCATGGCGAAGGGCAGCCCGAAGTAGAAGGCCAGGAAGCTCATGCCTTTCGTGTAGGCCTGGCCCGTGGTCCCGACGAAGGTGATGGCGCTGACCTGGGTGGCCATCACCGAGAGGCCGGCCGCCCACCAGCGCATCTCGCGCCCGGCGAGGAAGAAGTCGTCGACCCGGCGATTGCCCCGCCCCATCCACAGACCGAAGGCCACGATGGCCAGCAGGTAGCCGACCAGGACGATCCAGTCGGCCCGGGCCAGGGTCGCGAGCTCGCCGCCGTTCAATACGGCCACCGGGAGAACAACGCGACGAGGGCCATGACCACCAGCGCGGAGACCACGACGGCGGTGTAGATGGCCCGCCAGGTCCCGAAGAGGGGGACCGGTCCGTCCTCACCGTGTCGGTCGGGCAGGCTCTTCATCGGGCTGGGTGGTCGCTCGAATCCGGGGTTCGGCCCTGCAACCGTACCACACGGCCGGTGGCGGGACGCGGGAAGTGGTTGCCTTGGCCCCCCGCACGGGTGAAAATCGAGCCGTGATCACCGGCTTCAACTCGGACGTGAAGTACCGGGGCCTGGTCTACCACGTTCAGACCGAGGACAAGGGCAAGGTCAACCCGTTGATCGAGACCCTGATCTATCGGGGCGGCGAGATCCTCGCCTCCCGCCGTCTGCCCTATGCCGAGCTGACCGAGGGGGGACCGGTCACCGAGCAGGCGATCTCCCGGCTGATGGAGGAGCAGCACAACACGATGATCCTGGAGGTCAAGCGAGGAGGGTTCTCCCCCACGACCGAGGAGGGAGTGATCGAGGATCTCTCCCTGGACGAGATCGTGCTGGCCTTCCTGGCCGCGCGCGCCGCCAAGTAGGCGCGAGCGGTGCCCCCGGAGAAAGAGCACGAGGCTCTCCAGGCGCTGCGGGCCCGCCTCGACGAGGAGGAGAGGGCCTACTCCGAGGTGCTGGCGGCCCTGGACCGGCTGGCGGCCTTCCGGCTTCCCGCCGAGGACTCGCCCGAGGTCCGGGAGAAGCTCGAGCGCCTGAACACCCTGTGGGAGACGCCACCACGGCCGCCGGGAGGGGGGCTCGGGGGGGCGTTCCGGCAACGCGCGTGGGACGCCGTCGCGCCGGCCCTCGAGAGACAGTCCGAGTTCAACGCCGCCCTCGTTCAGCTTCTGAATGCACATCTCGGCCCGCTCGACCACCTGAACGCCCACCTGCGCGACCTCGCCGGCGCCGTGGTCCACTACGCCCAGCACGTGCAGCCCCTCGTCGACTCCCGAGGCCGCGTGGCCTCCGCCCTCGCCACCACCCGGTCCGAGCTGGTGCTCGAATCGTTCGACCGCCGGCTCGAGTCCCTGGGCCGGCGGGTCGAGGGTCTCCTCGAGCTCCGCGACCGCCTGGAGGCGATGACCGACGAGGTGGGTGCGCTGCGCACCGCTCTCGGAGCCCCGCCGCCCCCGAAGGCCAGCGAGTAGCGCGGACACGGTGCGGCTGGCCCTGCTCTCCCCGGTCCCACCCGCGCCCACCGGGATCGCCGACTACGCCGCGGGATGGCTGGCGCTCCTCTCCGGGCGGCACGAGATCGACGTCTTTCACGACCAGGACGAGGTCGACGAAGCCCGCCTTCCTCCCGACGTCGGCGTCTTCCCCGTGGCCGACTTCGCCGTGCGATCGGGGGGGCGACCCTACGACCTCGCCGTCTACCAGATGGGCAACGGCCCGGCTCACGCCTTTCTCTACGAGCACCTGTCCCGGGTTCCGGGGCTGCTGGTCCTCCACGACCTCGTGCTCCACCACTCGCGAGCCGCGCATTTTCTCGAGGCGGGGGCGGTGCAGGCTTGGCGTCGTGACCCCGGCAGCCCGTCGGCCCGCGAGGCTGCCGCGCCCTGGCTCCACGCCTGGCGCGAGGAGCTCACCTACACCTACCCGGAGCGGGGAGAAGACCTGTTCGAGGTGCAGCTCGGGACGGTGGGTGACCTGCTGCCCTTCGCCTACCCGCTGGTGCGCATCCCCGCGGAGGCCTCGCGCTCGGTGGCGGTGCACAACGAGTGCATGGCCCGGGCGGTGCGTGAGGCGGTGCCGGGCGCCGACGTGGTCCGCGTCCCCCACCCCGCGGCCGCCGAGCCGGTGGACCGGGGAGCGGTCGAGGCCCTGCGTCGTCGCCTGGGCCTGCGCGACAGCGACGTCGTCGTGGGGGCCTTCGGGCTCCTGACGCGAGCGAAGCGGATCGAGACGGTGGCCCGGGCCGTGAAGCACGCCGCCAACGAGAACCCCGGGATTCGGCTCCTCCTCGCCGGACCGGTGCCGGATCTCACTCGGCTCACCACCCTCCTCGACCACATCGGGATGGCGGAGAGGAGCGTCGTCACCGGGCGGCTGCCCCACGAGGAGCTCGCCCTGCACATCGAGGCCGCCGACATCGTCGTCCACCTCAGGTACCCCACCGCCCGGGAGACCTCCGGGGCCCTGTTGCGGGTCCTGGCCCAGGGCCGACCCACGGTCATCTCGGATCTCGAGCATCAGGACGAGTTCCCCGCCGATGCCGTGGCCCGCGTCGACGTGGTCGACGAGGAGGGCGGGGTCGCGCGAGCGCTCCGGCGTCTGGCCGCCGACCCGGCGGCGCGACGGGCCCTCGGGGAACGCGCGGCGGAATACATCAGACGCGAGTACGCCCCCGAGCGCACCCGCGAGGCCTGGGAGAAGGTTCTGGAGAGGGCGCGGCGCCGGCCCGATCCCCCGGCCCGGGCGTGGCCCGCCCACTGGCCCCGGCGGGAGGCCTAGCCGGAGTCAGGCCGTGCGCGGCCGGGCGCGCCAGGTCCCCAGGGCGCGGGCGAGCCGCCGGCGGACCGCCGCCGGCATCTCCGAGAACTCGACCCCCACTCCCCAGGGACGGCCCCGGCGCAGGGCACGGCGGCGGGAGCTCGCGACACGGGCCTCGATCTCGGTCTTCACGCCGCTCACGACGAGACGGAGGCGGAGGGTCGACTGCGGTGGCAGGGGAACCGGGGCCTCGAGAAGCAGCCCGTTCTGGCTGATGTCCACGAGACGCGCGCCCACTACGGCGACCGGCTCGGCCAGCTCGTCGGGGAGCACGCGCGGCGCCCGCCGGCGTTCGACGCCTCCCGGTGGCCCGGCTGCGGCCCGCGCGCTCACGGCACCTCGCGCACCACCCGGAAGCCGTAGTCGGCCCGGCGAGCGTGCGGCGGCTGGCTGAACCGGGCCGACGGCGGTGGGTACGACCCGGCACTCCGCCAGGAGCCGCCGCGGCTGGCCCGGTGCTCCCCCGTCTCCGCGCCCCGCGGATCGTACCGTCGGGTCGCGCGGTAGGCGTCGGCCGCGTACCAGTCGAAGCACCATTCGTGAACGATCGTCCCCATGTCCAGGAGGCCGAAGCCGTTGGGAGTGCCCCGGCCCGCCGCCCAGGGGCCCGACACCGGCTGCTCGGGCACCTCACCGGACGGCATCACGGCTCCCCAGGGCGTCGGCTGCCCCTCGAGGCCGCCCCGCGCCGCCCGCTCCCACTCCGCCTCCGTGGGGAGGCGCCACCGCCCCCCCAACGCCTCGCCGAGCCAGGTGCAGTACGACATCGCCTCGAACCACGTGACCCCAACCACCGGTTGCTCAGGGTCCCAGAAGCCGGGGTCCTTCCACCACGGCGGCGCGGGCACGCGACCGGAGGCCAGGAACCAGGCGTACTCGAGGTTGGAGATGGGCTCGCGGCCCATGCGGACGGGCCGGACCTGAGCGTCGTGGACGGGCCACTCGTCGAGGCGGCCGTCGTCCGAGCCCATGCGGAAGCGGCCCCCGGGCACGAAGACCAGCGGAGGAGCGTTCATCGACGCCGAACCGACGCTGAGGGTTGCCACCGACATCGTGCACTCCCTGATCAAAAAGCGCGTACAAACAGCACTTCGCTCAAAACGGGAGACGCTGAGAATCTTGTTGCCAAGCCAGCTTACGCGGCATAATATGACACGTCACTTGAGATCAGTCCAGAGAAAAATGCGGCATCGAGAGAGACCATGAGGCTTTTGCTGGCGGCGACCGTGGCCACCCTCACCGTGGCCGGTCTGGCCGCCCTTCGACCCGCGGTGTTGACCGACGAAGAGAAGTCGGCGGCAGCCACCATCCAGGAGTACCGGCTGCGGGCGGACATCCGCTTCCTGGCCAATGATCTCCTCGAGGGCCGCGGACCCGCGACCCGCGGGGACCGACTGGCCCGGCTCTACGTGGCTTCCCGCTTCGAGGCCATCGGTCTGGAGCCCGGCGCCCCGGACGGGACCTGGTTCCAGGACTTCGACCTGATCTCCGTCGACACCCGGTGCCCCCCGGTGCTCCAGATCAAGCGCGGCACCGAGAGGGTGGACCTCGACTACTACGGGGACTACATCGCCACCTCGGGCGTCCAGTCCCCGGTGGCCCGTATCGACGACGCCGAGATCGTGTTCGTGGGCTACGGGATCGTGGCTCCCGAGTACCAGTGGGACGACTTCAAGGATACGGACCTCCAGGGCAAGGTCCTGCTCTTCCTGAACAACGACCCCGAGGACGACCCGAAGCTGTTCGAAGGGAACCGCCGGCTCTACTACGGGCGGTGGGACTACAAGTACGAGATGGCCGCGCGACGGGGAGCGGCGGGGGCCATCATCATCCACACCACCCCGTCGGCGGGCTACGCCTGGGCGGTGGTCCAGAACTCGTGGACCGGGGAGCAATTCGGCCTCCCCGCCGGGGCCGAGCCCAGGGTCCAGGTGCAGGCCTGGGTGACCGAGGAGGCGGCTCGGCGGCTGGTACATCTGGGAGGACAACGCCTGGAGGACCTCGTGGCGGTGGCCCGGCGTCGGGACTTCTCTCCCATCCCCCTGGGCGTCACCACGAGCGTGGTCCTGGAGAACGCCATCGAGCGCCGACAGAGCGCCAACGTGATCGGTCGTCTCCCGGGCGCCGATCCCGTGGCCAGCCGGGAAGCGGTGATCTACACTGCCCACCACGATCACCTGGGGATCAAGGCCGACCCGGAGGGCGGGCCACCGGCCATCTACAGCGGCGCGCTGGACAACGCGTCTGGCGTGGCCACCATGCTGGCCATCGCCGAGGCCTTCGTGGCCCTGCCCCAACGCCCCGAACGCTCCATTCTCTTCGCCGCGGTAGGCGCGGAGGAGCAGGGGCTCCTGGGCTCGAAGTACCTGGCCCGGAAGCCGCCGGTTCCTGCGGGACGCCTCGCCGCCAACATCAACATCGACGGGGTGAACATCTGGGGCCGGACCCGGGACGTGGCGGTGGTGGGCCTGGGCAAGTCGACTCTGGACGAGTGGGTCCGGGCCATCGCCGAGGCTCAGGGCCGCACGGTGCGCGCCGAGGCCTTTCCCGACAAGGGCTCCTACTACCGCTCCGATCACTTCAGTCTGGCCCGCGTCGGCGTCCCCGGCGTCTACCTGGACGCCGGGACGGAGGTGATCGGGAAGCCGGCGGGGTGGGCGCGCCAGCAGCAGGAGGCCTGGGAGAAGGCCCACTACCACCGGCCCAGCGACGACCTGACCCCGGAGTGGGACCTCTCGGGGGCCATCGAGGACGCCCGGCTCCTCTTCTCGCTCGGGGTCAAGGTGGCGAACACCCCCTCCCTCCCCGAGTGGCGCTCCGGCGACGAGTTCGAGCCGGCCCGGAAGAAGGCCCTGGCCGCCCTCGAGCGCTGACCGTCACCTCGCTGCAGTCCGGGTAGACTGGGGCCGCCATGCGTGCCCTCTGGCTCGAGGACCAGAAGCTTCGCCTGCGCGACGACGTCCCCCGCCCGGTCCCGCCCGCAGGGGAGGCACTGGTGAAGGTGCAGCTCGCCGGGGTCTGCAACACCGACCTGGAGCTCGTGCGGGGCTACTACCCCTACTCCGGGGTCCCCGGGCACGAGTTCGTGGGCGTGGTCGAGGAGGCCCCCGACGCTCCCCAGTGGAGGGGCCGACGCGTCGTGGGCGAGATCAACGCGGTGTGCAGTGACTGCCCCACCTGCCGGGCGGGACGGCCCACCCACTGCGAGCGCCGCACGGTCCTGGGGATCGTGAAGCGCGACGGGGTCTTCGCCACCCACCTCACCCTGCCGGTGGCCAACCTGCACGCGGTCCCGGAGAACATGCCGGACGAGGTCGCGGTCTTCACCGAGCCCACCGCCGCCGCTCGGGAGATCCAGGAGCAGGTGACCGTCGGTCCGGGCGACCGCGTGGTCGTCGTTGGCCCGGGCAAGCTCGGCCACCTCGTGGCCCGAACACTGGCCACCTCCGGCTGCGACCTTCTCGTGGTGGGCCGCAGCCGGAGGCCGCTCGAGCTTCTCTCCTCGGCCGGGATCCGCACCGGCACCGCCGACGGAACCGCCGAGCGCCAGGCCGACCTGGTGGTGGAGTGCACCGGCCACCCCGAGGGCTTCGAGCTGGCCCGGCGCGCGGTGCGCCCCCGCGGGACGATCGTGCTGAAGAGCACGTACCACGGACGCCTCTCGCTCGACATGGCCCCTCTCGTGGTCGACGAGATCACCCTCGTCGGCTCGAGGTGCGGCCCCTTCGCCCCCGCCCTCGAGCTCCTCTCGAGCGGCGCCGTCGATCCCCGCCCCCTGATCGACGCACGCTACCCGCTGTCCGAGGCGCTGGCCGCCTTCGAGCACGCCGCGAGGCCCGGGACCCTCAAGATCCTCGTCGACTGCTGACGTCCGGGCTGCCGCTCACGCTCCGTGTCGGGACGGGGCGGCCGCGGTTGGCCACCCGGC
>JAJDNS010000160.1 GCA_022340585.1 Acidobacteriota bacterium
GGTCACGTGCTTGACACCTCTCATGGTCTTCAGTCCGGAAGGTTTCCGAAGCCTACTACTTTACCTTATGCTGGCAGGCCAGGCCCAATCGCCCCGCCCGGGGCCAGGAGTCCCGTTCATGCCCTCGCCGCTACAGCGCCTCTACCGCCGTCTCCGGTACGGTGAGCCCCTCGTGGTCGTGTCCGGCCTGCCTCGCTCGGGCACGTCGATGCTCATGAAGATGCTGGAGGCGGGCGGGGTCCCCATCGTGACCGATGGCCTGCGGACCGCCGACGAGGACAACCCCAAGGGCTACTACGAGGTCGAGCGGGTCAAGGACCTCGCCCAGGAGACCGACCGGGCCTGGCTAGCCGAGGCCCGGGGCAAGGGGATCAAGGTCATCTCGTTCCTGCTCAAGTCCCTGCCCCCCGACCTCAACTACCGCGTCATCTTCGTGCGGCGCGACATCGAGGAGGTCCTGGCCTCCCAGAAGAAGATGCTGGCCCGACGGGGCGAGGCCGACGACACTCCCCCCGAGCGGATGCGCGAGCACTTTGCCGACGACCTCTGGCGGGCCCGGTACCAGCTCACCCACCGGCCGTGGTTCGAGCTGCTGGAGGTCCACTACGGTGCGCTCCTGGAGCAGCCCCTGGAAGGGGCCCGGCAGATCGACGGCTTCCTGGGGGGCGGCCTGGACACCGAGGCCATGGCCGCGGTCGTCGACCCCCAGCTCTACCGCAACCGCGCCCGGAAGAAGAGCGACTGAGCCCTACTGGACGTAGCCGAGGGAGCGGAGCTGCTCGAGCTGCTCGGCGTCGGGGGCGTCGGCGTCGGCGCCCGTGCTCTCGGCAATGCGGCGGACCTGCTTGCGGAGCCCCTTCACCCCCTTCACGTGCTCGCCCGAGCGGTCGACCTCCTGCTCCGGGTCGTCCTTGAGGTCGTACAGCTCGGTGTGGTCGCCCGAGTCGATGAACGTCACCCAGTCCAGGTAGAGGGCGTACTGCGGCCCGGTCGCCGGCTCGCGCTCGCCCGAGGGCAGGATCCGAAATGCCGCCTCCTCGGCGACGATCGGCTCCTTCGTGAGCTTCGGCGCGTGGAACCGGGGGCCGTGGAAGAGCGACCCGAGCCCGCCCTCGGGGGCGACCACCGGGCGCCCGGTGAACAGGGGCTGCTCGGGCAGGCCGGCGAGCTCGACGAGCGTGGGTGCCACGTCGAGCGTGGCCACCAGAGAGCCGTTGACCGCCGGCTCGAGGCGCCCCGGCCAGCGCACGATCAGCGGCACGTGGAGCAGGTCGTGGTGGAGGCGGCCGCCGTGATGGACCCGCTTGAGGTCGGGGCGAAAGCCCTCGCCGTTGCTCGAGGTCAGGGTCAGGATGGTGCCCTCGTCGAGGCCGCCCTGCTGGAGACCCTCCACGAACCGGCCCACCGCGGCGTCGGCCTCGGCCACCGCGCCGCGGTAGAGGCTGCGCACGTAGGCGAGGTCGTCTTCGTCGGCCTGGAGGAGCGCCTCGATCACCTGGGGCCCGGCGGGCCGGGAGAAGTCGCGGATGGCCCACTCCCGGAACGGGCCCTCGTAGTCGGGGTGCTCGGCGCGCGCGCGCTCCCGGTGCCGGGGCTTGCCCAGGAAGTAGCTGTGGACCTCGTAGGTGTGGACGAGGAGGAAGAACGGCTTCGAGCCGTCCTCCCGGGCCCACTCGAGAGCGGCTTCCAGGGTGCGGTCGGCGCTGTTGGCCTCGGGATCGCCGAACGTGTGCCCGAAGGCGGTGTTCTGGAAGGTCTCGAAGCCACGCTGGAGGAGCGGCCAGGCCGTCTCGGTGAAGGCGCCGGTGCGGTATCCCGCGGCGGCGAACGTCTCGGCGAGGGTGGCGACCTCCGTGGCTCCGGTGGCCGGCGCTCCCTGCCCGTGCACCCACGGCGGGGCCGAGGTGATGAGGGACGACACCGAGGGCAGGTTCCAGGACGCCGGGGCCACGGCGCGCTCGAACCGCACGCCCTCCTCGGCCAGGCGGTCGATCGCCGGTGAGGGGCTGGGCTCGTCACCGTAGCACCCCAGGCCATCGGCCCGCAGGCTGTCGATCACGATCAGGACGACGTTGGGCTTTTGGCCGCTTTCCCCGCAACCGCCCAACGGGAGACCCACCGCGACGACAATGAAGGAAAGAACAAGACGCTTCATCATCAGAAGATCAGGGTATACCCAAAATGCAGCTCATGAGAAAATCCGGCAACTCAACGGCCAGAACCTGCAGCTCATGAGAAAAACGGACAACTCGGCTTCACCGGAGGGCTCCGCAATGAAGACATCTCGCACCTCCGCGTCGATCCTCGGCCTCCTGCTGATGGCACTGCTGGCCGTCCCGGTTGGCGCCGCCCCGGTGAACGACCGCCTGCGCGTCGTCGTCGCCGGCCTCACCCACACCCACGTGCACGGGATCCTCGGCCGGGCGGACCGCGGCGACATCCAGATCGTGGGGATCGCCGAGGCCAACCGGGACCTCGCCCGTCGCTACACCGAGCGTCACGGCCTGAGCATGGACCTCGTCCACGACGACCTCGAGACGCTCCTCGACGACGTTCGGCCCGACGCGGTCACCGCCTTTGGCAGCATCCGCGAGCACCTTGCCGTCGTGGAGGCCTGTGCCCCCCGGGGCATCCACGTGATGGTCGAGAAGCCCCTCGCGGTCAACCTGGACCACGCCCGCCGCATGGCTCGCCTCGCCCGCGAGCACGCCGTACACCTGCTCACGAACTACGAGACCACCTGGTACGGCAGCAACCGCCGCCTCTACCAGATGGTCCACGAGGAGAACGCCCTCGGGGCGATCCGCAAGATGGTGGTCCACGACGGCCACGCCGGGCCCGTCGCGATCGGCGTCAACGAGGAGTTCCTGGAGTGGCTCACCGACCCGGAGCAAAACGGCGCCGGCGCCCTCACCGACTTCGGCTGCTACGGCGCCGACCTGATGACCTGGCTCATGAAGGGCCAGCGTCCGCTCACCGTCACCGCGGTGACCCAGCACCTCCAGCCCGAGCTCTACCCGAACGTGGACGACGAGGCCACGATCGTCCTCACCTACCCCGGAGCCCAGGGGATCATCCAGGCCTCGTGGAACTGGCCCTTCAGCCGCAAGGACACCCACGTCTACGGCGAGCGCGGCTACGCCTGCGCCCTCGACGGGTCTCGCCTGCGGGTCCGGGTGGGGGAGTCGGACGAGACCCAGACCGAGACGTCGGCGCCGC
This sequence comes from Acidobacteriota bacterium, assembly GCA_022340585.1. Taxonomy (GTDB): domain Bacteria; phylum Acidobacteriota; class Vicinamibacteria; order Fen-336; family Fen-336; genus JAJDNS01. The sequence continues at coordinate 3,220 of JAJDNS010000160.1, forward strand.
CGGCCCCCCTCGACGACCCCTTCGCCTACCTTGCCGCGGTGGTGCGGGGGGAGATCACCCCCGCCCCGGACGACCTCTCGTCCCTCGAGCTCAACCTCGTGGTGATGGAGATCCTCGACGCCGCCCTGGAGTCGGCCCGCACCGGCCGGCGGGTCGAGCTCGACCCCGCGGCGCGCTGACCCGGCCGGCCACGAGGTCCGGGGATCAGTCCCCGGCCTGCTGTCGGTGCAGGAGGGGGGCCATCCGCCTCAGCTCCCGCCGGCCCAGGGCCTCGCTCAGCGACGGGAACAGCACGTTCAGGAGCCTCAGCGCGTGCCACCAGGCCGGGACGATGATGATCCCCTTGTTCCGGGCCACCGCGTCGAGCACCTTGACCGCGAAGACCTCCGGCGCCATGGGCCGCAGCCGCTCCCACATGGCTGCCTTCGTCTCTGCGGACAAGTCGGTGATGGGTGCGCGCCCGTACTTGCCCCCGTCCTGGAGGATCGGAGTGCGGATCACTCCAGGGCACAGGACGCTCACCCGGACCCCGCGCAGGGCGCCTTCGACGCGGAGGGCCCGGGAGAGGCCCACCACCGCATGCTTGGTCGTGCCGTAGGGGGCGGTCAGGGCGGTGGCCATGAAGGCGGCCATGGAGGCGGTGTTGACGATGTGACCGAAACCCTGCTTCACCATGCGGGGGTAGGCGGCCTGGACGCCGTGGACCGGGCCCATCAGGTTGACCTCGACCGTGTACCTCCAGTCCCTCTCCAGGTCGAGCTCCTCGGCCCAGCCCCCCACCCCGATGCCGGCGTTGTTGAAGAGGTAGTCGAGGCGGCCGTGAGTCTCGAATGTCCGCGCCACCACCCCCTCCACGGCCTCGGCGTCGCGCACGTCCAGGGCGACCGCCTCGGCCCGGGCGCTTCCCGCCGCCAGCCGGTCCGCCTCCGCCCGGACCCCCTCCTCGTCGCGATCGGCGAGGACGACGCGCGACCCCCTCCGGGCCAGCTCCCGCCCGAGGGCGGCGCCGATGCCCGAGGCCCCGCCGGTGACGATGGCGACGGCCTCACCGAAGACTCGCAGTCCCTCTCCGCCGCGCGCGTCCATGGGGCCTCCTTTTCGCCGAACCCTTCGCGGACGCCTCCCATTCTACCGACGACCTTCCCCAGGGCGGCGAACTCGCCGACGGGTTCGGTAAACTCATGGGCGAAACCGATGCTCGCGGACTCCCTCTCTCTCGTTCTCTCCGCCCTCCTGGGGAGCGTGTCACTCCTCGGCTTCGGTCTGGTGCTGGCCCTGGGGCCGTTCGAGCTCGTCCCCCTGGGGCTGGCCATGCCGGCGGCCCTGGCCTGGGACGCCGGCCTGTGCCTGGTCTTCTTCGCGCAGCACTCGGGGATGATCCGCCGGCCCTTCCGCGAGCAAGTGGGAGGCGTTCTGCCCCCCCACCTGCTGCCGGCCATCTACTCCATCGCCTCGGCAGTCGCCCTGCTCCTCCTCATCGCCCTCTGGCAGCGCACACCGGTCCTGCTCTCGATCGACGGCATCCCCCGCTGGATCCTGCGCGGTGCCTTCGTCCTCGCCGGCTTCGCCTTCCTGTGGGCGGTGCACTCCCTGGGCTCCTTCGACACCTTCGGGCTCGAGCCCATCCGGGCAAAGCTCCGCGGCGCCGAGCCCCGGACCCTGCCCCTGACCATCCGCGGCCCCTACCGCTGGGTCCGCCACCCCCTCTACAGCCTCTTCCTGGTCTTTCTCTGGGCCTGCCCCGACGTCACCGCCGACCGGATCCTCTTCAACGGACTCTTCACGGCCTGGATCGTCCTGGGGAGCATCCTGGAGGAACGCGACCTCGTTCGGGACCTCGGGGACGACTATCGGGCGTACCAGCGCCAGGTGCCCATGCTCGTGCCGTGGAAGCGCCCCCTGCCCTCCGGGAGCGGACTCACGCCATGAGCCTGCCCGAGACGTGGCGCGGCGTTCTCGCCCTGGTCGTCCTGAGCGTCGTCTTGAGCGCCGGGTGCACCCGCGTGCCCGAGACCACGACCTCCCGCCCCAACGTGATCCTGATCGTCACCGACGACCAGGGCTACGGCGACCTGGGGGCGACGGGCAACCCGGTCATCCGCACCCCGCACCTCGACGCCATGGCCCGACGGAGCGCCCAGATGACCACGTTCTACGTCAGCCCGGTCTGTGCCCCCACCCGGGCCTCGCTCATGACCGGGCGCTACAACTACCGGACCCGGGCCATCGACACCTTCGTCGGGAGGGCCATGATGGACCCGGAGGAGGTCACCCTGGCCGAGATCCTCCGGGACGCCGGCTACCGGACGGGAATCTTCGGGAAGTGGCACCTCGGCGACTCGTACCCCCTTCGCCCCATCGACCAGGGCTTCGACGAGGCCCTCGTCCACCGGGGCGGGGGCATCGGCCAGCCCTCGGATCCACCGGGCGGCGAGGGGAAGTACACCGACCCCATCCTCTTCCACAACGGCCAATCGGTGCAGACCGAAGGCTACTGCACCGACGTCTGCTTCCGGCGGGCGCTCGAGTGGATCGAAGCGCGGCACGACGCCGGTGAGAGCTTCTTCGCCTACATCGCCACCAACGCCCCCCACGGCCCCTTTGACGACGTCCCCGAGAACCACCTCGAGGAGTACCGGCAGATCCCGCTGGGGAACGACCGGTTTCCCCAGGACCGGGGCCACCCTCTCCCCGCCGAGGCGGACCTGGACGTCCGGGCGCGCATCTTCGCGATGATCACGAACATCGACGACAACGTGGGGCGGCTCTTCCAGCGGCTCGACGCCCTCGGCCTGACCGACGACACACTCGTCCTCTTCATGGTGGACAACGGCCCGAACCGCCGCCGGTACGTGGCGGGGATGAGGGGGATGAAGTCCGAGGTCTACGAGGGAGGCGTGCGCTCCCCCTTCTTCGCCCACTGGCCGGCGCGGCTCGAGGCGGGGCACACCTCCGACCGGGTAGCAGCCCACATCGACGTCCTTCCCACCGTTCTCGAGGCCACCGGCGTCCCCGCGCCCCAGGGTCTGCACCTCGACGGCCGCAGCCTCCTCCCTCTCCTCGAGGACCGGGAAGAGGACTGGCCGGACCGAGCCCTCACCATCCAGGCCCATCGCGGCGACGTCCCGGTGCGATACCACAACTTCATGATCCGCACGCAGCACTACAAGCTGCTCCACGCCAGCGGCTTCGGACCGGAGAGCTTCGAGGGCGAGCCGGCCTTCGAGCTCTACGACATGGAGGCCGACCCGCTCGAGCTCCAGGACATCGCGGCCGAGAAGCCGGAGGTCGTGGCGGAGCTGCGCGCGGCCTACGACG
>JAJDNS010000221.1 GCA_022340585.1 Acidobacteriota bacterium
GGAGGTGCACGACTTCGTGAAGAAGGCCCACGACCAGGGCATGAAGGCGGGGGTTTCGGCCCACAACCCCGAGGTCTTCAAGTACGCCGAGGACAAGGGCTGGGAGTGCGACCTCTACCAGTGCTGCCTCTACTACGTCACCCGGCCGCAGGAGGAGATCCGGGCGAGGCTCGGGACCGCGGTGCTCGGGGAGCCCTTCCTCGAGAAGGATCGCGACGACATGCTCGAGGTGATCCAGCAGGTCTCGAAGCCCTGCATCGCCTTCAAGATCCTGGCCGCCGGCCGCCACTGCGGATCGCGCACGGCGGTGGCCGAGGCCTTCCAGTACGCGTTCTCGAAGATCAAGAAGACCGACGTGGTGATCGTGGGGATGTGGCCCCGCTTCAAGGACGAGGTCGCCGAGAACGTCGGCCTGCTGCGCCAGTACGGCGCCGTCTAGCCCCCTGCTCGCGGCCCCTGGGCCGACACCCGACGCGCGCGCCTGCCGGGCAGGCGCGCGCGGTCCTCGGGACTAGACGGCGCAGGCCATGTCCTGGCCGCAGCACAGGGGCGACTTGATCATGCCGTGGCCGTCCGGGCACTTGGTGACGTGGATCTCCACGCCGTCCTTGTCGATGGTGCCGTGAACCAGGTCCTTGCCGCACTTGGCGCACTTCATGCCGGTCACGCCCATCCCGCACTTCTCACACTTGTATTCCATCCTCGGTTCTCCTCGCTGGACAGTCTCCGCATGGCGCAGGCTGCGCGCCGCGCAGGCGTCTCCCATGTCCTCTGTCTGGGCACGTGCACTCAGGGTACCCGCCCCGGGCGCGCCTCGGCAACTCGGCGCCCACCGTTCCCCCACCCTCGTGATTCCCGGCCCGACCCGGTGATAGCATCGGCGCGCGCTCGTCGGCCCACGGCCCCCTCCGCTATCCCGCACCGGATCCCACCGACCTCACACCGCCGAAGGAGTACGCGCCCTACAGCTCGACCCCGAGGGTCCCCTGGCCGACCTGCGGACCCTGGTGAGCGACCTGGAGGCCCTCGAGGCGCAGGCCGAGGCCGCGGGCGCACCCTGGACCCCGGGACGCGTGCCGACCTGGTCACCGGAGTGATTCGCCACCGACACCGCGTGGCCCGGGACGGCCACATCGTGTGACGCTTCACAAACCGTCCTGAGACGCCGTTCGCGGGCCCCTCCCATCCCCCACCATTCCCTCGTCAAGGGGGAAGACATGGGACACGAACAGGAAGTGATGGTCGTGAAGAGGTGGCGGGTAGCGGCTCTCGCGGGAACGCTGGCCCTGGTCCTCGGAAGCCCGGTTCACGGCCAGACGCAGGACGGTCCGTCGTCGGGGCGGGGATGGATTCTGGGTGGAGGGATCAGCGGGGGACAGCTCGCCTTCGCCGGCGGGGAGGACGTGGCCCTGGCCGTGGGCGAGGTTGTCGGCGAGGTCCAGGTGGGCGGGGAGACCCTGGAGGTGAGGACGGGTGCGCTGGTGAACGCCCCGGGCGACACCTCGGACCTGGTTCTCCTTCCCCCCAGCGAGCCGTCGGCTGGTTTCTCCTTGCACGGGGGGTACGCCTTCTCGCCCCGGGTCGCCCTCGTGCTCGAGGCCGAGATGGTGGGCGGGGTTCGAAGCGGCTTCAGCTCGGCCCAGGGGGGGCTGGTGCTGCGGCTGTGGCCCACCTCACGTCTCTGGATCGAGGGCGGGCCGGCTTCGGGCGATCTGCGGCACGGACACGAGCGCACGGTGGTCGAGGAGTTCACCGACACCGGCTACGGAGTGCGAGCCGGGGTCGGGATCACCGTGCTCCAGAAGCCGAGTTGGGCTCTCGACCTCGAGGCCCGCTACGGGACGCTGGCGTTTGACGGCTTCCGGGCCACCAGCGTCAGCGTCGGCCTGAGCGCGAGAAGTCGTCCCCGCTAGGCGCTGGATCACTCGAAGAGCTTGCGTTGCCGAGTGGCGTGGGGCCCGCTCCACTCGGCTGAGTCGAGAACACGCTCCACGGGGTAGACGAGGAGGCTCCCGCCGTCCAGGGGAACCACCTTCTCTCTCGGCCAGGACCGCGCCTCCCCGCGAAGCCGGGCCAGCTTGGCGTCCAGGTCGGGTCCCTCGGTGCGGCCCCGATAGCCCACAAGGGAGAGGTCGGCCCCGACCACACGATGGCAGGGCACGACGGGATAGAGGGGGTTGGTGGCCATGATCCGGCCCACGACCCGGGCCTCCGTGCCCGACGCCCGGGCGATGTTCCCGTAGGAGGTCACGTACCCCATGGGAATGGCCGCCGCCGTCGTCAGGACCGCCGGGAGGGGCTCGGCGAGCAGCTCGGTGGCCAGGGAGAAGGCCTTGTTCTCCTCGTGGCCCGCTTCGAGCTCCCGGAGCATCCCGATCACCCGGTCCCCGAAGGGCGAGCCGCCCTCGACGGCCTTGCGGGAGGCGTCCCTGGGAAGGCGGCGCTCGACAAACCGCAGCACCTCACTCCGGGTGGAGGCCACGGCGGTCGCCACCAGGCGCTCACCGACGAAGGCCACCGCGAACCCCATCCCGTCCGCCTCCCGCGCGAGCACGCTGATCACGGCCGGAGCGTCGTTCATGTCGTCGCGGATCCTACCGCGAGGCCGGGCCGCGGGAGGTCCGGTCAGGCCTGCAGCTTCTCGACCTCGCGGCGGAAGAACTCACGCCAGCTCTCCGGCAGGGCCTCGACCTCGGCGGCCCGGCGGAGGGCGTCGAGGTCGTTCCGGTCGCGGGCGTAGAGCCGGGTGATCTCGGACACCGTGATCTCGTGGGCCGCCCGCTCCAGCGGCTCGATGGCGTCTCCGACGGCCACGTCGCCCTCCTAGTCCACGGCGAAGTAAAAGCCCGACCGTCCGCTGGCCAGGAACCGCTTGACCATGTCCTCGCGCTGGAACCTCACCCCGAGCTTGGAGCAGGGCATCCGGGGCTGCGTCACCCTCAGGACCGCCGATCCGATTCGAAGGCGGTCGCCGATGCGCAGCCCGGTCTCCAGCAGACCTTCCGTGGTCAGGTTCTCCCCGAACGATCCGGGGGGCAGATGGACGCCGGGAAGCTCGTCCCGCCAGAACTCGTAGTGCTCCGACGGATACCCGTACACCGCCTTCTCGGGCCCGCCGTGGACAGAGAGGTCCGCCTGACGGTCGCCGTCGAGATTCAGGGTGCGGACCGGGATCCGACCTTCGGCGGGTGACTTGAAGATCCCGGTGGTGACGGAACGGCCCCGCCACTCGACCTCCCGGGGAAGGCCCACGTTGACCGAGGCGATGCGCATGCCCTCCTCGTGATCTCCTGTCGCTATCGTGACCGGTCCGGCCCGCGGCGTCGGAGCCGGCGTCGCTTCCCTGCCGGAGGTCCTGGAAAGGCGCCCGGCCAGGGCGGCTCGCCCTCAGCCGCGCTCTTCTTCGTCCACCAGGGCGACGCCGAGGATCTCCCCGGTCATCGCCTGGAGAACCTCGGTGACGCCCTCGGGCTCGGGATGCTGCCCGGGGGGGAAGCTCCACGTGGCGAGCACCTCGTGGTCGCTCGCCACCGACTGCAGCTCGACGCCCTTCAACTCGCCGATGAGGTCGGCCACCGAGCGCGCCTTGCCCGGCTGTGTCTCGACGACGATGTTCGCCACGCGCACCGTCACCTCCTCAGAGGGCGTCCGCCCTCTCAGTCCGGCGGGCTCGCCACCCGGGGCGCCGGGTTCGAGGCACCCCCGCCCGCCGGTCCGCTCCTGGCCGCCCGGGGCGGCGTGCCTGTCGCCCCCGCGGCCCTCTCCGCCACGAGCTTCGCCCCCCTGGCGAAGAGCTCCTCCTTCGAGACGCGCCCCTCATCCACGTCGGCCAGGACCTGTCGCTGGGCCTCGTAGTCCACGCTCTCGATCCCGGCCTGGCTCTGGAGCAACCGCCAGGCCTTGCGCCGCTCCACGCAGAACAGGACGAGCTGGCGAGA
>JAJDNS010000004.1 GCA_022340585.1 Acidobacteriota bacterium
TCCGCCCTGGTTGAGCATTCGATGGAATGTGGCGACCCGGAGGCCGCGGACGCCCTAATTGTAGCGGGGATGGGTGGCACGAGGTGGACGCGCCGGGAGCGCGGCCACTCGCTGGTCGGAGGAAGAGAGCCATGAAGATCGCGGGGCTCCTCCTGGGAGCGCCCCCGCCCTCGACGACCCGTACTGTGCCTTGATGCTCGACAGGTGATGCTATGATGCCACCATGCGCACAACGCTGACGATCGACGACGATCTCGCCGCGACGTTGAGGGAATCGGCGCGCCGTACCGGAAAGCCGTTCAGGCAGCTTCTCAACGAAACCCTGAGAGCCGGGCTCCAGGCCCAGCAAACCCCCGCGAAGGCGAAGCGCTACCGGATCCGCCCGAGGTCTCTGGGCGGGGTCGTGCCCGGAGTCGACCTCGACAAGGCGCTGCGACTGGCGGATGCGCTCGAGGACGAGGCCATCGCCCGCGAGCTCGAGGCGCGTCGGTGATTCTCGTCGACGCCAACCTCCTCATCTACGCGATCGACAGCGACGCACCTCTGCACCGCCAGGCTCGCGAATGGCTCGAAGGAGCGCTGTCGGGAACGACGAGGGTCGGGCTTGCCTGGATCGTGCTCCTGGCGTTCCTGCGCATCACGACCCGAGCCGGGATCCTCGTTCACCCGCTGAGCCTGGCCGAGGCCACCGACTATGTGGACTCCTGGCTGGATCAGCCGTTCGTCGAGTCGCTCCCCACCGGTCCCGACCACTGGGGCATCCTCCGCAGCCTGCTCGCGGCCACCGGTACCGCCGGGAATCTCACGTCCGACGCCCACATCGCCGCGCTCGCGATCGAGCACAGGGCGACGATCTACTCCACCGATCACGACTTCGGCCGCTTCCCTGGCGTGAAGCACATCAACCCCGTCGCGTCTCGCTGACGCTCGGTTTGCGGTGAGCCGGCTGCAGGACACGCCGACGACTCGAGGCGGCCCGCGCCCCGATCCGCACGAACACGTCCCTCTTCAGTGCTCCTCCGGGTCGGGGCGCCAGGACCGGTACTCCCGACGGCCCCGCTTCAGGGGCGCGAAGTCGAAGCGCGCTTCCCGAATGGGCGTCCCCGCCACCTCGATGCGGCTCAGGTCCCGGCTCCCGAGCCCGGCCTCCTCGGCCAGCTCGAGGAAGCTGTCACAGGTCTCGAAGGGCTTCGTTCCCCGGGAGGCCATGGGGTCGTAGCCCATGATCGCCGTGCCCACGGCGTCGGTGTTGACGCAGTTGGTCCCCGCGAGCAGCACCCCGGGATGGCACCGCTCCCCCAGGCCCCAGGGGCCCTCGCTCCCGCTCATGGTGTCGATCCCGTCGACCACGGCGAGATCCACGGGACGGGCGGCGCAAAGGTCCACCACCACCCGGGGGATGCGGTAGCCGGCGTCCCGTGGCGACGCCGGGTCCACCTCGGGCGCGGCGGGGCGCGAGGGCTGCCTGGCCCCCTGGTGGAAGACCCCCTCCCGCCCGCTGCGGGGCTCGTCGGCGGGCTCGTCCTCGGGAACGTGATCGCCGTAGACCGTGGTGGGGATGTTCCCGAAGCAGTTCTTCATGCTGAGGGTGATGCCGGCGGTGATGTGCTCCTTGAGCTTGGCCAGGGAGACGAAGGTGTCGCAGTCCTCGAAGGAGTGGTTGAGCAGGTAGGAGGGAAAGAGCAGGGGCCGACCCGGCACCGGGAAGCGGCTGTACTCGCGGGCGCGGCCGAGCCAGTTGGTGTTCTCGAACTCGACCCGACGGCCGGCCCGGGCGAGGTCGCTCGCTTCCCAGCCCGACTTGTACATGAACTCCTCGAGGGGCATGGCGGTGGCGTAGGCGCTCTCGAGGAGGCGGACCCGGCGAGCGCCCGCCCGGTCCAGCAGGTGGACCACCGCGCCGATCACCCGGGGATGCACCCAGTAGGTCTCCCCCTGGCGCGCCGTTCCCAGACGGAAACCGCCCACTCCGGTCATGTTGAGCTTGATGGCCACGGTCCGACCCTTGACCAGCCGCCCCAACCCCCCCAGCTGATCGAACATCCGGTCGAGGGATCTCACCAGCTCGGCGCTGGAGTAGGAATCGCACTTCGCCACCGAGACCGTGGCCGCCGGCGCGGCCCCGGCGAGGGGAACGAGACGGCCGAGGCCCAGGCCCAGCACCGCGGTCGATCCGGCCAGGAACTCCCGGCGGGTGGCGCCGTGTCCCGACTGCTCACTCCTTCGGCTCACGTCGACACCTCCAATGCGCCGTACCCCGGCACCGTCTCCAGGTGGAACTCCACGCCGGGCTCCGCCGCTCTGCGCTCGGCCGTGGCCGCCTCCCCGCTCCCGGGAACCCAGAGGCGCGCCGAGGCCCAGCCGCGCCGAAACCAGACAGTGAGAGGCACCGCGGAGAACAGGCTGAAGAAGCTGACCAGGTGCAGAACGCCCGAGGACTCGTCCCCGCTCAGGCCGTAGTGAGACAGGGTGCCCATGGCGTTGAAGAGGCGAACGCCGTCGTGGCGGTGGCTCAAGAGGAGCTGGGCATCGTCGGCGAGGACGTAGGGGTCCGAGATCTCCTCGCGGGCCACGGCGAGGCGTCCCTCGCCGTACCGGAAGACCCGGAATCGCGGCGGCCAGGCGTGCTCGATCTCCGTGCCGCGCGCCTCCCAGCCCGGCGGCGTGATGAGTGTCCCCCCCTCCTCGGCGAAGGAGTAGAGCTTCCGGCGGAGATCGGGCCCGGGTGTGTCCGCATCCACGAAGAGCACCGCCTTCAAGCCGTCGAAGGGCTCGTCGAGAGCGTGGTCCTTCTCCACGATGCGGTACAGGCTGCTCTGTCGGGAGAGGAGGTTGAGGATCTCCAGGGACAGGAAGGCGTCGTCACCGGCGAAGTCGGAGACGACCCCCAGGTGGCCCACCGGACGGTAGTGGCTCCAGGCGCGGTGCTCGGCGAAGAACGCCAGGCCCCGGCCGATCTCGCCCCACACGGAGCGGGCGGCGCTCTCCTGACGGGCCAGGCCATCACGGAGCGAGGGATCCAGGGAGATCATCCAGCGTCCGCCGTGGATCGCGGTGTCGGCGAGGGCCTGCACGTAGGAGCTGGCGCGGAGGGGCCGGCGGCTCTCCTGGGGAGGGTCGAACGCCACCCACACCGTCTGCGCCCCCTCGAGCTCCCGGGCCACGCGCACCCGCCAGGCGTTGGAGTCGATCCAGGGGGGACCGGTCGGGCCCGTGGAGGCGTCGATGTCGCCGCCGAAGGGAAATCCACCCATCGACATCCCCGGCCAGGGCGCCCCGGAGATCCCCACGAAACCCGATCTCTGACGAGCGCCCACCTCGGCGAAGCGCAGGACCTCGAAGCCGTCGAGGGGCTCGGTGGACTCGGTGGCCAGGGCGTCGAGGCCGGAGACCTCGGCGCTGGCCGCCGCCTGACGGAGGTCGGCCTCCGCGGACACCCAGCCCACCACCGAGAGCCCGCGCTGGCGGGCCGCGGCGGCGAGGGGGGCCAGGGCCCGCTGGTGGGCCGCGTCCCCCGCGGAGCCCTCGGCCCAGGTCACCACCAGGCAGCTGACGGGGCTCCCCTCGAGGGTCTCCAGGGCACGGGGCGTGCCCCACCAGTCGAGGGCCCCCATGCCCTCTCCAGTCGAGCTCTCTCGTGGCCGGGGCCCTTCCCTCTCGAGGGGGCCACCCGGCCAGCGCATGGGAATCTGGCGCGCGAGCTTCACCGTTGACTCTCCGCCGACAATGATGACACGTGTGCCAGGGACGCGATCGCCTGGCGGGATCGTGTCCCTGGCCAAGGCATCCGGCCGCAGGCCGGTTCGGTCCTCGGGATGTCTCGCCCGCCGGGAGGACCGTGCGCTGCTCGAGCCCGCCTCCGATGCCCCGGCGCCGGGCACGTTTCGGATGGCGACTCGCGGCCAGACCATGCATGATGGGAGCTCTGCGGCCGGTGGGAGATCGAGTCGTCGGAGGGTCCCTGGATGATCACGAGGAGAGGAGACGGAGCACGTGGCCTTCCGGCCCTGCTGGAAGCCCGACCGCTGCCACCGCGGCGGGGCGGAGCTGAGGAGGAGAAGACGCGATGAGACTCAGGACGACGTTTGTGGTGCTGGCGGTGGGGGCCTCGCTCGTCTCCTCCCCGTCCCTCGCCGAGGGGCCGGCCTTCGACTGCTCGAAGGCCGGCGGAGAGGTGGAGGAGCTCATCTGCCAGGACGTGGGACTGGCCGCTCTCGACCGGCAGCTGGACGAGGTCTACAGCGCCGCGCTGGCCAGGGCCCAGAACGAGCATCCGCCGGTCCTCAAGGCCGAGCAGCGGGGGTGGATCAAGGGACGCAACGAGTGCTGGAAGGCCCAGGGCGAGGACAACCCCGCCTTCCTCACCGCCAGCTGGCAGGCGACCAGCGTGCACGACTGCGTCGAGGGCCAGTACCGGCTCCGGATCTCGGAGCTGCAGGCCCTGTACCAGCTCGTCCCCGCGAAGGGGCCGGTCTTCTACGGGTGCGAGAACGACCCCGCGAACGAGGTCGTGGCCACCTTCTTCGAGACCGACCCGCCCACCGCCCGAATCGAGCGGGGGGACCGCGCGGCGACGGCCTGGCTCGTTCCCGCGGGCAGCGGCGCGAAGTACGAGGGCCAGAACCTCGAGTTCTGGAGCAAGGGCGACGAGGCCAGGGTCACCTGGCTCGACCAGGAGCTGACGTGCCAGGCGAAGGATTCGGGAGGCGGAGAATGAACGAGAGGACGACGCTTCGGACGCTCTTCCTGACGGCGGCGGCGGTCGGCCTTCAGGCGCTGCTGCTGGGTGGGCTCGCGAGCCCGGCGGCCGCCGACTGGCGGGAGGAGGCCATCGTGGAGGCCTTCGAGGACGTCCTCGACCGGGAGCCCTCGGACCGCGAGCTGCGACGGTACCTGTCGCGAATGGAAGAGGACGGCTGGACGGAGAGAGACGTCCGGGACGACCTTCGGGAGCGGGGGGACGACCGGCGTCACTCCCACCGCGCCCACGAGGACCCGGAGAAGGTCATTCGCCGGGCCTACGACGACATCCTGCACCGCGAGCCCGACGCCGACGGGCTGCGCCTGTACCGCAGCCGGATGATCGACGACGACTGGAGCGAGAGCGATGTTCGGGAGGCGCTGCGGGAGAGCCCGGAGTACGCATCGCGGAGCCGGGAGTTCGCCGAGGAGATCGTCCGCCGCGCCTACCAGGACGTCCTGGGACGCGAGCCGGACGCGGCCAGCGGGGGATACGTCGATCGGATCCTGCGAGACCACTGGACGGAGGAGGACGTGGCCCGCGAGCTCCGCAAAAGCGACGAGTACCGCAACAAGCGGTAGCGTTCCCCGACCCGATCCCTCGTCATGAGGCGCCTGGGAACGCTGCTCGTGGCGCTGTCACTGGGAACCGCCCTCGCCGCGGCGGCCGGGGAGGAGGCGCGACCGAGCGGCGATGGCCGCCGCACTCTGGGACGCCTCCTGCCCAACCTCGGGCGCGGGGTCGTGGGCGTCTTCGATCGCGACAATCTCGGGCCACTGGTGGTGGGCACGATGGCAACCAGCCTCGCGGCCATCTACGACGACGACGTGGCCGACTTCATCGCCGACCCCGAGCACGCCTTCGGGCAGGCCGTCGGGGACGCGACCCAGCCCGCGATCGTGGGAGGAATCGCCCTCGGGGTCTTCGTCGGGGGCCGCTTCGCCGAGAGCCCGCGATTCCGGGCGATGAGCTACGACCTGCTCGACGCCTTCGTCATCAACTGGGCCTACACCGCGACCCTGAAGAGAGTCATCGGTCGCGAGCGACCCAACGGCCAGAACAACAGGTCGTTCCCCTCGGGGCACAGCTCGACGGCCTTCGCCGTGGCCGCGGTCGCCGAGCACCACTACGGTTGGAAGGTCGGGGTACCCGCCTACACGGCGGCATCGGTGGTCGCGGTCTCGCGGCTGCAGCAGAACAAGCACCACCTGAGCGACGTCGTGGCCGGGGCCGCGGTCGGCTACATCGTGGGGCGGACGGTGATGCGGGTGAACGGCGAGCCCCTCGGAAACCGCCCGGGGGTGGCGCTCAGCGTGACCCCGCTCGTGGACCGACACACCCGGGGGCTCCTGGTCGCGGTCGTGTTCTGAAGACCGGAGTGCGGTAGACTCCTCCGTTCATCACACGAGGACGGAGGAAGCATGACCAGCGAAAGCCCGGCTCCGACCGGGCCGAGGCCGGGGCCGATCGACAGGCTTCTCGGCCTGTTCAGCGATGTCCACGCGGGGGAGGGCTCGCGAGCGCTGCTCATGCTCGCGAACATCTTCCTCATCCTCGTCTGCTACTACGTCATCAAGACCGTCCGGGAGCCCTTGATCCTCAACACCGAGGTGCCGGACTTCCTCAAGCGCCTCGGGATCCGGGGCCCGGCGGAGATCAAGAGCTACGCGGCCGCCGCCCAGGCCGTCATCCTCATGGCCTTCGTGCCCGCCTACTCCTGGTTCGCCTCCCGGGTGGACCGGATGAAGCTGATCTACGGGGTCACCCTCTTCTTCGCCGCCAACATCCTGGCCTTCGCGCTCCTGGTGGACTCGGGCGTGCAGCTCATCGGGGTCCTCTTCTACGTCTGGGTGGGGTTCTTCAGCCTCTCGATCATCGCCCAGTTCTGGTCCTACGCGAACGACATCTACACCAAGGAGGCCGGCAACCGGATCTTCCCGATCATCGCCATCGGGATGACCGCGGGAACCCCGGTGGGCGCCTGGATCGCCCAGCGGATGTTCTCCCTCGGAATCGACGTCCACGTGATGCTCTATCTCGCCGCGGGCATCCTCCTGACCACGCTGGCCATCTACACCATCGTCAACCGCGGCACGGGTGTTCCCGCCACGGCGGAGGAGTCGGCCGAGGCCGCGGCGCCCCTCGGCCACCGCAGTGGCTTTGCCCTGGTCTTCGCCAGCCGCTACATCATGATGATCGCGGGCCTGATGATCCTCCTGAACCTGGTCAACACCACCGGTGAGTACATCCTCAGCCGCCTCGTGGTGAGCCACGCCGACGCCGCCCTCGCCGCCGACCCCGGCTTCGACACGAACGCGTACATCGGGGCCTTCTACGGCAACTTCTTCTTCTGGGTGAACATCATCGCGGTGCTCTTCCAGGCCTTCCTGGTCTCGCGCCTGGTGAAGTACCTCGGGCTCGCGGGGGTCCTCTTCGCGCTGCCGATCACCTCGCTGGCCGCCTACGGGTTCATCGCCCTCGGCGTGACGTCGCTGGGGCTGGTCCGGTGGCTCAAGACAGCGGAGAACGCCACCGACTACTCGGTGATGAACACCGCGCGGCAGCTGCTGTGGCTGCCCACCACCCGGGAGGAGAAGTACAAGGCCAAGCAGGCGGTGGACAGCTTCTTCGTGCGGCTCGGCGACCTCGTGAGCGCGGTCGTGGTGTTCGTGGGGACGACCTGGCTGGCCCTCGAGGCCCAGGGCTTCGCCCTGCTCAACGTGGGGGTCGTGGTGGTGTGGCTGGTGCTGGCGGCCGTCCTGGTGAGGGAGAACCGCCGCCTCAGCGCGCGGGCGACGAGCTCCTGACCGGGACCGGGCTCGTCACGTCGAGCGCCCCTCCTCACCGGAAGGCGTGGATGGCGCCGTGGGCGCCCTCGATGAACATCTGGACGCCGATCACCGCCAGGATCAGGCCCATCAGCTTCGTGATGGCGTTGACGCCGTTGTCCCCCACGTAGCGGAGGAGCCTCTGGCCCGAGACGAAGAAGACGTAGCTGATGACGCAGATCAGCGCGAAGGCGCCCACGGTGATGAGGAGATGGGCCAGCGAGCGGTCGGCCGCGAAGCTCATGGCGGTGGCGATGGTCCCGGGCCCGGCGAGGATGGGCACCGCCAGCGGTGAGACCGCCACGCTCAGCTCAGTCTCGCGGTCCGGGGGCGCGGTCCCCGCGCCGGGCTGATGGACCCGGGACTGCTCGCCGTGGAGCATGCTGTAGCCGATGGCGAAGACGAGGATGCCGCCGGTGATGCGAAAGGCGGGAAGGGTGATCCCGAAGAGGTCGAAGATCAGCCTCCCGGCCAGGACGAACGCGGTGACGATGGCGAGGGCGAGGAGGAGAGACCGTCGCGCGACCGCCTTGCGGGTCGCCGGGTCGTCGTCGGCGGTGAGTCCGAGGAAGACGGGCGTGTTGGCGACCGGGTTCATGATGGCGAAGAAGCCCATGAACACCGTTCCGGCGAAGACCACGAAGTCGTGCATCTCTCAGATCTCCTCAGTGCCCTGGCGCGTGGCAGAGGGCGCGAGAGCCCGCTCACCGCAGGGCCTTGATCACGAAGCCGATGGAGAGAAGGGCCAGGACCGGCCAGAGGACCAGCAGGTCGACCCGGATGTTGGCCTCGGGGCTCCGGACCGTGACGAGCCACTCCCAGGCGGCGTAGAGCCCCCAGGCGGCGGCGGGAACGAGGAGGGCACGGGGGTGGCGGCCGGCGCCGAGGCCGGTGAATTGCAGGGCGAGGAAGCCGACCAGGAAGACGAGGGCGACGAGCAGGATGGACAGCGGCTTCTGGACGAAGAGCGAGGCGAGGAAGTCCACGGTCTCTCCGGAGGTTCAGTGCAGGAGGGCCTCGGCGATCTCCTCCCACTCCTGCTCGAGAGGGCCGCTTGCGCGGACGCGTCCCGCCCGCCGGTACCAGTAGGAGGCGTTTCCGAGATCGCCCTCCTTGCGGTGGAGGTAGGCGTGGACCCACGAGCCGTCGGCGCCGGGGATGTCCTGAGCGATCCGGTGGGCCCGATCCCAGTCGCCGCGGGCGTCGTGCCAGAGGGCCCCGACCGCCGCGGGCAGGTCGGCGGGTGGCGTGTCTGCCGAGAGCGAAGCCCGGAGCTCGTCGAGGGTCATGCCGGGCCCATGGTAGCAAAGGGGTCAGGTCCCGAATGTTGCATTGCAGGAGTAAAACGTCCTCCCCAGAGGACGGAATGCTACAAACGAGACCTGACCCCTTATCCTAGAGGGGTGGCGGGGGAGACGAGTCACGGGCTGCGGGGGGACTACAGCCGGATGCGGCCGGACTACTCGGTCGACCAGGACTACGACGCCTACACGCCGGAGCAGCAGGACCGCTGGCGGCGGCTGTACCACCGGCAGATGGAGCGGGTGCCGGGACGGGCGTGCGACGAGTACGTTGCGGCGCTCGGCGGCCTGGACTACGAGAGCGGGATCCCCCGCTTCGAGGTGGTCAACGAGAAGCTCGGGGCCACCACCGGCTGGCGGCTCGTGGCGGTGCCCGGTCTCGTGCCCGACCTCGTCTTCTTCGAGCACCTGGCCCACCGGCGCTTCCCCGTCACCGGCTGGATCCGCGAGGAGAGCGAGTTCGACTACATCGTGGAGCCGGACATCTTCCACGACTTCTTCGGCCACGTGCCCATGCTCTTCACCCCGGTGTTCGCGGACTACATGCAGGCGTACGGGCGGGGCGGGCTCAAGGCCGAGAGGCTCGGGGCCCTGAAGTGGCTCGCGCGGCTCTACTGGTACACGGTGGAGTTCGGCCTGATTCGGACCCGGTCGGGCCTGCGGAACTACGGGGCGGGCATCCTGTCGTCCCCGAGCGAGATCGACCACGCCATCCGGAGCCCGAAGCCGCGGCGGGTGGGCTTCGACCTGACGCGCATCATGCGGAGTCTCTACCGCATCGACGACTTCCAGGAGACCTACTTCGTGATCGACAGCTTCGATCAGCTCTTCGAGGCCACGAGGCCGGACTTCACTCCCCTCTACCGCGAGCTGGCCCGTCTGCCGGACGTCCCCGCGAACGGTACCGAGCCCGGCGACCGCCTGATCCGGCTTGACTGAATCGCCCGCCCCGAGGCTCTCGAAGCGGGGCACGGGCTCCTTCGCCCCCGCGTCGCGTCGCGGGAGCGGGTACGAGGAAACATGACAACACCGAGTCGGTCACTCTCCTGGGCCCTGCCGCGCCTGGGTCTCGCGGCTCTTCTCTCGATGGCCGCGTGCTCGAAGGGGGACGCGCCGAGCGACCAGACGCGTCCGGCGTCCGACGGCTCCCGGGAGCCGGTCGCCGCCGGGGAGGAGCACGCTGCGGCCGACGGGCCGTCCCTGGTGGTCCCCGAGGAGTACGCGGAGCGCTGGGCGACCTGGACCGGCGACCTCGATGGCATCGTGGAGCGTGGCTACATCCGCATGCTCGTCACCTACAACGCCACGAACTACTTCGTGGACCAGGGTCGGCAGGGAGGTCTCGTCTACGATGCCGGGCAGCTCCTGGAGAAGGAGCTCAACCGGCGATTCAGGAAGGGGGGCCTCGGGCTCGACGTGGTCCTTCTTCCCGTCGCCCGCGACAAGCTCATTCCGGCGCTGCTGGAGGGCCACGGGGACATCGCCGCCTCGACCCTGACCATCACCGAGGGTCGACGGAAGCTCGTGGACTTCACCGAGCCGACCACCAACGAGCTGAACGAGATCGTGGTCACCGGTCCCGGGGCGCCTCCCATCACCCGCCGGGAGGATCTCGCCGGGCAGCAGGTGTACGTCCGGGCCTCGAGCAGCTTCGCCGAGAGCCTGGCCGAGCTCAACGCCTCTTTCGCCGACCGGGGCACCGCCTCGTCGAGGAGAGACAGGCCGAGCGCCACCGCGTGAAGAGCGGCACGTGAGGCACGCTCGGATCCGTGCTACCGTGCGCCCCGGCCCCGCCACCAGCGGCGCGCCCCGATGGAGGAAACGATGACCCGCGCCCTGCCCCTCGCCGCCGCGACGCTGGCGATCGCGGCCTGCTCTGCTCCGGACACTCCCCGGTCCGCCGCGACGCCGGCGCCGGTGGCTCCGGCCGCGAGCCTGCCGCCGGTCGTGGTGCAAATCCAGGTCCCCGAGGACCCTGGCCCGGCGGTCGAGGCCTGGGCCCAGGCCCTGGCCGCCGCCATCGACGCGGGGCACGGAGGGCTGGCGCTCGCCCGGACGCCCGAGGAGGCGGTGGCCGTCGTCCGCATCGATGCGGTCGAGACGGGGGCCGAGGTCAATCCGCAGCCAGAGGGCGAGGGCGAGGTGAACGTGATGAGAGGCGCCCTCGTCGTGGGCGAGAACGCTCGCGCGTTCAACCTCGTCTACCGTGGCGACGCGCAGCCCCAGGCCGAAGCCCTCGCCCGCAATCTCCGCCGCTTCGCGGCGGAAGGTGCCGACGACAACGCCGCTCAGGGGGCGGACGAAGCGCCCGAGGCCACGCCCGAAGACACGCCGGCGGACGCCGGGGGCGGATCCGACCTCAGCTGAAGAGGGCCTTCGCGGCCGGGCCCAGGGCCAGGACCGCGAAGTAGAGCGTCACCGCGAGCATCAGGGGAACGACGGTCCGCAGGAGCCAGATCCAGGCGGTGGCGAGGGCCGGGCTGCGGAAGCCGGAGAGGAGCTCGGCCCGGGCCGCGTCCTTCCAGAGATAGCCCACGATCACGGCCAGGAGCAGCCCCCCGAAGACCAGGAAGGCCTGCCCCACGAGCTGGAAGAGGAAGCCCACCCAGTCGCTGGAGAGGGCGCCCGGGATCCCGGCCAGGGCGATGGCCCCGCCGCCCAGCCAGCCGGCGCGGGCGCGCGTCCAGCCCAGGGAGTCGATGGCGGCCGAGGAGACGACCTCGAGGAGAGAGATGGCCGAGGTCAGGGCCGCGATGTAGAGGGCGGAGAAGAACACGATGCCCACCACCTGGCCGGCTCCTCCCAGGGAGAGAAGTCCGCGGGGCACGGCGATGAAGAGGGCCCCGATGGCGCTGTCGCTCACCTGCTGCTGCAGGCCGAAGTGGAAGATGACGGGGAAGGTGACCAGCCCCCCGACGAAGGCAACCAGGGTGTCGGACAGCGCGATGATCGCGGCCTTGGCGGGCAGGTTCCCGTGGCCGGGGAGGTAGGAGGCGTAGGTGATCATCGCCCCCATGCCCAGGGAGAGCGAGAAGAACGCCTGGCCGGCGGCGCCGGTGATCGTCTCGGTGTGGAAGATCCTCGAGAGGTCTGGGTGGAGATAGAACGCGTAGCCGGGGCCCCCGCCCGAGAGGGTCGAGGCCCAGACCGCGAGGGCGGCGATGAGGAGGAAGAGCGTCGGCATGAGCACCACCGAGACGCGCTCGATTCCTCGTTGGACGCCGCGGCTGATGACGAGGATGGTGAGGAGCATCCCCACGAGGTGGGCGACGATCGCGCCCGTCCCTTCGCTGATGGCGGCGAAGTGCGCGGTCGTGTCCTCGGGTACGGAGCCTCGGATGAAGTCGACCAGGAGGCGGCCCGTCCACCCCATGATCACCGAGTAGAAGGACAGGATCCCGAAGCCCACCAGGACGAACATGAGGCCGACCCACTTGAGCCGAGCGCCTCCCACCTGGCCGAGAGCGGCGATGGGGCTCCGCTTGGTGTGGCGGCCGATGACCAGCTCGGCGGTGAGCACGGGCACGCCCACCACCAGGACGAAGACGAAGTAGAGGACGACGAAGGCGGCGCCCCCACCCTGCGAGGCGGAGTAGGCGAAGCCCCAGAGGTTGCCCAGCCCCACCGCCCCACCCACCGCGGCCAGGATGAAGCCGACGTTCGAGCCCCAAGCTCCCCGTTGCACCATGTGTAGTGTCTCCCTGGTTAGCCGGCCCTGATCCTAACTGATGGGGTCAGGTCGTGCATTTCGCATCAATGCAAAAGGCAAGACCTGACCCCTACCGCAACCTGACCCCTACCGGTCGGTGAGCTCTTCCGCGGTGACGAAGCGGGGCTCGATGTCCACGGGAACTTCCGTCAGACGGTCGAGGACGCGCTGGGTCTCGGGTCGGATGACGGCGAGCCGGTCGAGGATGGCCTTCCCCTTCCCGTAGCTGCCCTCGGCCTGGATCGTGAGCAGCTCGGCGGTGAGGGCGGTGACCGCGTCCTTGATCTTCGTCTCGTCCACCGAGAAGGTCCCGTCCGGGTTCACCCGGAAGCCACCCCGGTCGAGGAGGTCGTTGAGCTGCAGGGCCTGCCCGCGCCCGTGGGCCTCGCCGATGCCGAAGCGGATGGAGCGGAACGACGAGGCGAGGAAGGTCGTGTACATGGTCCGCTCGTAGGCGCGGTCCAGGACCCCCTTGTCCACGAGCTGCTGCATGGCCCAGAGACCGCAGATGTCGGCCTTGGCCTCCTCGAGGGGGGCTCGAAGCTCCTTCAGCTCCTCCCGGACGGTGGTCTCGCGGCCCTCCACGGTGATGGTCTGGGGTCCCAGACCGTGGACCAGCTCGTGCATGAGGATGTGGGTGAAGAAGGCGTCGAAGGAGACGCTCTCCTGGTCGGCGGGGGCGAGAGCGACCTTCGAGATGGGCACGAGGACGGTCTCGAACTTGGCTTCCTGGGTGTTCTTGAGCATCACCCGCTTCGAGCCCTTCTGGGCGACGACCCTCTCGTCGTTGGGGAGGTTGTAGGCCGCGGTCTGCACGCCGGAGTTTCCGTCGCCGGCGGAGAAGACGAGGTCCACCACCCGGATCGGGGCCAGGGCGCCGATCTTCGGGTTGCGCCACTCGGGCTTGATGGGGAGCCGGTCCTCCAGCCACTGGAGCTCGCTGGTGAACCGCTCCAGCTTCTGCGTCTCCGCCTCGTCACGCACCCCGATGAAGGCCTCGAAGGCCGCCTTGTAGCCGAACCAGAGGTCCTCGTAGGTCTCGTAGGGGCCGATGGTCGGCTCGATGGTGGCGTCGAGCTCCATCCAGGCCATGTCGCTCTCGAAGTAGTCGTTGGAGAGGAAGGCGGCGGCCCGCTTCTCCAGGTAGGCCTTCAGGGTGGGCTGGGCGGTCGCTGCCGCTGCCTCGCGGAGGAGCCCCGCAGCCTGGGCCAGCTCGCCCTGGTACTCGACGCTGTAGGGAACGGCCATGAACCCTCCGTCGGGATCACGGCGGATGGTGGTGAAGAAGCCCGTGGCCACCTCCCGCTCGTCCCGGGACAGCGACTCCAGCCAGGCCGCGACCGCCTCCTTCGTGGCCCCGGCGGGATAGTAGTTTGCGGCCTCCGGCTTGCCCGGGACGCCAGGGACGAACGGGGCGTCGTGGTCCAGGCGGGACCACGGTCCCTTGTTCAGGAGGAACGCGTGGAGCCGGGCCTGCCCCAGACCGGAGTCGTCGCCCAGGAGCTCGAGGAGGAGGGGCTCGTTCCCCGCCCAGACCTGGCGGAGGAACAGGGAGTCCATGACCCGGGAGGCCTCGATCATCCTGGCCAGGGCCCGGCGCTCGCCCTCGGGCAGCGCGGAGACGTCGGCCCCGAGGGCCACGGGGGCGAAGCGGGCGGTGGCCGCCCGAAGCTCGCTCTCGTCGGGGACGGCGTGCTCGGCCGTGGCCAGGGATCCCGAAAGGCCGAAGACGAGAGTGAGCAGAAGAACGTGGGGCAGGGCTCGGCGGGGCATGGAACCTCCTCGTTGAGTTGCGGATGTTAGCAGCGCCGCGTGCCCTCCGTCATTCCGAGGACCGAACCGGCCTGCGGCCGGCTGCCTCGCCAAGGGACGCGTCATCCCGAAGCGCGGCATTCGACGGGTTGACCACCTCCTTCACGGCCCACACCATGGGAGCGCATGACGAAGATCGGCCTCATGGGGTGCGGCGTGATCGCCCAGGGGCGACACATCCCCGCCGTGTTCCGCACCGAGGGCCTGGAGCTGCACGCCGTGTACGAGCCCCACGAGGGACGGCGCGCCCGGGCCCACGAGGACCTGGGCATCCCCCACGTCTACGCCGAGCCCGAGCCCTTCTTCGAGTCCGGGATCGAGGCGGTGAGCGTGGTCTCCCCGGTGCCGACCCACCGGGACAACGTCCTGGGCGCGGCGCGGCACGGTCTTCCCGTGCTCTGCGAGAAGCCCCTGGCCATGACCCTCGAGGACGCCGCGGGGATGATCGCGGCCATGAAGGAGGCCGGGGCCCCGTTCCACACCGCCTTCTGCTACCGCTTCTCCCCCGCCGCCCTGCGGATCCGGGAGCTGGTCCGGGAGAGGGCGGTGGGTGAGGTGCGCTCCCTGCGCCTCGTCTACAACTGGGGGGCCCTGGGCAAGTACGAGACGGGTCCGGAGGGACCGCCCGTGCTCCGCCCCATGCGGGACGGCCGGATGCGCGAGGGGGGACCGCTCTTCGACTGCGGCACCCACCAGATCGACCTCGCCCGCTTCTGGCTGGGGTCGGAGGTCGTCCGCTTCACCGGCCACGGGGCCTGGGTCGACGACTACGAAGCGCCGGATCACGTGTGGGTGCACATGGAGCACGAGGGCGGCGCCCACACCACGGTGGAGGTCAGCTACTCCTACCACCACACCGCGAGGCGCATGCGCTCCGAGTTCGTCTACGAGCTCATCGGCACCGAGGGCGTCATCCGCTACGACCGCAACCGGCGCTCCTTCACCATGGAGAACGCCCGGGGGTCCCACGTCTTCCCCTTCCACCGGGAGAAGAACTTCGCCGGGATGTACGCCGAGCTCGCCCAGCTCCTCCGGACCGGCCGCTCCCGCCTCCTGGCCACCGCCGAGGAGGGCCTCCGGGCCACCGAGATCGCCCTCGGCGCCACCGAGCAGGCCATGGCCCGGCGGGCGGATCGACGGTGACCTCTGGGCTCTCGACCCGGGCCGCCGGAAGGCTCAGGATCCGGTCACCTCACTCGCCCGCCGTCTCCATGGTATCGACCCGCCGACTGAGTCGGCCGGGCACGAGCTCTCGTCGCACCTTCCCGCAGATGTCGTTGCGGAGGGCGTCGACGTCGCGCTCGTTGTCGGCGTCGAAGAGCGCCTCGTCCAGCTCCGTGATGGTCCGGA
>JAJDNS010000045.1 GCA_022340585.1 Acidobacteriota bacterium
CGCCCCCGAGGGGCCGATCACGGCCAGGAGCTTTCGGTTCGGGATGCGTCGCCACAGCTCTTCGACCTCGCGCTCCCGGCCGTAGAAGACCGCCGCGTCCTTCTCCGTGAAGGACGAGAGGCCCGGGTCGGGGCTCCGCTCCTCGACCTCCCGCAGCGCCGCGGCGCCCGAGGGCGCGGCCAGGACCGCCTCGAGGGCGACGACGACGTCGTGACCCGAGGCGTAGCGGTCGTCGCGGTCCTTCTCCAGGCACCGGCGCACGATGCCGGCAACCGAGGGGGGACCCGCTCGACTCAGCGACTCCAGGTCCTGTGGCGTCTCCTCCACGATGGCGGTGAGCGTCCCCGCGACCGTCTCCTTTCTAAAGGGGTGCATCCCCGCCAGGAGCTCGTAGAGGACGACCCCGAACGAGAAGACGTCCGACCGCGCGTCGATGGGCAGGGCCCGGGCCTGCTCGGGGGACATGTACAGCACCGTCCCCGCCACCTGGCCCGGGGGCGTCGACTGCGCCGCCGTCGACACCTCGCTCGTGATCTCCGCCTCGGTGCGCACGAGCTTGGCCAGGCCGAAGTCCAGCACCTTCACCCGGCCGTCGGTCGTGAGGAACAGGTTCTCGGGCTTGAGATCTCGATGAACGATTCCCTTAGCGTGGGCGGCCTCGAGACCCCGCGCGGCCTGGAGCATGTAGGCCAGGATCTGCTGCGTCGTGGGTGTTCGGCGCGAGACCAGCTCCCGCAGCGTCTCGCCCTCAAGGAGCTCGGTGACGACGTAGGGGGTGCCGTCGTGCGTCCCCACGTCGTGGACGGTAAGGATGTTCGGGTGGTTCAACGCGGCGACGGCCCGGGCCTCGCGTTCGAAGAGGGCGAGGCGCGCAGAGTCGGAGGCGACCTCGGCGGGCATCACCTTGACCGCGACCTCGCGACCCAGGCGGGGATCGCGCGCGCGGTAGACCTCCCCCATGCCGCCGGCGCCCAGGAGGTCGACGATCTCGTAGGGGCCTAGTTGGACGCCCGTGGCCAGGCTCATGAGTGCTCCCTGATAGCGGGCCGCGACGCCGGCCTGCTAGAATGTGAATCCAAGAGGTTTCCATGCTCTTTCACGTCACTCTCGAGAACAGCGAGGACGGGTGGATCGTCGCCGAATGCCCCGCCCTGCCGGGATGTGTCTCGCAGGGGAGGGACGAGAAGGAAGCCCTCGAGAACATCCGCGAGGCCATCACGGCCTGGCTGTGGGCGGAAGACCGGAAGGCCGTGTCCTCTCTCCCAAAGGACGGGCGACCCGATCCCATCGTCGTCGCGGTCTGAGCCTTGGCACGACTGGCCAACGTCTCCGGCCGGGGGGCCGTCAAGGCCTTCGAGAAGGCCGGCTGGCAGCGGGCGGGCCAGGTGGGTAGCCACCTGATGCTGGTCAAGGCCGGCGTGAAGGTCAACCTTTCGGTGCCCCAGCACAAGGAGCTGTCGGTCGGGACCTTGCGCGCCCTGATTCGACACTCGGGACTGAAGGTAGAAGAGTTTCTCAGCCTCCTCAAGTGAGGAGAACGGTCCGCGAAGTTCGCGATCGCGAGGTCCTTGCGGCGCGGGAGTTGGGGCCCAGCTGAGACGCTTCCCCGGCGAAGACCCGGGTTGCTCTACACCCCTCACCACTCCGGCACCTCCTTCCAGCCCGGGAAGGGGCCGACGTCGAGGCGGTAGCCGCTCGGGGACGTCTCATCCTCGACCACCCGGACGTTGGTCAGCGTGTGCAGCCGGGCCATCAGCTCGTCGTGGGGCAGGGTGTGCAGCGGCGGCTTCGAGAGATCGGGCATGGGCCAGAGGCGGATCTCGTTCCCCGCCCCGGAGGCCACCCAGCGGCCGTCGGGAGAGACAGTGACCGCGCTCACCTTCGTCTTGTGCCCCACGAGCAGATGCGGGGCGTCGCCCGTGATAGAGCCGACCCGCACGACCCCGTCGTACCCCCCGGTGACAATGGCCTCGTCCCCGGGGCCCAGGGCGAGCGACTGGATCGCGGCCCCGTGCGCCCGGATACGCCGGGAGCTCCCGCGCTCGAGATCCAGGACGAAGAGGTCCTCGACCATCCCGGAGTACTCGGACACACCGGTCCCCTCCTGCCCGGCCAGGCGTGTGCGTGTCCCCGCCAGGAGCAGTTGCCCCTCGTCGCTCATGGCGAGATGCGAGGTCGTCGCCTCGAGCAGCACCTCGCTCGTCTCCTGCTCGAGATCCCAGCGTCGGATCGCGTCATTTCCGCTCGAGTAGAGTCGTCCCTGGGCGTCGAAGGCCAGCTCCTGGATCGCGCCCTCGAGCAACCCTTCCCCCCGCGGCCGAGGCAAGGGGATGGCGCGAGTGTCCCCTGACTGGACATCCCAGAGTTGAAGAACTCGCCCTTCCGGACGGGGTGCGTAGCCCGGACCCGCTACCACGAAGCGGCCATTCGGGTCGAAGGCTCTGCCTCCCAGAAGGGCACCGGGCGGTCCCCCGTCGAACCTCTTCGCCAGGGCAAGACTCTCCAACGAGTACAACCCCAGTTGGCCAGATCCCACGAGAAGGCTCTTGCCGTCCGGCGAGAGGACCAGCCTCCAGGACCAGTACGATCCGATGTCGACGTAGGGAGCTTCGGGAGCCGACGACCGAATCCGCCACAGCCTCGTCGTCCCCGTGAACGCAGAGGCGGCCAGCCACTCCATGTCCGGGCTGAAGGTCAGGTCGTAGATCGGACTCCCGGGCTGGCCGGCCAGCACCCGGGACCAGGCCGAGCGCAGCGACCAGAACCGGACCTCGTTACGGTAGCCGGCGGCCAGCCACCGACCCAGGGGATCGAAGGCCTGCCCCTCGAGAACCCCCGCAGACCGCTTCAACGCGAGCGCCCCTGCGGCTGGAGGGTCGGCGAGGCTCAGGAGGTAGACCGTCAGCTCGTCCGGCGAAGCCCAGGCCACCCGGTTTCCGCTCGCATCGATATCCAACCGGCCGAACCCCCCGGCGCCTCCGCGGCGCAGCAGGCGACTGAGGACTGCGGCACCGTCGTCGAAAGACCAGACGCGGGCTTCCCCAGCGGCGTCCTGCGAGACCAGAAGGGTGCCGTCGGGGGAGAACTTCACCTGGGTGACCGACGCCTCGTGCCTCCCGCCCGTGGCTCGACGTTCGCGGCCCGGGGCCGACAGAGGGACGAGAAGCACGTCTTCGTCATGGCCACGGGCCAGCCAGCGCCCCGAGGGATGGATGTCGAGGGCCGTCGGCATTGGACCCACCGCGGGCCACACGCCCAGCTCCTGCGAGCTCGCACGGTCAGGCGCCCAACGGCGGACGACCCAGGGCCCGGAGAGGTCGGGCGAGCGGCTGGTGAGGGTGAAGAGCCTCCCGCCGCGATAGCGGAAGAAGGTGCCCATTCCGACGTCCAGCACTCCAATCGGCTTCCCGCTGTCCAGCGACCAGAGTCGCAGCTCGGGGGCCATGGGTCTCGCGGAGGCCACCGTCTCGCCGTCGGGGGCAAAGGCGACCTGCTCGACCCACGTCGCCGGCCGAGACTGGCCCAGAACCCTCGGCGGTCGACCGTCCGCGGCCAGGAGCGCGACCTGTCCCGTGAACCCGCCAGCTGCGAGCCAACGGCCGTCGGCACTCCAGGTCAGCCCGCTGTACAAGGGGGCATCTTCCTTCCGCATCACGAGTACCGGCGGAGCCTTCCACAACGCCTCGAGAGCCAGGTGCCGGGCCTCGCTCGTGTCGGCTAGCTCCAAGGATCGGCGAGCAAAGGCCAGCGCCCCCGTCGCATCACGCTCCAGCTCGAGCCTTCCGAGCGCAAGGAGCTTTCCGGCCTCGGCGTGGCGGGCCTGCTGGATGGCCTCGTGCCGGGAGACGCTCACCACCGTCGCCACCGCGGCGAGCCCCAGGAGTGCGGCCGCGACGAGCGCCCGTCGCGTGCGGGCCCTTCGCTTCGAGCGCTCGACCATGGCGGTGGCGAACTCGTCCTCCAAGGCCGTCAGCTGGCCCGGGTAGCGCCGGCGCCAGACCTCGAACTCCTGGTAGGCCGAGCCGGTCCACAGGAGGTCGGGCGAGCGCTGCTTTTCCTCCCACAGGTGGGCCGCCTGCTTGAGCTGGTCGCGCAGGTGGGCCCCCTCCTCGTCCTGCGACTGCCACCACACCAGGCGGGGCCAGGCGGTCAGGAGGGACTCGTGGACGATCTCGATGCGGTGGGTGGTGGCGGCCGCAGATCCCTCGCCGCCCGCCTCGGGTTGAGCTCCTCGGGATGACGAGGGGGAGCCTGTCCCGGGCTGTGCTCCTCGGGATGACGACTCTTCGATCTCGTACGAGGTCAGCAGCCGGGAGTCGATGAGCTGGCCGAGCACCTCCTCGGCGGCTCCACGCTCGGGGAACACCGAGAGAAGCTCCTCCCGGTCGGCCACCGCGCGCGTGCCCTGGGCGGTCACGAGGTTGCGGAAGATCTCCCGTACCATGTCCTGGCGCGCTGCGCCGATGCGGTCGAGGGTCTGCTCGGCGTGCTGGGCCAGGGCCCCGGCCACGCCCCCGATCTCCTCGTAGGCCGCCCGGGTCAGGACCTTCCGCTCTCGATCCCTCTTCTCCCACAGCCGCGACACCGCGAACGACAGCAGGGGCAGGGCCGCCCGGGCGCCCTCCACCGCCTGCACCATCTCCTCCACCAGCGCCTCGTCTTCGAAGCGGTAACCCTGCTTCTTCGCCGGCTCCTCGATGGCTCGCCTCAGGTCGTCCGGCTTCAAGGCCAGGAGCGCGGTCAGGCCCTCCAGGACCGGGGCCAGCGCCTCGTGCTCGCAGGCGCGGATGAGGAAATCGTCCCGCAGCGAGAGCAGGACGTGGACGTCAGCCTCCGCGGTCAGGCGGCTGAGAAGAGCCACGAAGCGCTCCTGGGTCTCGAGCGGGTTCAACGTCAGCAGCTCCTCGAACTGGTCCACCACCAGGAGGGCCTCGGCCGTGCCCCGGCGCCAGCGAACGAGCAGCTCCAGGGCCACGTCGGGATCGTCGATGTCGGCGAGGCGGGTCAGGGCCTCGGGGTCGCCGGCCAGCTCCGGGGCCAGGACCCGGCTGAGGCCGCGGAAGGCCTGGGCCCCGGGGGTGGCCACCAGGGCCTTCCACCCCTCCGGCCGCCGGGCCACGACCCCTGCGCGCACGAAGGAGGTCTTCCCCGCCCCCGAGGGGCCGATCACGGCCAGGAGGTTTCGGCTGCGGATGCGCTTCCAGAGCTCGTCCACCTCGCGCTCGCGGCCGAAGAAGACCGCGGCGTCCTTCTCGGTGAAGGACGACAGGCCCGGGTAGGGGCTCCGCTCCTCGACCTCCCGAAGAGCCGCGGCGCCCGAGGGGGCGGCCAGGACCGCCTCGAGGACCATGGCCACGTCGTGCCCGGAGGCGTAGCGGTCGTCGCGGTCTTTCTCCAGGCACCGCCGGACGATGCCGCCCACCGAGGGGGGAACCGCCCGGCTCAGGGACTCCAGGTCCGCCGGCGTCTCCTCGACGATGGCGGTCAGCGTGCCGGCCACCGTCTCCTTCTTGAAGGGGTGCTTCCCCGCGAGGAGCTCGTAGAGCACCACGCCGAAAGAGAAGACGTCGGACCGGGCGTCGATGGGCCGGGCCCGGGCCTGCTCGGGGGACATGTACAGGACCGTCCCCGCCACCTGGCCCGGGGGTGTCGACTGCGCCGCCGTGGAGACTTCGCTGGTGATCTCCGCCTCCGTCCGCACGAGCTTGGCCAGGCCGAAGTCCAGGACCTTCACCCGGCCGTCGGTCGTCAGGAACAGGTTCTCGGGCTTGAGGTCCCGGTGGACGATGCCCTTGGCGTGGGCGGCCTCCAGGCCCCGGGCGGCCTGGAGCATGTAGGAAAGGATCTGCGGGACGGTGGGTGAACGGCGCGAGACCAGCTCCCGGAGCGTCTCGCCCTCCAGGAGCTCGGTGACGACGTAGGGGATCCCCTCGTGGGTCCCCACGTCGTGGACGGTGAGGATGTTGGGGTGGTTGAGAGCGGCGACGGCCCGGGCCTCGCGTTCGAACAGCGACAGGCGCGCGGAGTCGGAGGCCACGTCCGCGGGCAGCACCTTGACCGCCACCTCGCGTCCCAGGCGGGGATCACGGGCGCTGTAGACCTCGCCCATTCCGCCAGCGCCCACGAGACCTTCGATCTCGTAGGGGCCCAGGCGGGTGCCCGCGGCGACGGTCACCACTCCGGGACCTCCTTCCAGCCCGGGAAGGGGCCGGCCTCGATTGTCCAGCCCGTCGGGTCCTCGGGGTCTCGAACCGCGCGCAGGTTCGTCAGCGACTTCAGCTTCGCGAGGAGCGCGTCGTGGGGCAGGGTGTGGAGCGGAGGCTGGTCCAGGTCGGGCATGGGCCAGAGGCGGAGGGTGTTGTCCTCTCCCGCGGAGGCCAGCCACTTCCCATCGGGAGAGATCGCCAGGTTCGTGACCTGGCCCTTGTGGCCGAGCAGGAGGTGAGGCTCCCCATCCGGGTGTCCCACTCGGATCACGCCATCTTGATCACCCGTGGCCGCGATCGTGCCGCTCGAGTCCAGGGCCAGCCCGCTCAAGCAGTCGCCATAGGCGTCCAGCGTTCGTGACGTGCCCGCAGTCGTGTCGACGAGGACAGCGGGCCGGCACGCGTCCCAGCTATCGGTTATGTACGTCCGGGTCAGCGCGACCTGGCCACCCGTGGACATCGCCATGTACATGAGCCCACCGGGCTCCGTGGAGGCAATGAGCTCGTTCGTACCCTCCCCGAGGTTCCACCGTCGAAGGCCTCCCTCGCCCGCGGTGAAGAGGGTCTCCTCGTCGACGAAGTGCAGGTCGTGGATTCCCCCAACGTACGACGGGTCGAGCACGCCGGTGTCGTCCCGGCCCGGCACCCCACTGGGCAGCGCGAACGTCCGTACCTCCTGGCTGTCCAGCTCCCACACACGCAGGACGCTTGGATCGGAGACCATGAACGAGGCCGTGGCCAGCAGGCGGCCGTTCGGGGAGATCGCGCCCCTCTCGAGGAGCGTGTCCTCGCCGAAGCCCTCGAGGGTCCGGACCGGCGATCCGTCCAGGGGAAGGACGAAGGCCTGGCCCGCGTTGCCGGTGACGAAGAGGAAGCGACCGGCGGGGTCCACGGCCAGCCCGCACAGGAGGTTGATGGCGGGCAGGGAGAGAGTCCGGACCTCCGATTGGCCCCCGGGTGGCAAGGGCCAGAGCCGCACCACCTGCCCCTTCCAGGTACTGGCCAACCAGGACCCGTCCGGGCTGAAGACCAGCGGACGCCGGATGGACTGGTACCCTTCCACGACGCTCGGGTAGCGATGTCTCAGGGGCCAGAAGGTCAGCCTCTGGTTGTCCGCGAGCGTCGCGACGTACCATTCGCCGCTCGGGTGAAGGGCGAATCCCGACATGTACCACGAGAGATTGCGGTGCAGCTCCAGGGGACGGGCCCCGGGGAGGCTCTTGCGATCCCAGAGCCGCGCCCGCTGCTCGGGTGCAGGGTCGTTGATCACCCAGCGTCCGGACAGACCAGGGAAGAGGAAGAGCGGCGCGGAAGCGGGACGCGGAACCGAGTCGACCCGGGGCGGCCCCGAGTTCGAGAAGGACCAGACCTGCACGGGCTCGTTCTCGGCCAGGAGGACAGCACGGTCGGGACGACTCGGGTCCGGATACAGGAACGGACGCGTGTCGTGACGGCTGACGAGCCGGGCGGGCCCGTCAGTCCCGATCGGAAGCGAGCGGCGGTACAACGCACGGTCCGTCAGGTAGTACCAGCCGTCGCCCCGGGGATCGAAGACGCTTGTTCTCCGGCCGAGCCCGGTCGCGTCCACGCGACCCAGCTCAACCGCTTCTCCATCGGGAAGGCGCCAGGAGCGAAGCTGTATGATCCGGAGGTCCGCCCCTCGCCCCTCGGGTGTCTCCACGAGTAGCAGGTCACCGAGACCGATCTGCCACCCCGACGGTGACCCGAACTCGATCGTGCGGAGACGCTCTCCCGTCCTGGCCCATAGGTGCACGAAGCGCCCGTGGTGGGGATGACCGGTCACCAGGAGCCCATCCATCGTCCATCGGGCGCCGTTCGCCCCGCGCGGCGTGAGCTCGTGCCCCGTGAGAATCTCGGGGGAGCTTGCCCCCTCGTTCCAGAGGTGGACCTCGTCCCCGTGCCCGGCCACCGCCAGCCATCGGCCGTCGGGGCTGAAGTCGGGCACCCGCATGTCCCCCTTCGGCGAGCTCGCCTCGACCACGGGGGGGCCCTGCGACAGGGAGCGGACCGTGAAGAGCCGCGCTTCGGGTGTGTCCGCCAGCTCGAGGCTGGCGGTGGTGAAGGCCAGGGCCTCCGTGGGGTCGTCCCCGAGCCGGGCCTGGGCGAGGGCGAGGAGCTTCGAGGCCTCGGCCCTTTGTGCCTCGGCGCGCGCCTCGTCGCGTGACGCGGCCACCTGCTGACGGGAGACCCCGATCGCCACCGCCACCGCCGCGAGACCAACGATGACCGCGGCCACCACGCCCTGGCGAAGCCTTCTTCGCCGATGGGCCCGTTCCGTCATGGCCCTCGCGTACTCCTCC
The DNA here is from genome assembly GCA_022340585.1 of Acidobacteriota bacterium. GTDB lineage: Bacteria > Acidobacteriota > Vicinamibacteria > Fen-336 > Fen-336 > JAJDNS01. Next base: position 8,528 of record JAJDNS010000045.1, read on the forward strand.
TCGAGTGCCGTGAGCGCACCCGCGTAGCGCTCGCGCCAGAGCTCGTACTCCCGCAGGGCACTGCCGCTCCACAGGACGTCGGGTGAGCGGCCCTTCTCGTCCCAGAGGTGGGCCGCCTGCTTGAGCTGGTCGCGCAGCTGCGCTCCGTCCTCGTCCTGGGTCTGCCAGCGCACGAGGCGGGGCCAGGCCTTGAGGAGCGACTCGTGGGCGATCTCGATGCGGTGGGTCGCCGGTACCGCGGATCCCTCGTCGCCCGTCTCAGCCCGAGCTCCTCGGGATGACGAGAGAGAATCCGCCTGGGACTGAGCTCCTCGGGATGACGACTCCTCGATCTCGTATGAGGTGAGGAGGCGGGCGTCGATGAGCTGTCGCAGCACGCCTTCGGCCCCCTCCCGGTCCGGGAAGGCCGACAGCAGCTCGTCGCGATCCATCACCGCGCGCGTGCCCTGGGCGGTGACCAGGTGGCGGAAGATGTCGCGGACGACCCCCTGCCCCGCCGAGCCGACCCGGTCCATGGTGGCCTCGGCGTGCTGGGCCAGCGCGCCGGCCACGCCCCCGATCTCCTCGTAGGCCGACCGCGTCAGGACCTTCACCTCCGGGTCCCTCTTCTCCCAGAGGCGCGAGACGGCGAAGGCGAGCAGCGGTAGGGCCGCCCGCGCGCCCTCCACAGACTGCACCATCTCGTCTACAAGGGGCTGGTCCTCGAACCGGTACCCGAGCTTCCTCGCCGGCTCCTGCAGGGCCCGCTCCAGCGCCGGGCGCGAGAGGGCCCCCAGGGGGGTCAGCTCCGTGAAGACGGGAACGAGCGGCGCGTGATCGTGGCAGCGCATGAGGAAGTCGTCCCGCAGGGACAGCAGGACGTGGACGTCGCCCTCCGAGGCCAGGCGGCCCAGGAGCGCGGCGAACCGCTCCTGCACCTCCGGAGAGTTGAGGGTGAACAGCTCCTCCAGCTGGTCCACGATCAGAAGCGCGTCACCGTGAGCTGTCCTCCAGCGGCCGAGGAGGGCGAAGGCCACCTCCGGGTCCTCGAAGCGGGGCAGCTCCTGCAGGGCCTCGGGGTCGCCCGCGAGCTCCGGGGCCAGCACGCGCCCGACGTTGGTCATCGGCGACGAGCCGGGCGTGCACACGAGGGCGGCCCACCCTTCGGGCCGCCGGGCCATCACCCCCGCGCGGACGAACGACGTCTTCCCGACCCCGGAGGGGCCGATCACGGCCAGCAGCCTCCGGTTGCGGATACGGCTCCACAGGTCCTCGATCTCCTTCTCCCGCCCGAAGAAGACCGCAGAGTCCTTCTCGGTGAACGACGACAGGCCCGGGTAGGGGCTCCGCTCCTCCACCTCGCGCAGCGCCGCGGCGCCCGAGGGGGCCGCCAGCACCGCCTCACAAGCGACCACGACCTCGTGGCCCGAGGGATACCGATCCTCCTTCCCTTTCTCCAGGCAGCGGCGCACGATGCCCCCTACCGAGGGAGGCACGGAGCGGCTGAGAGACTCCAGGTCCGGCGGCGTCTCCTCCACGATCGCAGTCAGAGTGCCCGCCACCGTGTCCTTCTTGAAGGGGTGCTTTCCCGCCAGAAGCTCGTAGAGGACGACGCCGAAGGAGAACACGTCCGATCGCACGTCGATGGGCAGGGCCCGGGCCTGCTCGGGGGACATGTACAGGACCGTCCCCGCCACCTGGCCCGGGGGCGTCGACTGGGCCGCCGTGGAGACCTCGCTCGTGATCTCGGGCTCGGGGCGCACGAGCTTGGCCAGGCCGAAGTCCAAGACCTTCACTCGGCCGTCCGTCGTCAGGAACAGGTTCTCGGGCTTGAAGTCGCGGTGGACGATGCCCCGGGCGTGTGCAGCCTCCAGGCCCCGGGCGGCCTGGAGCATGTAGGACAGGATCTGCTGGACCGTGGGCGTGCGGCGGGAGATCAGCTCCCGCAGGGTCTCGCCCTCGAGGAGCTCGGTGACGACGTAGGGGGTGCCCTCGTGGGTCCCCACGTCGTGGACGGTGAGGATGTTGGGGTGGTTCAAGGCGGCCACGGCCCGGGCCTCGCGCTCGAAGAGAGACAGGCGAGCGGAGTCGGAGGCCACTTCCGCTGGCATCACCTTGACCGCCACCTCGCGCCCCAGGCGGGGGTCGCGGGCGCGGTACACCTCCCCCATCCCCCCGGCGCCGATCAGTCCCTCGATCTCGTAGGGGCCCAGACGCGTGCCCGTCGCGACGGTCACCACTCGGGAACCTCCGCCCAACCGGGGAAGGGACCGATGTCGATGGTCCACCCGTTTGGGGCTTCGCGGTCACGCACGGCCCTGAAGTTCGTCAGCGATCTCAGCTTCGCCAGCAGCTCCTCCCGGGGCAGCGTGTGAAGCGGTGGGCGCTCGAGGTCCGGCATGGGCCACAGCCGCAGGGTTCGGTCCTCGCCCGCCGACGCCACCCAGCGGAGGTCGGGTGACAGGGCGACGGCCTTGATCGCACCTTCGTGTCCGAGCAGGAGGTGCGGCTCTGGTTGGCCGAGACGACCGACCCTGATGACACCCTCC
>JAJDNS010000056.1 GCA_022340585.1 Acidobacteriota bacterium
CCCGTTCCCGACCGGGGGAGGCGCCGCCGCGCGCTTGTTGGTCCAGGTATTGGCGTTCCACCCGGAGCGCCGGCCGTACCAGTACCCCGAGCCGTGGAACTCCTGGGTGCCGCTCTTCGTGACCACCTGCATCTGCCCGCCGGTGGCCCGGCCATACTCCGCCTGGTACGCGTTGGTCAGGATCTTGAACTCCGCGACGGCGTCGATGTTGGTCTTGGCCATGTTGCCACCGTTGTCACCGGTGTCGATGTTGGCCACTCCGTCGATCGTCATGTTGTTGGAGTTCGGCCGCTGCCCGTTCACGGTGAAGGAGCTCACCTGGGCTTCCGGGGCGCGATCGTTGTTCACGGACAGCACGCCCGGCACCAGGGTCGCGAACTGGAACATCTCACGGCCGTTGCTGGCCATGCTCGTGATGGCCTCGCTCTCGAGGGTGTACGAGCGCTCGCCGCTCTCCGCCTGCAGCTCGCTGACGCGGGCGACGACGCTGATGCTCTCCGACATATCGCCCACTTCCAGAGTGATGATGCCGGTGGAGAAACGGTCGTTCGCGTTGACTACCACGTTCGTACGCTCGGCGACCTTGAAGCCCTGCATGCTCACCTGGAGCCGGTAGGCGTCGGGCCGGACGATCGGGAACACGAAGCGCCCCTCGGTGTCCGCGGTGGCGGTGAGCGTGTTGCCCTGCGTCTTGCTCGTGAGCGTCACTGTGGCCCCGGGCAGGACACCCCCCTGGGCGTCCTCCACCGTGCCAAACACGGCCGCGCTGGTCGTCTGCGCGTGAAGGGGAGTCCCGCTTGCCAGCAAGGCGAGCCCGACCAGGGCCACCAAGCCGGCAAGGCGAGATCTCCGGTTGATCCTACGGATCAAGACCATGTTCGCCCTCCTCATTCTCACTAAAATGCGGGGGCGCTGTACTTGATCATCAGACCCGCCCCCTCGTCCGATGTGAAAAAGTGTAGCAAGTCTCGTACCGGCGCCCCTCTCCCACCGAGCAAGGCGGGTTCGCAGCCCGTAACTCTTTTCTCTAATGTTAGTTAGTTCCCTTTCCCGGCCTGGGAGTTGACAAAGCCCCCGGGTGACGGGCGACCCCTCAATCCAACGGGATGGATCGGAAATCGTTCAGCTGGATTCGGCGGCCACTGCTCTCGCTCATTCCCAGGCGTGGCGGGGCAGGCTAACTCGCGTCTTGTCAACGGGAAACAGGGGCCATTCTGTTTGACCCAGAATGGGACCAACCCTGCATTCTCCCTCAAGATCAGGGTGCTGCCGGCCCCTGAAGCAGGGCCGAGAATCCCAATCTGCCCACGGGAGCGTTCGCGGGTTCTGCCCTTCCGATCCCTCGCGAGGCACGATTGAACCATGAGGGGCCAATAGATGCTTCGTACCTTCGCTCATGGCCGTTCTTGACACGGGAGCAGGCTACAATAATTGACCCCGTGCGACGGATCAGCCCCACCACGTTTCGTGTCGCCCGACGCGGGACATCCCGCGAGATCAACCGGCAGATCGCGTTGAACCTCATTCGCGAAAGGCAGCCGGTTTCGAGGGCCGAGCTCGCACGGCAGATGGGCGTGCGCCGGGGCGCGGTGAGCCGGCTCGTGGAGGAACTGCTCGACACGGGACTCGTCTTCGAGGGGGCCAAGGGCGAGAGCCCGCGGGGGCGGAAGCCCCGACAGCTGTACATCGAGACCCGCCGCCGGTGCGTGGTGGCGGTGGACGTGACCTTCAGCCACACCGTCATCATGGTGACGGACATCCTTGGATACCCCCTGTTGGAGGTGTCGGAGATCCCGGCGCAGTCCCAACCCCGGCGCCACGTGAGAGAGCTGGCCCGCGCCATCGGTCGCCTCCTGGTGGAGCGCCCGGACGTCGGCGAATGCGTGGGCATCGGGGTGGCGGTGTCGGGCCTGGTGGACCTGGAGGGTGGTCGCCTCAAGTACGCCCCAACCCTCGGCTGGCACGACGTCGACCTCCTCGAACCCCTGAAGGCCGCCACCGGCCTGCCCGTGCAGGTCGAGAATTCCTGCAAGGCCTGCGTGCTCGCGCAGGTGTGGGCAGTGCGGGGGGAGCCGCCGCCCGACGGACCGGTTGCCTTCGTCAACGTCTCGGATGGCGTCGGCGTCGGGATCGCGGTCGACGGGACGCTGCTCCGTGGCGCCCACAACGCGGCCGGCGAGTTCGGGCATGTCCCGCTCAACCTGGAGGGTCCCCGGTGCTCCTGTGGGCAGAAGGGGTGCTGGGAGACCTACGTCTCGAAGCGGGCGGTCGTCGCCCGGTATCGCGGCACGGATCCCTCCTGGCCGCAGTCGGTTCAGGCGACGTCCCCCACTGTGGAGGACATCATCGCGCGCGCCCGCGAGGGCGAGACGCGGGCGCTGGAGACTCTGCGGGAGACGGGCGACTTCCTGGGTCGGGGGTTTGCGACCATCGTCAAGGCAATCGACCCGCGCCGCATCTACGTCGGTGGTGAGATCACCGCGGCCTGGGACCTGATATCGGCGACGGTGCTGGATTCGATGCGGCAGGACGCGGTCGTCCGCAACTGCGGCGAGACCGTGATCCGCATCGTCTCCCTCGGGGAGCACCCCCGGCTGCGCGGCGCCGCCGCTCTCATCAGCGTGCCCGCGTTCGCCGCCCCCGCCATCTCCTGAAGGGGTCCACCGATCTAGTCTTCCGTGCCCCGCACCCCGATCGTCCGCGCCTTCTCCTCCTGGATGAGTCTGTTGTAGACCTCCAGGTGCTCTCCGGCCTTCTCGGCGTTCCCGCTACGCTGGTAGGCGAGTGCGAGCTGGTACCGCGCCATGGCCGAGCTGGGGAGCTGCTCGACGACCCGGGTGAGGTGCTGGATCGCCTGCTCGTACCGCCCGGTCCGGACCTCGAGCATCCCGGAGACGAGGTTCTGCTCGAGATCGTTCGGATCCAACGCCGCTGCCTTCTGGAGCCAGGACCGGCAGAGCTCGTCCTCTCCCTTCATGTAGGACAGGTGCGCGAGCTTGGCCATGCAGCGGGCGCAGCGCGGGTCGCGCTCGAGCTCCCGCTCGAGCTGTGCTTGCGCCTGGTCGGTATGCTTCTGCTCGAGGAGCACCGCACCGAGGTAGTAGCTGGCCGACGGGTAGCCCGGGTTTCGCCGGAGCACCTGCTCAAGCTCCTCCCGGGCCTGGTCCAGCTTCCCGGACGAGTACAGGGAGACGCCGAGTCGCAGGCGCGCCTCGAGGTTGCCGGGCTCGTGCTTCGTGACCTCCGCGTAGGCCTGGGAGGCCAGGGAGTACTCCTGCAGCTCGAAGAGGCAGTCCGCCGCCGCCACCATCAGCGGCGAGTCGAGGGGCGGGAAGCCGTATCCGTCGGCCTGCTGAAGGAGGCGCAGGGCCTCGTCCTTCTGCCCGAGGCGGGCGGTCAGCAGGCCCTGGATGAACAAGACCTCGGCCACTCGCCGCTTGAGCTCCTCGTCTTCCGCGGGGGTCAGGGTCCGGCTGGAGGCGGCCTGGATTTCTTCCTGTACGCGCCTCGCGACCCGGCTCCACTGCGTACGCGCCTCGGGGAAGCGTCGACGCCCGAGGAGGCAGTAGGTCGTGTCGAGGGCGAAGCGCTCGTCGGCGCCGAGCTCCGGGTCCAGCCGGCTGAGGAGCGTGCCCGCCGCTGCCTCGCTTCCGGTGGCCAGGTACGAGTCGAGGAGCGCGATCTGGACGTCGTGGCGCTTCGGGAGCCGGGGGGCAGCGGCCTCGAGCAGGCCCTGGGCCTCCGGGCTTGCGTTGTCGCGCTGGTAGAGCGCGAGGCCCAGCGCGCTCGCCACCTGGGGGTCGTCCGGGCGCGACCGGTGGGCGGCCCGCAGACGGGAAAGATCGTCGCCCGCCGCTTGCGTGGACAGGCTGGTCGAGAGGAGCAGAATCGCAGCTGCCATCATGGCGACGCCTCCTCCACGACGTGCAGGACCTGGTTGATTGCTGGGCGCTCGATGTGTTGCATGATCCCGCTCGGCCACGCGATCTCGATGGAGACGATGCCGTCTTCCGGGCCGAGGCCGAAGTGCACGCGCTTGTCGCTGGCGGAGTAGATCCCGTTCGCGGTCGTCACGTGCTCGTAGAGAGTGCGACCCGAGGGAAGCACCAGGCGCACGCGGGCACCGATGCCGTCCCGGTTGCTGCGGGTGCCCTCGAGATCCAGCAGGATCCAGTTGTGCTGCGGCCCGCCCCTCCTCACGAACAGGGCCGCCGGTCCGTTCAGCTGGGAGACGGCGACCTCGAGGACGCCGTCGTTGTCGAGGTCGGCCACCGCCACCCCGCGCCACGCGCCGGCCACCTGGAGGTCGTCGCCCACCCGCTCGGAGAGATCCTCTATCTTGCCGTCGCCGGTGTTCCGGTAGAGGAAGCACGGCTCCTCGTAGCGGGAGGAGGGGTTGTAGAGCTCGACGTTGTCGACCACGTGCGAGCCGGCGACGAAGACGTCCTTCCAGCCGTCGTTGTCGGCATCGAGGAACTTGACGCTCCACCCGCTGTGGCTGGCGGAGGCGAGCCCCACCGCGGAGGGGAAGGTCCGGTCGAGGAAGAAGCCCTTGCCCTGGTTGATGAAGAGCCCGAAGAAGTCCCGACTGAGGTCGGTGAAGAAGAGGTCGGGCCAGCCGTCGCCATCGAAGTCCTTCAGGTCGCAACCCATGCCGGAGACCATGGCGCCGCTCTCGTTGACCGCCACCCCGGCCTCGAACGCCACCTCCGACAGGGTCCCGTCGGCCTCGTTGCGGTAGAGGAAGTGGGGAACCCGGTCGTTGGTGACGAAGATGTCCATGCGGCCGTCGAGGTTGTAGTCGGCCACCGCCACGCCCATTCCCTTCCCGAGGTACCGGCTCAGGCCGACCTCCTCGGAGACGTCGGTGAACGTCCCCTGGCCGTCGTTGCGGAAGAGCACGTTGGGGAGCGGCTCGAAGACGTCGGGATCACAGTAGATGCGGTGGCCGGGCTTCTCCCAGCCGCAGTAGTCGTGCGCGTTCTCGGCGAAGGTCCACTTGAAATAGTGGGTGACGAAGAGGTCCAGGTCGCCGTCGTTGTCGTAGTCCAGCCAGGCCGCGCTCGCCTTCAGGGGGTGCCGCGGCATGGCGACACCCGCCTTGTCGGTCACGTCGGTGAACCGACCATTGCCCTCGTTGTGGTAGAGGACGTTGTCGCCGTAGTTCGTCACGAGGACGTCCACGTAGCCGTCGTTGTCGTAGTCGCCGACGGCGACGCCCTGCGGATACCCCACGACTCCGGCGCCGCTCAGGCCCGACTCGAGGGTGGTGTCGACGAACCGTCCGTCGCCGGTGTTCCGGAAGAGGCGGTTGAAGGTGGCAGGGTCGCTGCGGAGATGCCCCGGGGACGGAGCGCCGTTGAGGAAGAAGAGATCCACCCAGCCGTCGTCGTCGTAGTCGAGGGCGGCGACGGCCCCCCCGAGGGTCTCGAAGGGGTACTTCTTCTCGGTCGCGAAGTTGTTCTGGCGGAAGCGCAGGCCGCGCCCCTCGGCCTCGTTGGCCAGAACGAAGGGCGGAGCCGGCTCGGCTCCCGCGACGGGGAAGACCGAGAGGAGCGCGACGAGGCCGAGACCGACCCGGTTTCGGTTGGGATACGTCGGCACAGCCACCTCCCGGCTACGCTACCATAGGCCGGTTGAGCCTCGCGGCGGGGCTACTCGGCGGCGTCGCGCGCCGCCTTCGTCGGCTCCGATGCGGGCACCACCCTGAACGGCTCGACGAGCTCGACGGTCTGGCCCGAGAGCTCGTCCCGCACCGTCATGACGATCTCGTAGTCCCCGGGCTGCGCTCCCTCGAGCGAGAACGCGGAGGTACGCGACAGGTCGCCGAGCGAGGTGGGACGGATCTCGGACAGCTCGCCGAACGTGAAGACGGTGCCGTCCGTGCGCTTGGCGAGGTAGCCCTGGGCGACGCGCGGCATCCCCGACTGCGGGTCCTTCTTTGCCCCGAAGATGTCGATCTGGCAGTAAACGGTCGAGCCCACGGGGAAGTCACGACGGACCATGACCTCCAGACGGGCGCCGGGGGCACCCGGCACCCCCGTCTCGGTGGCGAGGGTGTCGCTCAGGACCGGGGTCGAGACCCGGAGCGTGTCGAGAGCCGGGACCTCGAACTGGTGCGTGACCGTCCCCACCTTGCCGGACCGCTTGTCGCGAACGACGATCTTGGCCTGGTAGTCACCCTCACCGAGGTCGAAGTCGCGCACGATCGGGTACCAGAACCGCTCCAGGCGCTCCCGGGTTTCCGGCTTGATGTTCATGACGACGCTCTGGTCGTAGCGGAAGAACTCACCCGTCTGGCGGTGAGCGACCACGAGGAGGAAATCGAAGTTCCCACCGAAGCGTCCGTCCGTCTCCTCGAGGTCGAGACCACGGATGTCGACCTCGATGGCGACGAGCACGACCGCCTTGTCGAGCGCCCGCTCGGCCCCCACGTAGTGGGTCATGCGGAGGGGGATCCCGGCCTCCATCCAGGGCGAGTCGAGGGCCGCCTGAATCACCGGGTCGACGTCCCCCCGGTGCTCGGAAGCGGAGTCGCCGGTCTGGGTGGGGGCGTAGTAGCCCTTGCGAGCGCGGACCCTCCGTCCCCGGCCGTTGGCCAGCTTGACCTCGATCTCGCGGAACTCACCGTCGCGGCTGGCGTTGGTCGGAATGTAGCCGAGGAGATAGTAGGCCTGCGTCTCGCGCCCGATCCTCTGTATACCGCTCGCGAGGTCGTTGGTGTTGCGAACGACGAAGCCGCCGCTGGACGTCGCGGTCTCCTCCGCTCCCGCCACCGCGTCCACCGTCTCCACGAAGGCCATGCCCACGTCCATGGGGGGCAGGACGCCCCCGAACTCCGCGGTCAGCTCGGCGGGCATCCCCTCCAGGCCGCGGGAGTTGACGAAGTAGATCGCGGCGTTGGCGCGGAGGGAGGCCTCGTTGACGCGTCTGAACCAGTCCCGGTTGGGGTCGTAGATGAAGCCCTCGGAGACGAGGATCACCGACTTGCGGCCCTTCACCCCGACGAGTCCGTTGAGCACGCGCTCGAGGGTACCGAGAGTGTTCCGGAGGCGCTCCGAGGCCTTGTAGTAGGTCTCGGCGGCGCGCTGTGTGATGTACGGATCCTCGATCATCTCCTGTCGGAGGACGTCGCCCTCCCGCCTTCGGGCAAAGGCGGCGTTGTAGGTCTGGAAGCGCCTGAGAACGCGCGCGTAGGCCTGGGGATCGCGGTACATGTGGATTTGGAGCGCCTCCCAGTCCGAGATGCGGTCCATGGACGCCTCGGGAATGTAGCGGCCCTCGAGATGCTTGACGAGGTCGACGAGCTTGTCGCGGCCGCTCAGCATGCGGGTGCTCCACCAGGTCTCGCCCGAGGTGCTGACCAGGGAGACCCGGTCCCCCTCGCGCACGGCCTGGTTCAGGAAGCTCGCCACCGCCGCCTTCGACTGGCTGGCCTTCCAGGGCGCCATGTGGAGGTCGTCGAAGACCAGCACGAAGGTCCGCCCGCTCTGCTGGCCGACGTTCGTGTTCACGGAAACCCGGGTGGGCGAGGGAGGCTCGGCCGGGACCTCCTCGGGCAGCTCGACGGCCTCGAACGAGACGACGTTCTGACGGACGTCGTCCTCGAAGACGGCGAAGTCCTCCTGCTTCAACCCCCGGATGGGGGTCCCCTTCTTGTCGGTGACCACCACGTCCACCACCACCTGCTCGATCTTTGCGGGAAACGTGGGGGCCTGCGCCGCCGGGGCAGCCTGGGGCTCGTCGCTGGGGGGCGGCGGGGTGTCCTGGGCCGCGAGCGCAGCAGCGGCGGCGAGGACGGCCAGCGTGAGGGCGGCTCTTGCGCAGGTCATGTTCTTGTCATCCGGGCTTGATTGTCACTCTCGCGCGCTCGGACCTCGCACCGGAAGCGCGGGATCCTGCACGTCCAAGCTCACCGTGGCCGGTCGCGCGAGCGTCCGGGTTGCCTGCCAGACGATTCGGACTCCTATCCCAAGTGTTGCTGAGGAGGGAGGTTGCGTCAAGGTACGCCTCGCGAGCACCCCACCCGTGGGCGCGTCCCCGGGCCGGGCATCTCGAGGACCGGGCGCGGCGGACGGTCGCGCGTCTACCGGTGTCGGCGTCATAATGTGGCCGGAGACCGCCCCACCGTCCGGAGGCGGTCCAGGTCGGAGGGTCTTCATGAAGCGGTGGCTGGGATTCATCGGTGCCCTGGCGTTGGTGCTGGCGTCCGGGGTCGAGGCGCGCGCGCAGATGGGGGCCGTTCGGGGGAAGGTCCTCGACCAGAAGGGCGCCCCGGTGCCGGACGCGAAGGTGCGTTTCGACTCCCTGGGAGGGATGACGCGTCACTACGAGACCCGGACCAACGACAAGGGCGAATACACCCAGGTCGTCGTCTCCGGCCCCTATCGAATCACCGTGTCGAAGGACGGCTATCAGGGCTTTGCCATGGAGCAGCGGGTGGGAATGGGGGCGACCAGCGACCTGCCGACCATCCAGATCATCCACAGCCAGTCAGCGGCCGAGGAAGCGATGGCGCCGGTGGTCGAGGAGTTCGAGAGGGCCGGCGAGCTGTCCAGGGCCGGCAAGCTGGACGAGGCCATCGCCGTGTACCTGGAGTTGGAGAAGGAGCAGCCGGACATCCCCGAGCTCTACCACAACCTGGGGATGCTGTACGGACGACAGGAGAAGTGGCCCGAGGCCGAAGCGGCGCTCCAGAAGTCGCTGGAGCTCGATCCCGACAACAAGGAGAGCCAGGTGATGCTCGCGCAGGTCCACAAGAGCATGGGACGAGGAGACGAGGCCCTGGCCGAGCTGGAGAAGCTCATCCAGCAATCGCCCGGGGACCCGCAGCTCCACTACGACGTCGGGGTCTTCTATCTCAATGCCCAGCGCTACGAGGACGCGTACGCCGAGTTCGACGAGGTGCGGAAGCTCGATCCCGACAACGTGGACGTCCTGTACCTGCTCGGCACGCTCTCCGTGAACCTGGGCGAGATCGACCGGGCGCGGGGTCTCCTTCAGGAGTACCTCGATCGGGCACCGGAGGACGCCCAGTACCGGGCCACCGCGAGCGAGCTCGTCACGCAGCTCCAGCCCGAGGAGCCGGCGGAGCGGTGATCGGCGGGCCTCGCTGAAGCGGCCGAAGGTCGGGCGGCGCTGCCCCGCCCTTCGGGACCGGAGGAGCGGGGCCGCGTCTCAGTACAGGACAGCGTCCTCGCCGCGCTCGGCGATGAGGCCCCGGACGTGCTTGATGAGCGCCTCCCGGCGCTTCGCCAGGGAGGTCAACTGCTTGCCGTCGAGATAGTCGCCCAGCAGTTCCTTCAGGTCTTCCTTGGTCGTCTCGAGGAGTCGATCCCAGATCTGGCGCCTGACCCGGGCCAGCGCCTCGGGGTTGGGCAGCTCGCGCTCCGGCTGGAACGCCCGTGTGTGGTCGATCAACCAGAGCTTGTACTGCTCATCTCTCAGCACGTTGCCGAGGTTGCGGTCGACGTTGAGGATCAGGTTATCGAACAGGTCCTTGTCCCAGACCTGGCTGGTCCAGGCGCGGACGTCGGGAGGCTCGAATCCCTGGGAGCCGAGCGCGTTCTCGAGCCAGATCTGGACGCTTCCGTCCTTCCCGTCGACGCGCCGCAGCACGGTTGGTGGGACGAAGTCGAGGCCCAGCCACCGGGCCAGCTCGTAGGCCGCGCACTCGTGACGATAGGAGTCCCGGAAGTCGAAGTAGAAACGGCCGTAGGTGACGTTGTTCTTCTCGATGTCGACGACCCGGAAGCAGGCGTGAGCGCGGGTGCCGTCCTTCTCGAGCAGCAGCTTCTCCGCCCCGGCGACACCGGTGTCGGTTCTCTTCCTCTCCTTGACCTCCGCCGTGCGCAGGAACTCGAGGATCTCGGCGTCGCTCTGGAAGGGCAGCGGCTGGCCCTCGACGTCGCGCCAGATGTGGCTCGGCCGCTCGGCCGCAACCGCGGGATCCTGGGCCGAAGCCGTCCCTGGCCCCACGGCCGCACCCAGGATTACGGCGAGTATCGCCAGACGCGCCCGGGGCCGGGGGCCCCTCTCAGGGGGCCACGAGGCCCGCGCTCCAGCCGCGCGCGCCATTGAACACCTCCTCACGCGGGGGCCACCGGTCCGCGAGCGGCGGAGCCTCCTGCGCGACGGTACCGGTGACGGGAGTTCCAAACGCCGCATCATACCGCCCCCGGAGGGGGAGGGCCAGCGGACAGACGTCCCAGTCTGAAACCTACGTCTCCCGCCCATCGGCGGCTCCTGGATTTCTCTTGGATTTCCAGGGGCGGGACCGGCGTGTCCGGATCGCGACCGCGGCGGCCGCCGGTCGGTGGACGCGTGCTCCCGTCAGTCCTAAACTCTGGGAATGGGGTTCATGGCCCGATCGATGGCCATCGCAGCGCTGGCGGGGCTCCCGGGGGCCCCAGTCGTTCGCGCCCAGGCACCGAGCCTCCCGGTCCCGGACCTCGTCCTGCCGACCGGCGTCGAGGTCATCCGGATCGAGGTCATGGTCTCGGGCAAGCACGGCCGGCCCAGGGCGGGCCTCCAGAAGGAGGACTTCGTCGTCCTCGAGGACGGAAGGCCGCAGCCCATCGTCCAGTTCCACGCGTTCGCCCGTCCGGCGGCCGCTCCCCCTCCGGTGGCGCCCGCCACCGGCCAACCCCCGGCGCCGGTCGCCGAGGAGGAGGGCGAGGACCTCCTGCCCTCGCGCTACGTGGTCCTGGCGATCGACGACGTGCACATGGGCTTCGAGAGCCTCGTCCGCGTCCGCAAGGCGCTCAGACGCTTCCTCATGGAGGACCTGCGACCCGAGGACCAGGTGGCGCTCGTCACCACGAGCGGCGCCTCCGCCCTCTCCCAGGAGTTCACGTCCGATCGGGCCGTCCTGCAGCAGGTCCTCTCCCGGCTCTCCCCGAAGGGCCGCCCCCTCGGGTGGAGCGACATCCCCTACATCAGCGAGTACCAGGCCGAGCTCATCGAGAACGGGGACGTCTTCGCGTTCGATGCGGCGGTCCAGGAGCTCCTGCACGCGGGCCTGTACCAGGACGAGGCCTCGGCGGAGCCGCTGGTGAGGCGCAAGGCCCGCGGCATCCTCACCGACGCCGTCTACAACGCCCGCCTGACCCTCGAGGCTCTGGAGAGCCTGTGCCGGGGCCTCGCGGGGCTCACCGGCCGCAAGGCGCTCTTCCTCGTGTCGGACGGGTTCGTGACGGGGCTCTCCGCCCGCAGTGGCGCCGAGTTCGACCTCCGCCGGATCGCCGACGCGGGGACACGGGCCGGGGTCGTCATCTACGCGCTCGACGCGGGAGGCCTGCGCTCGGGGATGCCGCTGGCGACCCCCCCCGCGAGCCCGCGGCGGCCGTCGTTCCAGTCCCTGGGGGTCATCGAGGCGATGCGGGCACGCGGTGAGAATGCCGCTCGCGACGCCTTGCACACTCTCGCGGCGGACACGGGCGGCTTCCTGGCCGAGAACACCAACAACCTGCAAGCGGGACTGCGCGACCTGCTCACGGACACGGAGACCTACTACGTCCTCGCGTACGAGCCCACCAACCGGAAGCGGGACGGCCGCTTCCGCCGGATCGAGGTCCGACTGCCGGGCGTGCGCGGCGTGGAGGTGCGGACGCGGTCGGGGTACTTCGCCCCGAACGACAGCCGCCTCGCGGTCGTGGACCGAACGCCGGAGGAAGAGGCCCGCTGGGAGGAGCAGCGCCGGACCGAGCTGCACACGGCGCTCCGCGCCCTCGCTCCCCTCGCCGCGATCCCGGTCCGGGTCTCCGCGGACTTCGTGAGCTTCGAGCCGGGCGTGAGCCAGGTGGTGGTGAGCGGCAGCATGGATGTGACCGCGCTGCCGTTCGTCCGGCAGCACGGCCGTCGCCAGGCCACCCTCGACAGCGTGGCCGTCGTCTACGGCGAGAGCGGCGAGGTCGCGGCGACGCTGCCCACCGAGCAGACCGCGATGGACCTGACCGACGCGGACTACGAGCTACTGGCTCGGGAGGGCCTCCCCTATCAGAGGGCAGTGGCGCTCGGTCCCGGCCGCTACCAGGTTCGCCTCGCGACCCGCGAGGACGCGACGGGGCTCCTGGGCAGCGCCTGGCAGCGGGTCGACGTCCCGGAGCTCGCCCGGGGCGGCCTGGCCCTCAGCAGTCTCTTCCTCCTCAAGGACGAGCAGGGGGCCGCCGCCGCCGCGAGCCCGGCAGCCGATCCCGACCTGCGCAGCGCCCAGGCGTTGCGTCGTTTCGGCCGGGACGAGCGCCTCTACGTGCAGCTCTACGCCTACAACCCCGGACGGGACGCCTCGGGAGCGACCGACCTCGTCGCCCAGGCGCAGGTCCTTCACGAGAGTCGCGTGCTGGCAACCGCGGCACCCGAGCCGATGGCGCGGGAGCAGCCGCAGGGACCGGTCCCCCACCTCTCGCGGATCAAGCTCCAGCGCTTCGAGCCCGGGGACTACGAGCTGCGGGTGACGGTCACCGACCGCAACGCGCGCGCGATCGAGATGCGCACGGTCGGCTTCACGATCGACTGACCGTCATCCCGGGAAGCCCGTCCCAGACGGGCGACCCGGAGACCGGTCGAGCTCGAGCGGGGCCGGGCCCTCGCCTACCGGGAGCTGGTTTCCGCGGACCCGGCCGCGCCGCCCCTGGCCGCGGCCTCGTAGCTCGAAAGCCGCTCGCGCAGGTCACGCGCGAGAGCCTCGTCGCCCGCCTGGCGGGCGATCTCCAGCGCCCGTCGGGTCGGCTCGGCGGCCTCGGTGAAGCGGCCCGCCTGCCCGTAGAGGCGGCCGAGGAGGTCCAGGATGAGGGGGTTCTGCCCGTTCGACAGAGCCACCGCTTTCTGCGCGTGGGGCAGGGCCTCCTGCGGCCGGCCCGCGATCGAGAGGGCGAGGCAGAGGTTGGTGAGGGCGCCGAGGCTCTCCGGCGCGAACTCCACCGCCTTCTCCAGGTGCGGGATGGCCTCGGGCACCCTTCCCGTCTGCGCGAGCAGGCCGCCCAGCCCGGCATGCGCCTCCACGAAGTCGGGCTTCAGGGCGAGGGCCTGCCTGAACTCGCCGATCGCCTCGTCCGGTCGCCCGCTCTGAACGAGGGCCGCGGCCAGGTTGTTGTGGGCGTCCGGGTACTCCGGGCTCAGAGCGGTGGCACGGCGGTACTGCACGACCGCCTCCTCGAGGTGGCCCGTCGCGGCCAGGGCCGAGCCGTAGCTGTTGTGGACCACCGCGTCGCCCGGGCTCTCGGCCAGGGCCTGCTTCAGAAGCGGGATGGCCTTCTCGTGCTCCCCCTCGTTCATCGCCTCCGAGGCCACGTCGATGAGGCGGTAGTACTCGGTGACCGGGGCGTCGATGTGCAGGAGCCCGTCCGGCGGGATGTTCACGAACTCCGGGATGTTCACCGCGCGGTTCGCGGCGGTGCTGTTCTCGACGAGGATGGCGGGCGTGTCGTTGCCCTGCTCGTCGATGTGGGTGAGGAACATCTGCGTGTAGGGCGAGCGGCTCTTCGACGAGAACGCCAGCCAGCGCCCGTTGGGGGAGAAGGTGTGCCAGGAGTTCATGAGCGGCGTGTTGCAGCGCATGAGGCGCGCCTCGCCGCCCTCGAAGGGGACGATGTAGAGCTTCCCGTCCGGCCGCATCAGCTGGCCGTTCTTGGCCTGCACAAAGACGATCCAGCGCCCGTCGGGCGAGACCTTGGGAAAGCTGTTGCTCACGCCGTTGAAGGAGGCGCCCTCGATCGGCACCGCCTCGCCGCCCCGCCCGTCGTTGAAGGGGATGCGGTAGAGGTCGTACCGCATGGGCGTCTCGTTCGGGTCGTTGGGGTGCTCGGCGAGCTTCGACCCCTCGGGGTAGGCGTCCTTCGCCTCGGCCCGGGCGAAGACGAGGGTGTCGCCGTCGGGGCTCCAGACCGCGTTGGTGTGCACGTAGCGCAGGTCGTCGGCGCCGGGCAGGGGCTGGAGCTTGCCGGTCGCCTTGCCGTACCAGGCCAGGATCCCCCGGGTCGGGTAGAAGACCTGCAGGAAGCGGTAGTCCTGGAAGTTGGCGACGTAGTAGGCCTGGCGCAGGTCGAGGGGGGCCTGGCGGCGCTCGTAGTCGGTCTGGTCCTGGCCGGGGTCGTTGATACTGGTGACCACGTACCGCCCCTGGGGCGAGACCTGGGACATGAAGCCCACCCGCAGCTTCCCGCCCAGCTTGCCCCGGAACGTGCTCCACTCGATGACGTTCTCGCTGCCAATCACCGTCTGCGGCTCGATCGGGAACATCGCGTACAGGCCCTTGTTGTTGTTGGGGCCGTCGAGGTCCATCCCCATCGTCTTGCCGTCGCGCGAGACCGAGTGGCAGTTCGCGCAGGAGTGCATGCCCGTCAGCACCAGCCGGCTCTTCGTCTCGGCCACGTTGCGCAGGCGCCACGCGATGAGCGGCGTGAGCTTCTTGTCGAGGGGTTTGATGACGCCCTTCTCGCCCTCGGAGGGCATGAGGGGGACGTCCCGGTAGAAGATGGGCGCGCCGACGGGATCGGTCGAGGTCCGGATGGAGACGCGCCCGCGCGAGACGGCACGCCCCCGCCCCTCGTCGGCGTAGCCGGTGATCGTGAGGACGGCGGCCTCCGCGGTCGAGCCCTCCTTGATGGCGTCCCACGTCTCGGGGTCCGGCCTCCAGGTGCGCGCGGCGGCCTGCTCGGGCGACAGCTTCGGCAGCTCGTTCGTCGGCCCCACCGCCCGCTCGTCGATCTCCCCGATCTCGATCGGCTCGCCCCGCGAGGTGGCGTGCAGGGAGGGGGTGGCACCTTCACCGAAGCGGACGTCGATGGTCCAGACCCGGGTGTCCGGGCTGGCGTCCCGCCACTCCAGCCTCGGGGGCGGGAACTCGGGAGGAAAGACGGCACCCTCGAGGGGGTAGTCCACCGTGATGGGCTGGGGCGGGAGGTGGGCCCGGTACCACGTGATACCCACTCCGACGGCGACGACTGCGACGGCCGCGAAGGCAGCATGCTTCGCCGTTTTGCTCATTTTGGATCCCCGTACTCTGAATATAGCGCTTTCCTGTCGGCGATGGACCAGTCCCCGGCCTCACCGGAACTGTCGCGCGAGTTCCTGGGCCAGGGGGTGGTCGGGGTCGCGCTTGAGGAGGCGGTCGAGAATCTCCAGACCGTCCTGTCGGCGATCCAGGGAGAGGTAGACCTTCGCCAGAGTGATGTAGGCGCTCTCGGATTCAGGGTTGTCGGTGAGGAAGCCTTGCAGGAGGGCGATTGCTTCATCGGATTGGCCCCGGGCAACGAGGACCAGGGCCAGGTTGTTCGCGGCCTCGCCGTAGTCCGGGCGCTTCTCCAGCGCTTTGCGGAAGTAGGGCTCCGCGCTCTCCATGTCGCCCTCCTGTCCCAGGATGAGGCCGAGGTTGTTCAAGGCCTCGGGGAAGCCGGGCTGGAGCTTCAGTGCCCTCTCGTAGAGCTCACGAGCCTTCGCTCCCTGGCCCGTCAGCAGCAGGGCGTAGCCCAGGTTGTTGAGGGCGTCGGGGTAGTCAGGCGTGGCCTCGAGGGCCGCCTGGAAGCGCGCGATGGCCCCCTCCACATCCCCGTTCTCCGCCAGGAGTGCGCCGAGATCGTTGCTGGCCTCGGACAGGTCGGGTTGGATCACCAGGGCTCGCTCGTAGGCCATCCTGGCCTTGGCCTCCTGACCCGTCTTCACGAGGAGATTCCCGAGGCGGAAGAGGCTTGCGGCGGTCGGGCTCCCCCTTGCCGCCAGCTCGAAGGCCACGACCGCCTGGGTCTCCAGGCCCTGATCGAGCAGCTCCCGACCGTAGGGAACGTAGTCCCGCCCGCCCGGCGCGGAGTACGACACCCCCTCGAAGGGCAGGGCCCGGGCGAGGCGCTCGTGCGGAGGGGCCTCGATCGTCGGCGCGTCCTGCTGGATCTGGGAGACGTCCGTCCGGTCACGGTACACCTTGACGACTCGCCCCGCGGTGTCGAGGAGAAGCGTCGTAGGGAGCTCGAGGTTCTGGCGGTTCATGAAGAGGTGGCGGTTGAGGATGGCATAGCCGAGTGCCACCTCCTCGCTGGCGACGAGCACGGGCAGCGTGGTGACGGCCGTGGCTGCCGCACGGACCTTCTCGAGATCCTCCGGAGGGTCGACGGCGATGGCCAGGGCGCCGATCCCGGCATGGGCGAGGGTGCTGGCTCCCCGGTCGAGGTCGAGTAGGGCCTGGCGCGCCCCGTCTGCTTTCGCGGACCAGAACAGCAGAACGGCGGGTCGCCCCCGCAGGGTGGAGAGGGAGCGCTCCTCGCCGCCCAGGTCGGGGAGCGAAAAATCCGGGGCGGGAAACGGCTCGAAGAGCCAGGTGTCGCTCGGCGGCGACCCTGGTTTCGGAGGCGTGACGCCAGCCGTCAGGGCCGACGCCGTCCCGTAGGGCACCGCACGAAGCTCGCCTCCCTCCTCGATCCGGATGCGCTGGTTGAGGGGGACGTCGGCGAACACTTCCGTCCGTCCGCTCGGCCACTCGACCGTGAGACGGTCCACCCGCTGGCTCGCGCCCAGCCCGAAGAGCAGCTCCTTCGAGTGCTGGGACAGGAAGCCGGAGCCCGCCTGCACCTCCTTCGTGCGGCGGAGGCGGTCCGTCTCCACGGTCACGCGCGCGCCGATCGCGTCCCGGCTGCTGACCCACGCCCCGCCCGCCCTGGCGTCCCCCCTCGAGGTCATCGGGGCACCGACGAGGCGGACGGCGAGGGTCGCACCTCGCCCCTCGAAGTCGTTCCGGAACAGACGCAGCTGGGGTGCGGCGCGGACGGAGAACACGAGGAGGTCCTGGTCGCCGTCCTGGTCGTAGTCCGTCACGGCAAAGGAGCGGCCGTCCTGGTCGAGGTCGAGCCCGAGGGTCCCCGACACGTCGTCGAAGTGGCCGTGGCCGTCGTTGCGAAGGAACACGTTCCGATGGCGGCTCGCGATCGAGCGCTCGTAGAGGAACCGGTTCATGGCTCGCCAGGCGTCGTCGTAGGGCGTCCCGGTGGCCTCGGTCAGGGGCGAGCGGGCCACGACACCACCCCAGAAGAACCAGTCCAGATCCTCCCGGCTGAACTGCCGGGTCAGCATCCCGTTGACGCTGTAGAGGTCGTCCCATCCGTCGCTGTCGAAGTCCAGGGTGCCGCTCGACCAGGTCCAGCGGCACATGTTGACGCCGGCCTCGAGGGTCACGTCGTCGAACGTGCCGTCGCCCCGGTTCCGCAGGAGCGAGTTGCCGTTCGCGTGGTGGTGGTACAGCGCCCTGACCTCGGGAGTGGCGTCGGGCATGAAGTCGGGGCTGGCCGTGACCCGCAGGCCGCTGTCACTCCACATCTGGCCGCCGTAGATGTCGAGGAAGCCGTCGCCGTCGTAGTCGAGCCAGGAGATGCTCATCCCGGCCGCGTGGTCCTCGACCCCTGCCGGCCCGGCCACGTCCTCGAACGTCACCTTTCCGTCCCGGAGCCCGAGGTTGCGGTACAGGTTCTTCCGTCCGAAATCGTTGGTCGCCACGAGATCGGGCCACCCGTCGTGGTCGTAATCCGCCCAGGCGGCGGAGAAGGTGAAGCGGTCGTTCCCGGGGTCGAGCTTCACCTCCTGGGTGACCTCGAGGAAGCCGCCGTGCCCGTCGTTCCGAAACAGCACGCTCGGCGGCCCGTTGACGGCATCGTAGTAGGGGGCAGGGGTGCCCGCCTTGCCCTCTCCCGCGCCGTAGTGGAAGGAGTAGACGCTCAGGTAGAGGTCGAGGAAGCCGTCGCGGTCGTAGTCGGCTATCGCCATCGACATGGGTGCGCCCTTGAGTCCGTCCTGGAAACGGAAGGCGCCGGGGGAGCGGGCGAACCGTCCGGCTCCCTCGTTCACGAAGAGCATGGGTCCGGTGCTCATGCCGACGACGAGGTCCTGGTCGCCGTCGTTATCGATGTCCGCGAAGAGCGAGTGCTGGGTGTCCTCGAGGATTCCCAGCCCCGCCTCCTCCGTGATCTCCTGGAACGTGCCGTCCCCTCGGGCCCGGAAGAGCCGGTTGGGAAACCCGAAGGGCTGTCCCACGTAGACGTCGTCGAGCCCGTCGCCGTCGACGTCTCCGACCGAGACCCCGTGGTGCCCGTTCGAGTCGCGAGCGATCCCCGCGTCCATCCGGGCAACCCAGGAATCGAAGTCGACGGCGAGGTGCTGACGAAAGGACGCTTCCCCGCCAAGAGCCGCCGTCGTCACCTCGACGAACGGCGGGGCCGGAGTCCGGCTCCGGAGGTGGCCGGTGGCCGTCCATTCGACCACCCGCCAGCCGCTCGCGCCCCGCTTCCACCTCAGTCGCCAGGTCCCCAGTCGCTCGACGCGCCAGGCGTGGCGGCCCGGACCCACGAAGTCGTAGCGCACGTCGGTGGTCGCCGCCGCCTCCTCCCGCTCCACGTCGATCGCGGTGATGAGGAACTCGGCGACCGTCACCTTCTGGAAGTCCTCGAGCAGCTGGTGTAGCTCCCCGGTGAAGGAAAGGGGATCCAGACTCGGCTCGCTCGCCAGGGTGCGGGCTCGGAAGACCTGGAGCGAGGGGTGGTCGGTGACCGTCACCTCGTCGACCGGCCGGAGCCGACCGCCTCGGAACGAGGGCCCCAGGAGGAGGTCCGCGACGCGGCCGGCGCGATCAGGGTCCTCCCTGAGCTCCGCGCCCAGCTCGGCCAGGCGATCGATCAGCTCACCCGCCAGCCGCTCGTCGGGGAAGGAGTCGCTCCCCGGGGTCGTCTCCTCGAGGAACGGCGTCAACGAGTCGTTGACGACGAGCTCGGGCCGGTAGTGGAAGGGATCGCCCGGGGCTCGCGGGGCCTCGACGCGCCCAGACGCCACCGCCAGGCCCACGGGCTGAAGCGATACGAGAAAGAAGGGGACCAGCCGGAGGCGACGCATGAGCTGGAGGAGCGGCATGGACATCGGGAGACTATAGGCCAAGTCCGGTCGTGCCCGGGCGCGACCCGTGTCGGAGACGGACGGTCGCAGGCGGCGTCCTCAGGGCTCGACGGCGTGTTCGCGGTCCAGCGTCAGGACGACGTGGCGGTCCACTACCACGCCGGTCCAGCGGTAGTGATGTGCTCCGAGCCGCACGTCGACGACGACCGGATCCTGCCAGGCGCCGAGGCCGAAGAGCGCACGAAGGTCGCTGTGCGAGAGGTACCCGCCCCCGGAGCGGACCTCGCGCACCTGCTGCCGGCCCTCCCCGTACTCGACGGCGACCCTCGCGCCGATCGCGAACCGGTTGGAGCCTCTCCGGCGCAGCTCGATGCCGAGCCAGTGGTTGCTGGTCTGCTGGGTGTTCTCGAGCAGCGCCGGCTCGTCGTCCATGGCGCTGACGACGAGGTCCGGATCCCCGTCGTTGTCGAGGTCCCCGACCGCCACCGCCCGGCTGGACTTCTGCACCAGGAGACCGCGCCCGGCGGTAGCTGACACGTCGCGGAACCTCCCGTCGTCGTTCACGAAGAGCTGGTCTCTCTGTGCGTAGCTTTCCCCGAGCTGGGGATACTCGTCCACCTGGGGGAAGAGGTGCCCGTGAGCGTAGTAGAGGTCCAGGTCCCCGTCGAGGTCGGCGTCGAGGAAGCCCAGCCCCCAGGTCATGCTCTCGAAGGTCGGGGAAGCGATCCCAGCTCTCTGCGACACGTCCTCGAAGCTCCCGTCACCCAGGTTCCGGTACAGGGAGTTGTGGTCGTAGGCGAACGCGGAGTCCGCGATGTCGAGCAAGCCGTCCCCGTCATAGTCGCCGGCGTCGGCGCCCATGCCGGCCTGGGCGCGGGCGTCGACGTTCAGGGCCACTCCGGCCATGAGGCCGACGCTCTCGAAGCCGCGTCCTCCGCGGTTGCGGTAGAGGAAGTTGGGATTCGAGTCGTTCGCCACGAAGATGTCGGTCCACCCGTCGCCGTCGTAGTCGGTGGCCACCACGCCGAAGCCGTAGGCCAGGGTCGTGTCGGTGAGGCCGCGAGCGTCCGTCATCTCCCTGAAGCTCCCGTCCCCCTGGTTCTCGAAGAAGAGATCGGCGGCTCCCGGGAGCCCGGCCGGGCCCAGCATCACCTTCGCCACACCCCGCCACATCAGGAACCGGGCGGGAGCGTCGACCTCCTCCCGGGGGGCAGTGACGTAGCGGGCCACATAGAGGTCCAGGTCTCCGTCGCCGTCCGAGTCGAGAAAGGCGCATCCAGTGCTCCAGCCACCGACGGAGACCCCGGCGGTCTCGGCCACGTCCTCGAACGTGCCGTCCCCCTCGTTCCGGAAGAGCAGGTTGGGACCGTAGTTGGTGACGTAGAGGTCGAGCCGTCCGTCGTCGTCGAAGTCCCCGGCGCACACGCCGTAGCCCCAGGCCGCCGCGTCTACTCCGGCCTCGGCGGCCACGTTCTCGAATCTCATCCCGCCCAGGTTGCGGTAGAGCGCGTTGCGGTGAGGGATGCGGGCACGCCCGTTCCTCTCGTCCAGGTCGAACGCGCTCACCGTGTAGATGTCGAGAAGCCCGTCATCGTCATAGTCGAGCAGCGCGACCCCGTTGCCCCCGGATTCGACGAGGTGCCACTTGGAGGGACCTCCGCCGTAGGTCTCCTCGGTGAGCTGGCCCCGCACCGAGTCGAAGCGCGCGGCGTGGTCCTGGTCTGGTCCGGCCCGGGCGGGCGCCTCGGCTGGCGGCGGTCCCATGGCCGTGGCGTGGCCGCCGTAGGCCGGCTCCTCCACCTCGCCCTTGCTCCGGGCGAAGCTACCCTCGAACACCAGGTCCACACTCGTGCCTCCCCGCAGGCGGTAGCCCGCGCGGTCGAGCACGGCCAGGTCTTCGTCGGGCGAGTACCCCTCCGGTCCGCGGTCGGCTCGAGCCCGGAGACTCGCCGCCGTGCGCCCGAGAGCATCGTGCTCGGAGGCCGGGAGCCACGGTGTGGCCTCGATCAGGGCGTCGATCCTGCCCGCCGCCTCCTCGAGGGCCCGCGCGAACGCGGTCGCGTCAGCGCCGACGCCCGCCCTCGCGGCGTCGCGCAGCCGGTCCACTGCCTCCTTGTGGATCCGGAGCGCCCGGGCCTTCTCGCCCGCGGAAGGCTCCGCCGGTGGCTGAGCGGCCGCCGCCAGACAGGCGGACAGGAGCACCAGGGCGATCCAGGGCTGCCGATGATCGTCGATGGACATGCGGGACATTCTCCGCCGGGCCACGCCGGGCCGCTCGGGCAGTGCAACGACGAAACACTACGGTCGGCGATCGGCGTCCGTCAAATCGGCCGGCACAGGAGGATGCGGTCAGAGATTACCTGGAGAGGGCGGCCAGGCAATCCCGTCTCCCGAGAGCCCTGCGGGCAGCCCTCTTCTGGTTGATGAGTCGCAGGTCGCCCTCCCTCCATGCAGCTCTCCGTCGGTCGTGTTCCAGCGGCATCGGCGTGACCTGCCGGATCGAGTGATCAGAGCGCCGGGGCTGTGACCGACGTCACGCCCAGGGGATCGGAATCCACGGGAGACTGGGGAGGTCATCGCAGTCGACTCACTGGGGGAGCTCGGGGGTATGGGGCAGGGATGTTGATCAGCTTCGGTAGCCAACTCAGGGAGACGCGCGAGGCCCGTGGTCTGTCTCTGGAGGCGGTGGCCGACGCCACGCGCATCGCGCCACGTCACCTGTCGGCGCTCGAGCAGAGCGACGTCGAGGCCCTGCCGCCCGGACCCTTCGCGAAGGGCTACATCGAAGCCTACTCACGGCTTCTCGGTATCGACCCGGATCCGATTGTCGAGGCTTGTCGCTCCCAGGGGCGGCAGCACGGCCTGGGCACGCCCGAAGCCCAGGACCGGATTATCGAGGAGCTCTCCCAGATCGTGGAGCAGCGGGCCGGACCGCCCCGCCGCCCCGGGTGGTTCCCGGCGGGAGGGAAGAGGCTGGCCCTCGTCCTGATAGGGGTCGGCCTGCTGGGAGGCGGGGGATGGCTCCTGAGCCGCGCCCGGACGCCCCGTCCCGCCGTCGCCCCCTCGCCGCTCCGGGAGGGACCGGCGGACCCTGCCGGCCCGGAGGTCCTGGCCCGGGACGCTCCCGGTTCCGGCGAGGATGCGGCCGAGGCATCCCCGGACCCCGGGCCCTCGCCGCTCGAGCCGCCGGCCCGGGAGCCCGCGCCCTCGGTCGCTGCGCGGCCTGCCGAGACGGCGGTCTTCTCGGCGCCCGGCGATCTCGAGGTGTCCCACTCGGGCGTCGGGACCGGGGTCGAGAACAACCGGCTCGTCGGTCGCGCGGATCGTTTCGCGGAGGGGGGGGCGGTCGTCTTCTGGACGCGCGTCCTCGGGGGCCGGCCCGGCGACGTCATCCACCACGTCTGGTTCCACGAGGGCCAACGGGTCACCCTGGCCGAGCTCACGCTCGGAGGAGCTCACTGGCGCACGCACTCCCGCCGCTTCCTCGACCAGGGGCTCACCGGCCGCTGGGTCGTCGAGGCCCGGCGTCCCGACGGCGAGGTGCTGGCGCGCCAGGAGTTCCTCTGCGTCCCCCGCGAGCGCTAGCGAGGCCGGCCGGGAGACGGCCCTACGGCGTCTCCAGCTCGAAGGCGAAGATCTCGTCGATGCTCGTGTCGCGGAGGGCCGGTATCGAGTCGTCGGGGGCGTGGCCCCCCATGGGCCGAGCAGCCTGTCGATCTTCGGCAGGGGAGTGGCCGGCGGCCGCCCCGGCACCGATGGACCGCTGACCATGCGACCCTGATCCGATATCATGGAGTCTCACGAGCGGGCTACCATCTTCCTGGTTCAAACCGTACCTATCGGGCGACCGGGGTTTCGTGACGGCGGATGGCGGAGGCCGACGGTCTTGGTCGTGGATGACGATGCCTTCGTGCGCCGGGCCTGCTCCGCCTCAGAAGGAGGATCGACGTATGAGCCGAATGAACGCTGGTACCTTAGTGTCCCTGGCCCTCGGGGCCTCCCTGGTCGTCGCCATGTTCGCCTCCACCGCCGTCGCCAAGGAGGAGGAGCTCCTGCGCCTCCGTGCCTTCGCCGTCAACATGAACAACAGCGCCCGCACCGGGACCATCGACATCGTGATCGAGCGGTGGTCGACGGACGAGGAGGCCTCGAAACTCAAGGCGACGCTCGTCGAGAAGGGCGATGACAAGCTGCTGTCCGTGCTCCAGAAGATCAAGCCGCGCTGCGGCTTCGCTCGCACCTCGAACAGCCTCGGCTGGGACATCTACTTCGCGCGCGAAACGCCACTGCCCGACGGTGGTCGGAAGATCGTCGTCGCCACCGACCGGCCCGTCAGCATGTGGGAAGCCCGCAACCAGGGACGTTCCATGGACTATCAGTTCTCGCTCGCCGAGATCCACTTGCCGGCGACCGGCACGGGCCAGGGCAAGGCCATTCCCCGTGCCAAGCTGAGCTTCAACGCGAAGACCAACACGCTGGAGATCGAGAACTGGGAGAACATCCCGGTTCTGCTCAACGAGGTCACCGTCATCGAACCGAAGGAGTAGGGGAGCCGATCGAGCGATCCGTGTCGCTGTCCCCAGGCCGCGCGGATCGTTCCGGCCGACGTCTCAGTGTGCCTTCACGGTGAGAGTCTTCCGCAGGGAGAGGTCGGCGTCCGCCGAGGATCGTCCGACCAACAACTCGACAGGTCCGGGCTCGACCACCCAGGTCTTCTTCCCGGGGTCCCAGTAGCTGAGATCCGAGTCCGGAAGGCGCAACGTCACGGTCTCCGTCTCACCCGGGGCCAGGCTGACCCGCTGAAAGCCCCGCAGCTGTTTGCGCGGCCGGGCGACCTTCGAGTCGGGATAGCGAACGTAGAGCTGCACGACGTCGTCCCCGGCCCGCGTGCCGGTGTTCGTCACGTCCACGCTGACGTCGACGGTGCCGTCCGGCGCGAGTGTGGTCGAGCTGGTGCGGAGGTCGGCGTAGGCGAAGCGCGTGTAGCTCAGCCCATGGCCGAAGGCGTACTGAGGCTCGCCCTCGAAGTACATGTAGGTCCGCCCGTGCCGGATGTCGTAGTCCATCATCGGGGGCAGCTGCTCGAGAGACCGGGGCCAGGTCTGGGCGAGGCGCCCCCCGGGATCGACGTCCCCGAAGAGCACGTCCCCCAGGGCGTTGCCGAGCTCCTGGCTGTTGTGGGTCATGTGCAAGATGGTGGTGGCGTTCTCCGCAGCCCAGGGGAGGGCGACCGGGAAGCTGGTGATGAGGACGACCACGGTGTTGGGGTTCACCTCGATCACCTTGCGAACGAACTCCTCCTGTCCCGGGGGGAGGGTGATCTGCTTGCGGTCGACCGCTTCCTTGCCCTCGCTCGGCGAGGTGACCACTGCCCATCCCGCATTGCCCTCGGGGTGGTTGCCGACACACACGACGGCCACGTCCCGCTCGCGCGCCATCTCCACCGCGGCTTCGCTCATGTCGCCCACCCAGCTCACCCCCACCCGGGTCGGGGCGGGGAAGGGATCCGGGTTGGCCACGTTCTCGATGCCCTCACGGGGAGAGACGGTGTAGGGCGGGGTCCCCGAGTACCAGTCGAGGAGGACCTGGTTCGCCAGGGGGCCGATGACCCCGATGGACTCCACCTTCTCGCGATCGAGGGGCAGGAGGCCCGCGGCGTTCCTCAGAAGCACGATCGACTTCCGAGTGACCTCGCGAACGAGGGCCTTCGTCGCGGGCTGGTTCCACGGCTCGGGATCGCCGGGGGCGCCGATGGCGGCGTAGGGGACGCGGTCGGGGGGATCGAGCAGGCCGAGACGGATCGACACCCGGAACAGGCCCCGCAGGGCCTCGTCGAGGTCGGCCTCGGTGAGGAGGCCACGCTCGAGGGCCCCGGTGACCGGCTCCCGGTGTCGGTCGAGGAAGTGGTTGATGCCGGCTTTCATGCAGGCGGCGGCGGCGGCGGGGAGGTCGGGATACGCCTGGTGAGCGCTCACCAGGAGGCCGAGCCCGCCCCCGTCCGTGCAGATGATGCCGTCGAGGCCCCACTCGTCGACGACGATGTCCCGGAGCATGGGGTGCACGTGCGCCGGGGTGCCGTTCACCGCGTTGTAGGCGGCCATCATCGCCCGGGCACCCCCCTCGCGCACCGCCATCTCGAAGGGCTTCGCGTAGTACTCGCGCCACAGCCGCTCGTCGAAGTCGGACGAGGACCTCACCCGGTCATCCTCGTTGCTGTTGGCGAGGAAGTGCTTCAGGAGGGCCGCCGCCTTCCAGTAGCGGGGGTGGTCTCCCTGGAGGCCTCGGGTGAAGGCGGTGGCGAGGGTGCCGACGTGGAAGGGGTCCTCGCCGTAGACCTCCTCGGTGCGTCCCCAGCGCGGGTCCCGCGCGAGGTCGGCGTTCGGCGCGCGCACGATGATGCCGGCGCGGTCGTACTCCGGGCTCTGGTAGAGGTAGCGAGCCTCGTGGGCCTCCTGCGCCGCCACGCGGCGGACCAGCTCGGGGTCCCAGGTCGCGCCCAGGCCGTAGGCCTGGGGGAACTGGGTCGTCGCCGTGGGGTTGCGGCGGCCCCAGTTGCTGGGCCCGCCCTGGGCCACGCCGTGGTACCCCTCGATGTGGGGAGACCCCTCCACTCCGAGCCGCGGCACCGCCGCGCGCCAGGCCAGGGCGCCGACCTTCTCCTCGAGGGTCATGCGGCCGATGAGGTCGCTGACACGCTCCTCCTCCGAGAGGTCGGGGTTCTGGAATGGGTGCCCGGAGGACGCGGGTGGATCCTCGGCTCCAGAGGTCGGAGCGGGAGCGCTCACCCCGATCAACGCCCCGGCGGTGAGCACGACGGTCCAGCGGGTCGCCCTGGAGCTGAGTCTCATCGTGGTCTCTCCCTTCGTTCGCGCCGAACAGTATCTCGCTCCCGCCGGATGTCAACGCTCGGCGAACACGCGGGCCGCGATTCGACGGTGTGCCGCTACCCGAGGTGAGCTACTGCCAGCGGAAGAGCCTCAGGGCGAGGATGAAGGTCACGACTCCCCAGACCGCGAGAATGGCCAGCTCGGGGAGGAGGGGTAAGGCGCCGGCGCCCTCGAGCATCACCGCCCGCAGGGCGTCGTTGAGCGCGGTCAGGGGCAGGGCCTGGACGAAGGGCTGGGCCACCGCCGGGAACCGGTCCGTGGAGAAGAAGATCCCGGAGAAGATCCACATGGGGACCATGACGAGGTTCATGAGACCCGACACGCCCTCGATGGTCCGGGGTCGCGCGGCGGTGAGGAGTCCCAGGCCGCTGAAGGTCAGGGCCCCCAGGAGGGCGACGGCCGCCAGGAGCACGAGGGAGCCGCGGATGGGCACCCCGAGGAGGAGCCAGGCGAAGAGCAGCAGGGCCGCCGTCTCGGGCACGAGGAAGACCAGCCGCGAGAGAAGCTGGGCGGCCAGGAGGTGGCGGCGCCGGACCGGAGCGGCCACGAAGCGCTTGAGCAGGTTGCCATTGCGGGCCACGACCAGCGAGAAGCCGATGCCCCACATGCCCGTACCCATCACGTTCATCCCCAGGAGCCCGGGCACCAGGAAATCCACGTAGCGCGACCCGGGCTCGGTGACCTCCGTCCGGGCCGCCTCGAAGGCGTCCCCCCGGCCGGCCGCCCGTTGCAGCGCGGCATCCACCGCGAGGCGAGCGGTGCGGCTGTCGGGCCGGGTCGGATCATAGGTGTACTCGGGGGTGTCGTCGCCGGAAACCACCAGCACCACGGCACCGCGACGGAGGGCCTGCCGCGCCTCGTGGGCCGGGAGCAGCTCCACGTCCAGGTCCGGGTTGTCGGACAGGGCGGCGCGCCGCGCCTCTCCGTTCACCCCCGCCGCCACCGCCACCGGGATCGGCTCCGGGGGACGCGACCGGAACGCGAGGCCCAGCACGCCAGCGAGGAGGACGGGAAAGATGAAGACCCAGAAGATGGCCTCCGGCTCGCGGACGAACTCCCGCACGCGGGCGATGGTCAGCTCGGCGAGGGGGCCCCGGATGCGCGCTTCACTCATCCCGCAGGCTCCGCCCGGTCAGGCTCATGAAGACGTCCTCGAGGGTGGCATGGTGCGTCGAGAGGTGGGTGGGCTCCAGCCCGCGCTGCTTCAGCGTGGCGAGGAGCGCCGGGACTGCCCGGTGGGCCTCGCGCACGGTGAGGTGCCAGGCCGCGCCGTCGCGGGCCACGCCCTCGACGCTGGGCAGCCCGTGGAGGGCGCCCTCGTCCACCTCCGCCGCGGCGTCGACGGCGAACTCCACGACGTGCTCCGCCCCCAGCGAGGCGATGAGCTCCCTGGGCGTTCCCAGGGCGATCAAGCGCCCGTGGTCCACGATGGCCACCCGGTCGCACAGCCGCGCCGCCTCTTCCATGTAGTGGGTCGTGAGGAGGACGGTCCGCTTCCGGGCCTTGAGCCCCTCCACGATCTCCCAGGCCTGGCGGCGCGACTGCGGGTCGAGGCCAGTGGTGGGCTCGTCGAGGAACAGCAGCTCCGGGTCCCCGACCAGCGCGCAAGCCAGGGAGAGCCTCTGCTTCTGACCGCCGGACAGCGTTCCCACCCGGGCCTCGGCTTTCTCCCGGAGCGCCACGAGGCCCAGGGTCTCCTCCACGGCCGGCCCCTCGGGGTAGAAGCTGCGGAAGAGGGTCAGCACCTCGCGGACGGTGAGCTTCTCGGGGAACTTTGTCTCCTGGAGCTGCACCCCGAGCCGTGCGCGCAGCTCCAGACCGTCGCCCCGCCATCGCTCGCCGAGCACCTCCACCTCTCCCGAGTCGGGGACGCTCAGCCCCTCGAGGATCTCCACGGTGGTCGTCTTGCCCGCGCCGTTGGGGCCCAGCATGCCGAAGCACTCGCCCCGGCTCACCTCGAGATCGAGCCCGTCCACGGCAACCACGTCGCCGTAGTGCTTGACGAGCCCCCGGCACGAGAGGGCGGGCGAGATGATCTGTGTGGACACGGCTCCCGCGAGTCTAGCAGGCTGCCGGCCGGAACGGCAGGGCGGCCCCGGGCGGTATGATGCCCGCGCGCTTCACCGGCGGCCGGCGCGGCTGACCGGAAGCCACTGCTCGGAGGTCGAGATGAGGGGTGTCATCGCCAGGCTGGGTGTGGTGGGCTTGCTGCTGCCGGGCGTCGCGAGCTGCGTCGAGCCGCCACCCGAGTCGCCGCCGTCGGAGGACCTGTTCGTCTTTCCCGGTGGAGTCGAGACGCGGTGGGCCAGCTTCGAGAACCCCGGCGCGGAGAAGGGCCACGGCGGGCAGCTGAATCGTGGGGCGAAGGGACGCCCGGCCGAGCGGCTCCTGGCCGGTGACGAGGCGACCCTTCTCGACGTGACCGGGCCGGGGATCGTCGATCGGATCTGGATCACCGTCAGCGATCGATCGCCGCGGATGCTGCGGTCGCTCCGCATCGAGATGTACTGGGACCAGTCCGAGCAACCCGCGGTGTCGGTGCCCTTCGGCGACTTCTTCGGGGTCGGCCTCGGTCGGACCGCAGCCTTCGAGAGTGCCCTCTTCTCCAATCCCGAAGGCCGGTCCTTCAACAGCGTGATCCCCATGCCCTTCCGCACCGGAGCCCGGATCGTGGTCCGCAACGAGTCGTCCGTCGACCTTCCGATGCTCTTCTACGACGTGAACCTCCGGGAGGTCCCGGGGTGGAACGACGCGGTGCTCTACTTCCATGCCTTCTGGCACCGCAACCCGGCGACGACCCTGAAGGTCGACCACGAGATCCTGCCACGGGTCGCCGGGCGCGGCCGCTACCTCGGGGCGAACGTCGGAGTCATTGCCAACCCGCTCTACGAGGGCGCCTGGTGGGGGGAGGGCGAGGTCAAGGTCTACCTCGATGGCGACGGAACCTCACCGACGCTGGTGGGCACCGGTACCGAGGACTACATCGGGACGGGCTGGGGGCAGGGCGAGTTCGCCCACCGCTTCCAGGGGTGCCTGATCGCCGACGCCGACCGGGACGAGTGGGCGTTCTACCGCTATCACGTTCCCGACCCCGTCTACTTCACCTCGGAGTGCCGCGTGACGATACAGCAGATCGGCGGGAACCTGAAGGAAGAGGTCCTCCGGCTGATGGATCAGGGTGTCTCCCTGATTCCGGTCACGATCCACGAGGTGGACACCCTGCACCTCCTGCTCGACAGGGACCCCGTCCCCGAGCTGGCCGACCCCGACCTTCCCGACGGCTGGGTCAACTTCTACCGCTCCGACGACGTCTCCTCGACAGCGTACTTCTACCTCGACCGGCCCACCAGTGGCCTGCCGGCCCTCCAGCCGGTGGCGGAGCGGGTGGCCGGCCTGCCCGAGGACGAGAGCGCCAGCAACTGAGAGCTCTCCTGGAGGACGGGCTCACTCCCGCTTCCGGGTGCCCTCGAACGTCCCCTCGCCGTACTCGCCGAACACCACCTTCCCGGTCATGCTGTCCCCGTCGACGGTGCCGACGTAGTCGATCTTCATGTCCTGGCCCTGGGCGTTCACCTCGATGCTCAGCGTCACCTCGTCGCCCTCGACCGTGCCGGCCACGGGCGCCTCGCCGAAGTAGCCCTCGTAGGTCCCGGTGACCGTCTGGCCCTCCTGGGTCAGGGTGAAGGTGGGGCTGCCTCCCCCCATCCCCGTTTCGACGGTCATCGTCCACGTGCCCGTCACGTCGGGCGGGTCGGCTCCGGCAGCGAGGAGCGGCAGGAGGGCGGCGGCCGCCGCGAGGACCACCAGTCGCGACGTTCCAGGCATGCGCTTCATTTGGATCTCCCTTCCCATTCACGGGGCTCCGCGTTCGTGTGAGCGGATCCTATTGCGTCGTCCCGGTCTCCGGCAAGATCTCGACGTCGGCCGGGCGCCGCGAGCCCGCGGCCGGCTTCCTGAAGTACGATGTCTCCGTCGATGCCGGGTGAGCTGGGAGAGACCGTGACCTCGACGCACCCGCCCCTGATCCGCGATTGTGTGCAGCGCCGACCCTGCGAATCATGAAATCAGAAGGAGAAGTCAGACCATGAGCTCTTCCAAGCGCAAGCGCGTTTCTCGACGCGGCTTCATCCGTTCGGCGAGCTACGCCGCCGCCGTGGCCGGCCTCGGCCGGATGCCCTCGCTGAAGGCCATGGGGTACAGGTCACCGAACGAGAAGCTGAACATCGCCGGAATCGGCGCCGGCGGCCAGGCCTTCGAAGATCTCGTGAAGGCCCATGCGGGAGTCGAGAACGTCGTGGCGCTGGCCGACGTCGACTGGGCACGAGGCAAGAAGGGGTTCGAGGAGTGGCCCCGGGCCGCGAAGTACAAGGATTATCGCGAGATGCTCGACAAGTCGGGCAAGGACATAGACGCGGTGGTGATCGGCATTCCCGACCACAACCATGCCGCGGCCGCGCTGGCGTGCATGCAGCTCGGCAAGCACGTCTACCTCGAGAAGCCCCTGACCCGAACCGCGTGGGAAGCGCGCTTCCTGACCGAGGCCGCGGCGCTGTACCCGGTTGCCACGCAGATGGGCAATCAGGGCTACTCGCACGATGCCACTCGCGTGGCGTGCGAGATTCTGTGGTCGGGCGAGATCG
The DNA here is from genome assembly GCA_022340585.1 of Acidobacteriota bacterium. Taxonomy (GTDB): domain Bacteria; phylum Acidobacteriota; class Vicinamibacteria; order Fen-336; family Fen-336; genus JAJDNS01. The sequence goes on from JAJDNS010000056.1 coordinate 30,392, forward strand.
GCGACGTGCGGGAGGTTCACGCCTGGAGGCCGCTGCCCGTCTGGCCCCAGGGCATGACGCGGATCCCCGACCCGACGCCGGTGCCGGAGACGCTGGACTGGGACCTGTGGCTCGGCACCGCGGCCGACCGCCCGTTCACGGACGGCGACGAGGAGTACCGGGAGTTCGTCGCTCGACAGCGCGGCGACCGGCCGGCCTACGGCGACGAAGAGTTCGGCTTCTACCTGCCCTTCAACTGGCGCGGCTTCTACGACTTCGGCAGCAGCCTCATCGGCGACTGGGCGGTGCACATTCTCGGCCCCGCGAACTGGGGCCTGCAGCTGGGCCCCGAGTCGCTGGTGAGCGTGGAGTGTATCAAGAAGGACTCGCTCCCGCCCTTCACGTTCCCGAGGGAGCTCACGCTCAAGTACGAGTTCGCCGCTCGTGGAGAGATGCCGCCGGTCACCGTCTACTGGTACCAGCACCCCGACGGCGAGGCGTATCTCCCGCCCGGGATGACGGTCGACGAGGCTCGAAAGGTCCCCGGCGCGGGCCCCGATCTGCGCATTGGAGGAGTCAACCGCAGGCGGGCGACCAGCGATTCCGCCGAGGCCGCCGCCCAGCGTCGAGCCGCGGCCCAGCGGTACGGCTCCGGCTACAACTGCATCTTCGTGGGAACGAAGGGCTACATGGGTACCAGCGGGCGAGGTGAGGATGTGGGCCTCCTGCCGGGCACGCGGTGGGCCGAGTACGAGCTCCCCCGTCCCATCCTGTCACGCGCGCCGGGAGCGAGCACCAGCGGCAACCACTCCGCCCACTGCAACGACTGGGTGCGGGCCTGCAAGGGCGGCGCACCCGCGTCCTCGAACTTCGGTGTCGCCGGGAGGTACACGGAGTGGCTGCTGCTCGGCGTGGCTGCCGTCCACTACGAGGGCAAGCTGTTGTGGGACGCCGCCAAGGGCGAGATCACCAACATCCCTGAAGCCAACCAGTGGGTGAAGCCCGTGTACCGCGAGGGTTGGGGGATGAACCTGTAGGTTCGAAGGGCGGATCCTCGAAGATCAGGCCGATGTAGCCCTGAGTGCGCTCCGGGACCGTATAGAATGTCCCCGGAGGGACACTCATCGTGGACATTCGCAACTGGACGCCGATCCGCTGGCCCTGCGGGCCGCTGGAGATCGAGCGGGGGAAGCGGCGCGAGGGCTTCACCGCGGACGACCGCGACGCCCTGGAGCAGTGGGGAAGCCCCCGCGTGCTGGAGCAGCTGGCGGGCACCCCGTTCAACTGCCTGGTGGTGACCTGGGCGGACGGCTCGCCGTCCGACGAGAGCCAGCAGCGATCACTGACGCCCCTGATCTCCGCGGCACGTGGGGCCGAGATCGCTGTCGTCGGGGATGTGACGAAGGAGGCTGACCTCCGCCGGGCGGCCGCCGCGGCCGAGTCCGCCGGTCTCCAGGCCCTCGTCACGGAGTCTCCGGAGCCCCTGGAGGGCTTCCCGGTCCTGCGTTTCAAGGAGCCCAGCGTGGCCGATTGCAGGCCCCGACCCTTCCTGGGCGTCACCGGTCTGCCCTGGCCTGGTCTGAAGCTGGATGCGACCACGTCCGCCGACGCCGTGACCGGGCCCACCGGCCCGCCGTGGATCGACTCCAACGCGTGGTTTGTCCGCCTGGCCGGGGAGCTCATTCGACCCGAGACGCTCTGGTTGTCCTACGAGCCGCCGGCGGAAGGGTTGCTCGATCCCGGTCCGGCGTACGTTCAGGCCATTGCCGACGCGGAGGTCTACGGCGCCCGTTGGGTCGTCGCGCTGGACGCGGCTTCTCGCCTCGACGTGGCGCGCGGGCGGGGCCCGGGGCAGGAGACGTGGAGCCAGATCGTCAAAGCCGTGGAGTTCTTCGGGGCCCGCCGGGGGTGGGCCCGCTACCGCCCCGCCGGCCTCCTCGGGGTGGTGTCCGACTTCACCGGCCCCAACGAGTTCATGTCCTTCGAGGTGCTGAATCTCCTCTCCCGGTACAGTCGCTTCTACCGCGCCATCCCCCGCCGCCAGGACCAGACCCTCGCCGCCACCGGTGCCGCGCTCGAGGATCTCAAGGCCCTGCTCTACATGGACGAGGGCTCGCCCGGGGACGATGTCGCTCGCCGGCTGTACGCGTTCGCCGAAGCGGGCGGAACCCTGATCACGCCCCCCGGCTGGGAGGAGCGCGGCGAGCCCCTGCCCTTCTCGTCGTTCTCCCGGTTCAACCTGAGCCGCTACGGCCAGGGTCGGGTGGCGGTGGCGCGCGAGGAGCCGAGCGATCCCTACCGTCTTGCCGAGGATGCCCAGGCCCTGATGGGTCACCGGCACGACCTGGTGCGGGTCTTCAATCCGGGCACCGGCCGCTTCACCTACTCGCGGAGCGAGGACGGCCGCTCGGCGGTGCTGCACCTGTTCCCCTACTCGAGGTACTCGTTCGAGACGCACGTGAGCGTGTGGTTCCGGGAGCTCTGGCGGTCGGCGGCCACCTGGGAGGTGGGCGCGGGTGGGCCCGCGCCGGCAGAGCGGAGGGTGACGGAGACGGGAGTCGAGTTCCTCCTGCCCCCGGAGCCCGAGGTGATGCGACCGAGAAGCACGAACTCCGACGTCTTCGTGCGCCCTTCGGCGGCCTATCGTGCGGTCGAGGTGTCCCTGTGACGGGGAGGAATGACATGGCGGGCGGGCTCTCTCGAAGGCAGTTCCTGTGGGGATCGACGGCAGCGGTGGGCCTGGCCGCCGGGCGCTTCATCCCCTTTGCCCGTGCCGCGACCTCGGCGCCGGTCTCCCTGGCCCGGTGCGACAGCTACGGCCCGGAGCTCGTGCCTACCCTCGACCGCATGTTCGATCAGATCGGTGGGCTCGGGAGGCTGGTCAAGGGGAGGACCGTCGCGGTCAAGATCAACCTGACCGGCAGCCCCACGCACCGGCTCCGGAACCGGCCGATCGAGCTGGCCCAGTGGGTCCACCCGCGGGTCGTGGGCGCCGTCGCCCACCTCATGGACCGCGCCGGCGCGCGCCGGATCCGGGTGCTCGAGTGTCCCTATGGCACCACGAGCCCTCTCGAGGACTACCTGTACCAGGCCGGATGGGACCCGGGGGTGATCCTGGGCGCGGCCCCCCAGGTGGAGCTGGTGAACACCAACTGGCTCGGAAACGCCAGGGAGTACCGGCGTTTCGACGTGCCCGGGGGCGGTCTGCTCTTCCCCTCCTTCCTCCTCAACCACTCCTACGACGAGTGCGACACCTTCGTTTCGCTGACCAAGCTCAAGGACCACTCCACGACGGGAATCACCCTGAGCATGAAGAACTGCTTCGGGAACCTCCCGACGACGGTGTACGGAGGCGATGTTCCCGAGGACGAGCCTCTCGAGGTGTCGATGAGCGGTCGCGGCCAGGTGTTCCACCAGGGCTCCCGCCAGCCCTGCAGCATCGCTGCGCCCGAGCTCGACCCGACCTCGCCCCGCCACGAGGGCTACCGGATCCCCCGGGTGGTCGTGGACGTCTGCGGGGCCCGACCCATCGACCTGGCCATCATCGACGGCATCGCGTCCATGGGAGGCAGCGAGGGGCCGTGGGCCGGCGGCGAGGGTTGCGAGCCGAAGGCGCTGGTCGCCGGCACGAACTGCGTCAATACCGATGCGGTGGCCGCCGCGGTCATGGGCTACGACCCCATGGCGTCCCAGGGCACGCCTCCCTTCGACCTGAGCGACAACCACCTGGAGCTGGCCGAGCGGGTCGGCCTCGGGACCCGTGATCCGAGCCGGATCGAGGTGGCCGGCCTGTCGATTCCCGAGGCCCGCTTCGACTTCAGCCCGATGGTCCGCAGCCGCTACCCGCGCGCCGTGCCTCCATACCCCAGCGAGCCGGACTGACGAGCCCCTCCCTCCGCCGGCCACGCGGCCCCATCCCGCCGCAGGCCCTGGCCAGCGCCCTCGGTAAGGAGGCCGCCGCAAAGCTCCTCTCCGAATGGCGCGAGTGCATCAGCCGGGTCGACACGCGCGACGCCCGGCCGCGCTCCGAGCTGTCGTTCGTGGCCGCGCCCGCCGGCCAGTAGCCTCCCGCCACCGCGGGCCGGCGACGCGAGGTATGCTCCTTGCGTGCCCCGGCGAGACCCCCTCAAGGAGGCCCTGGCCCGCCTGAACCAGGTGCGCCAGGACCCCTCCTCGTCCGCCTCACAGGCGGAGCTGCGGGGGGTGTTGTCCCGCGAGTCCTCCCACGCGGTGGCGAAGGCCGCGCGCATCTCGGGTGAGGCCGGTCTCGAGACGCTGGTGCCCGACCTCGTGGCGGCGTTCCATCGGCTCTCGAAGGACCCAGCGAGGACGGATCCCGGATGCACGGCCAAGACGAGCGTGGTCGAGGCCCTCCTGCGGCTCGAGCACGAGGACGAGGAGGTGTTCCTGCGCGGTGTTCGCCACGTGCAGATGGAGCCGGTCCACGGCGGGCGGGTCGACACCGCGGTGGACCTTCGCGGTGCGTGCGCCTTCGGCCTCGCTCGAACTTCGAACCCGACCGTCCTCGTCGAGCTCGCTGAGCTCCTCGCCGACCCCGAGCCGCCGGCGCGGGTCTCGGCGGCGCGCGCGATCGGAAACCACGGCCGGGCGGAGGGCGTGCCCCTTCTGCGCCACAAGGTCCGGGCCGGTGACGAAGAGCCCCGGGTCCTCGCCGAGTGCCTGCTCGCCCTGCTGCACCTCGACCCGTCCGCCTCGGTGCCGTTCGTGGGCCGCCTCCTGCAGGCAGCACCGGGTCCTGGACGCTACCCCGGCGTCGATCCCGAGTGCGCGGCGGTCGCCCTCGGGGAGTCGCG
>JAJDNS010000094.1 GCA_022340585.1 Acidobacteriota bacterium
TGGCCGTGGCCGTCTTCCTGGAGGTGGCGTGGCCCGGCGGCGAACCGTGGCCACTGATGCCGCTGGTCGTCCTGCTGCTCCTCACCTTCGCCCTCTCCCGCGGAAGGGACCTCGAGTCGGTCTCGGCCGCCGCCGCGACCCTCCTCGGGGCCGTCTACGTGGGGGCCCTCGGGGGAACGATTGCCGGTCTTCGCCTCCAGCCGCCCACCGAGCAGGGCGCGTGGCGCCTCACGCTGCTCCTGGTGATCGTGATGTTCTCCGACACCTTCGCCTTCTTCGTGGGCAACGCCCTGGGCCGGCACCGCCTGGCCCCCGCCATCTCGCCGGGCAAGTCGGTGGAGGGCGCCCTCGGGGGCCTCCTCGGCGGGGTCCTCGGCGCCCTCGTGGTGAGGCACCTCGGCCTGCCCGAGCTGCCCCTCGCCCACGCCGTGGGCCTGGGGGCGGGGACCGCGGCCATGGGCATCGCCGGCGACCTGAGCGAGAGCCTCCTCAAGCGCTGGGCGGGAGTGAAGGACTCGGGCGCCCTGTTCCCGGGTCACGGGGGGATGCTGGATCGTCTCGACAGCTTGCTGTTCGGCGCACCGGTTCTGTACTATTATTTTCTGTACGTGCGCTGAACGGCCTTGCAGGGGCCGTTTCGTGCCTCTGCCCCCCCATGAAAGGCCTCGCGATTCTCGGCTCCACCGGATCCATCGGCACCAATGTGCTGCGGATCGTCGACGCCTTTCCCGACCGCTTCGGGGTGGTCGGCCTCGCCGCGGGCCGCAACGTCGAGCGCCTCGCCGAGCAGGTCGCCCGCCACCGGCCCCGGGTCGTCTCGGTGGCGGACGAGGACTCCCTCGGCCAGCTGGGCCGCCTCGTCGACCTGAGCGGCGTGACCACCCGGGTGGGGGTCGGCGGCATGGTCGAGGTCGCGACCCACGGAGACGCCGACATGGCGGTGGCGGCGGCGGTGGGCGCGGTCGGCCTCGTCCCGACCTACCGCGCCCTCGAGGCCGGCAAGGACGTGGCCCTGGCCAACAAGGAGACGCTGGTGATGGCGGGCGAGCTCATGCTCGCCCGGGCGGCGGAGACCGGGGCGCGCCTGCTGCCCATCGACTCCGAGCACTGCGCGCTGCACCAGTGCCTGGACGGGCGCGGGCCGGACGAGGTCCGGCGCCTCCTGCTGACCGCTTCCGGCGGGCCGTTCCGCAACCGTCCCCGGGAGACCTTCGACCGGATCACCCGGGAGGAGGCCCTGGCCCACCCGACCTGGAAGATGGGGCCCAAGATCACCATCGACTCCGCGACCATGATGAACAAGGGCCTCGAGGTCATCGAGGCCCGCTGGCTCTTCGGGGTTTCCCCGGACCGGATCCAGGTCGTGATCCACCCCCAGTCCGTCATCCACTCCATGGTGGAGTTCGTGGACGGGACGGTGCTGGCCCAGGTGAGCGTGACCGACATGCGGGTGCCGATCCAGTACGCCCTGAGCTACCCCGAGAGGTGGGACGCGGCCATCGGGGGGATGGACTTCTCGAAGGCGATGCACCTCGAGCTCGGGCCCCCCGACCTGGCGCGGTTCCCGTGCCTGGGGCACGCCTACCGGGCCCTCGAGCTCGGGGGAACGGCCGCGGCCGCCCTCAACGCGGCCAACGAGGTGGCGGTGGCGGCCTTCCTGGAGGACCGGGCGCCCTTCGCCGCCATTCCCCAGACGATCCAAGAGGTCCTCGAGGCGGACGCGCACCCCGCGGCCCGCACCCTCGAGGACGTGACCGAGGCGGACCGCCGGGCCCGTGAGCGCGCCCGCGAGGTCCTCGCGCGGCGCGGCGGCGCCCGCACCCGTCCTGGCGCTCCGGCCCCCCTTTCCCTATGAGCTTTCTGACCACCACCCTCGCCTTCGTCTTCGTCCTCGGGATCATCATCTTCGTCCACGAGTTCGGGCACCTGATCACCGCCAAGGCCTTCGGCATGCGGGTGTTCGTCTTCTCCTTCGGCTTCGGAAAGCGCCTCTTCGGCTTCAAGTGGGGCGAGACCGACTGCCGGGTCTCGGCGGTCCCCCTCGGCGGCTACGTGAAGCTCGAGGGAGAGGGCGACGACCTGCTCAGCGAGGACACCTCCCAGATGGGGGACGGGAAGGACTTCCTGAGCCGCCCCCGCTGGCAGCGCTTCCTCGTCTACCTGGCGGGCCCGACCATGAACGCGGTCCTCACCGTCACCGTCCTGGCCGTGTTCTACATGATCGGCTTCGCCGTCGACGCCAGCCGCTTCGACCGTCCCATCATCGGGGCGGTGGACGCGGGCTCTCCCGCGGAGAAGGCGGGTCTCGTTCCCGGCGACGAGATCCTCGCCATCGACGGCAAGCCCCTGCCCTCGTGGGAGGAGGCGCAGTACCAGATCCTCCTGAGCCCGGACAAGGCCCTCAACCTCCGGGTGCGGCGCGGCGGCGAGGAGCGGGACGTCGCGGTGCGCTCGGAGGCGACGTCGAAGGAGCAGGTGGGCCGCATCGGCGTCCACCCCCTCGTGCGGGTGGGCGAAGTCATGCCTGGCGCGCCCGCGGAGGAGGCCGGTCTGCGGCCCGACGACGCCATCCTCCGCATCGACGACAAGGTGATCGAGACCTTCGGGGACATCCCCCCCGCCGTCCAGGGCGCCGACGGCCGGCCCCTGTCGCTGCAGATCTGGCGCCACGGCGAGCCGCTCACCCTCTCCATCACCCCCCGCGACGACGGCTCGGGGCTGCGGATCGGGATCACTCCCAAGACCGTGCTCAAGAAGTTCGGTCCCCTCCAGGCGGTGGGCGAGGCGGTGCGCTGGAGCTGGGACATGACCCGCCAGACCTTCGACGTCCTCGGCCGGCTCGTCACCGCCCAGATCTCCCCGAAGACCATGATGGGCCCCCTGGGCATTGCCCAGGCTTCCGGGGACGCCGCGCGCGGAGGGGCGGGCTCGCTGTTCTTCCTGGTGGCGGTGATCAGCCTCCAGGTGGGGATCCTGAACCTGCTCCCGCTCGTGCCCCTCGACGGCGGCCACATCGCGATCCTGGGCCTGGAGGGCATCGCGCGACGCGACCTCAGCCCCACGGTCAAGAGCTGGGTCATGAACGCCGGGGCCGCGGTGATCTTCCTCCTGATCGGCCTCGTGCTCTACTCGGACATCAGCAAGCTGGACTTCGTCCGGAACCTGCTCCCCTAGGCACCCCTGGCGGATCGGCGAGCCCGGCGAGGGGGAATCAGTTCGTCTTCGTGTGCCAGACCGGCACGAACGCAGGGTCGAGCTCGTAGGCGGTGGCGAAGAGCTCCTTGGACCTCTGCTTGTTGGGGTCCATTCGACGCGTGGGCTCCCCGAGCTTGTAGCAGGCGTACCCCAGATAAAACGCGGCCGCCGCGCTCTGGGGATCGATGGTGTAGGCCTTCTCGAACTCCTCCTGCGCCCGGGAGAAGCGGCCCCGGATGAACGCCTTCAGGCCCGCGTCGATGTGGGCCTGGGCCTCGGCCGACAACGCCGGCGCCGGCTCCACGGCCATGGCCGGGGTCGGCTCGGGGTCGACGGCCGGCACGGGCTCGGCGGCCAGCGGCGGCGCCGGCTCCTCCGTCGCGGGCAGGGGCGTGGCTTCCATGGGCGCAGTCGTCCCCGGCGGAGGGGGTTTGGGCGGAAGGGGCTCCGCGGGGGCGGTCTGAGGGGCGAGCGCGGCCGACAGGACGACGGTGGCGAGCAGCATGAACCTCTCCTTGGATCCCGTTCAGTCTAACTCCGCCGGGGAGTCAGTGTGTGACCCGGCTCACCTTGCCGGGCCGGTGCCGCCGCCCGGGCGCCCGACGCGGCTAGAGCTGCGACGGGGAGACGAGGGTGGGGGGACCGATGCTCACCGGGGCTTCCCCCCCGCTCTGGGGCTCGAAGCCCACGGTCAGGCCGATCACGATCCTCACCGACTCCCGGTTCTTGCTCCCCACCCCGGTGTCGGGGTCCGGGGGCACGTTGTAGATGTAGAGGTAGTAGGTGTCGGGGGGCAGGATTTCGCTCTCGAGGACTTTCGGTTTCGGGTTCCGGGTCTCGGAGGCGATCAGGAACGGGCACGAGCCCTCAGCCAACCGGGCCGGGGCGCACTCGGTGTCGCCGAGGTAGACGTACAGCCAGCTGTCCTCGTGGGTCCAGTTGACCGTGATGTCCAGCTTTCCGTCCTGGGAGAGCGGGATGGGGAACGCGACCCAGCTCCCGGCCTCGAAGGGTGCGTAGGAGGTCTCGGCGATGACTCCCCGCACCGGCGCCGGGGTCACGACCACGATCGGTGGGGGGGGCCCGGTTTCCCGGTCGCAGCCGGGCAAGGGGGCCAGGAGGCCGAGGGCCAGGGTGAAGAGCACCGAATGTCGCAGACGCCGGTCTTTCAGCATAGAACCCCACGCCGATTCTAGAGCGCCGGAGGCACCGGCGCAACGTCTCCTCGAGGTCCGCGTCCTGGTCCGGCTACCGCGAGCCGGCCCGGGGCGGGCGCCGGATCTCGCAGCACGGCGTGCCGCCGTGGAAGCCGAGGGCGATGTTGAAGCCGCTCCTCCGGCCGGCGGAGACCTCCCGGCCCCGTCCGTCGTAGCCGAGGGCGTAGACGTAGGCCGGCCGGACGAACAGGCCGGGCTTGAGCCAGAACGAGACACCGACGATCAGGTCGACGGTGTTGGTCTGCTCCACGGTGGTGTCGCCGTAGATCCGGCCGCTGAGCTCGGCCTGCAACGACACCCCGTGGCTCGCGGGCAGGTTGAGGCCCACGCCCCAGCGGAGCGCGTTCGCCACGTAGTCCGTGTCGTCCACCGCCCCCTCGAGCAGCTCCAGGACGTCCGGCGCGGCCGGGTTTCCGTTGAGCTCGTAGCCGGCGGCGCCGTGCAGCTCCCCGAAGCCGAATGCCTTCGACACGAGGACGTCCGCACCGAACGCCGGCTCCCCCGTTCCGAGGCCCTTGTCGGGGTCCGCGGTGGGGATCCTGGAGAAGCCCTTGAGGGCCAGGCCCACGCTGTCACCCCGAGTGTCGCTCAGGAGGGCGTACTTCGCTCCGAGCCAGATATCGCCGAAGCCGGTGCTCCAGCTGCTGCCGACGAAGGGATACTCGTTCGGCCCTCCCTCCTCGTCGAGGTAGTGCGCCTTGACCCGGTTCTCGATGCCGATGGCGCCGAAGATCTCCAGCCGGTGGCTCACCCCGTAGGCCACGGTGAACCCATGGACGGCGAGGCCCGTGCCCCTGGGATCCCGCTTGAAGTTGTCGCGGAAGGCGCTGACCGAGAAGAACCCCTTCGGCAGCGTGTCGGCGCTCCCGACCAGGCGGAACAGGCCGGAGTCGCCCATCGAGGTCGGCGTGGAGGGGCGGATGGCCCACGGCTGCCCCTCCCGCTCGAAGGTCCAGCTCCCGACCTCCTCGGGCGCAATCGTCCTCGGGCGTTCGGAGGGTTCGTCCTGGGCCGAGGCCATACTGCCGATACCCGGCAGGAGGGCCAGCACCAGCATCGTCCATCGTCCGCTCATGCAGCTCTCTCCCCGGCTCCCGGCGTCGACGAGCCGGCCCCCGTGGGGGCCCTCAGTCTAATCTGAGAAGTGGCCCGGCGAAGGCAAATCCTCTCCCATGGGCGAGAATGGTTGGCGGCGAACCGGAGACGACGACCCCGTGCCGCGATCCCTTCACCACCGTGCCTCGAGTGCTGGTGCCGCCCGGCTGGGGTGGGCGCTCGCCTTCATCTTCATCCACGGCGAGGTCCAGGCCCGGGATCCGACGCCCCCCGGCGGGCTGGCCATCGACCACGACCCTCCGGGTTGTGTGGCCGCCGAGAAGTACGCGCGTCTGACCGCCTGCTTCCGCCCGGACGGGGCGGTGGCCCGGGGCCGGGTGTACTTCCGCCCCGAGGGAACCGAGGATTGGTACTACGTCGAGATGACCGGCGAGCCACCCTGCCTGGAGGCCGTCCTCCCCCGTCCCCGCAAGGACCTCGGGGCGATCGAGTACACCATCTCGGGAGAGGACCGAAGCCTCGCCGAGGTCCGGACCGCCGAGCACACGGTCCAGGTCACGAAGACCGGGACGTGTCGTGCCGGACCCGTGGCCCCGGTCGTCGAGTCCGCAGCCGTGGTCATCGGCTCGACCAGCGGGACCGCGCCCGTGGGCTTCCTCACCGGAGACGGCGTCAATACCCGGTTGATCCTGGGGGTCGCGGGGGCCGCGGTGGCGGTCACCACCGTGGCCCTCCTCGTGGCGGGTGGGGACGAGGAGAATCCGCCGACCACGACCGCGGCCGCCAGCCCGACTGCCACCGCGAGCTGGCGAAGCGAGCTCGCCGTCCCGGGCGCCCACGGCCGGATCGTGGTCGACGGTGCCCAGGCGGCGTGGACGAGCCCGGGGGGGGCGGCCATGGCGGCGTCTCTCGGGCCCGGCCCGCACCAGCTCGAGGCCGTCATCGTGGACGGGAAGGGACGGCCTGGCTCCTGGCGCTTCGACCTCTCCGGGCTCGGCGTCATCCCCGGGAGCATCCGCACTGTCGCCGGCGAGGTGGCCCTGGTCGGTCCCGACCACGTGACCTTCCGATTCGCCGGCGAGCCCGGCGAGCGGGCGGCCTTCACGTTCCGCGTCGGGGGGAGCTGAGGACTACGGCATCACCTTGCGGTGCTTGCCCACCTCCTCCTCGAAGTACTTGCGGTAGAGGACGTCCCACTCGCTGGAGCCCTCGGGAATGGGGCGCTTCTGGCTCTCGATCTTGCGCCGCACGAGGGCGTCGATCATCTCGTCCGCGCGCATCTCGCCGGTGATGATCTGGACGATCGTCTGCCTGATCTCCTGGGGCTCGTCGAAGTACTCGAGGGCGTCCTCGCCGTCCATGTAGTGGAGGATGAGGTGGGAGAGGTTGAGGACCCGCTCGCGCGAGAGCTTCACAGGACGATCCCCTTCTGCTTGGCCAGCTCCCGCTTCACCTTCTTGAACATCTCCGAGTAGGTGATGTCCGAGCGGTCCATCTGGGCGCTGTGCTGGACCAGGACCTCGCGGACCTCCTCGTTGAGGCGGTCCTCGACCTGAAGCTCCTCGGTGATCACCCGGGCGATTCCCTCGATGACCTGCTCCTGGTCGTCCACCTCGATGCGTCCCTCGGTGGTGAGGGTTCTGATGATCTTTCGGGAGATGTACTGGATCTCGTCCGGCGAAAGGCGCATACCGACTGGAGTATACATGAGCCGGTCGAGCGAGCGCCGGCTCAGGCCGAAGGGAGCCGGAGCGTGAAGGTGGGGGCGCCGGCCCCCGTCGAAGTCTCCAGGCGACCCGCGTGCAGCTCGGCGACACGGCGGGCCAGCAGCCATCGAGAGTCGCTCTTCCCCGGCGCGGAGACGGGCTTCGAGCCGTGCACGGCGATCTCGAATCCACCCTCCACCCGGCGGGCCGTGACCTCCGCCGAGCCCGCGCCGCCCTCCACGACGATCTCCAGCAGCGCCTCGAGGGCCAGGTGGAGCAGGGGGGCGTCGCAGGGGACGACCAGGCCCCGATCGCCGCCGATTCCCACCCCGAGCCGACGCAGCCCGTACAAGACGGAGTCGAGGGCCTCGTTCCGGGGCTCGATCCGACCCTGCTGCAGCAGCCGGACCGCGTTCACCAGGCCCGCCGCGTCGGCGAGACGGTGGGCAGGGGTCCCCGGCTTCAGCAGCGGCTCGATCCCGGCGAGTGCCCGTCGCGCGGCCTCGCCCGACACCGCCCCGCGCGCGGCGGCCCAGCCCTCGCGGGCCTGGGTCAGCGAGCGGCGGGCGTGGAGCGAGGCGCTCAGCCCGCGGCCCATCCAGTCGAGGTGGGCCAGCTCCCGGTGGCTGGGAAGAGGGTCCGTCGCGCCGTAGTAGAGCAGGAACACGGCGTGGAAGCTCTTGACGTTGCGGAGCGGCACCGAGACCAGGGCGTGGACGGGAGGGGAGGCCTTCTCGAGCGCCGCCTTGAGATCGGGGGGCGTCTTCGGGTGGTTCAGCACGAACAGCGCCGGCCGCAGGAGGTGGCTGGCGATGAGCTTCGCCCCCTCGGGTCGCGTGGCCAGGACGTCGCCCTCGGCACTGAGGGTGGCCGTCGTCCGGAGCGTTCCCCCCGGGCCCGGGGTCAGGAGGCTGGCCCGTCGGCAGCGGGCCGACTTCGCCATGCGAGCCAGGAGGGCCCGCAGGCCCGTCTCCGACTCGTGCTCCACCGCCAGCGCCTCGACGGCGGCGAGGGTGTGCTGGAGGTCCTCCAGGAAGCGCCGGGCCTCGTCCCGCTGCTCGCGCAGATCCTCCACCGCCTGGCCGAGGGCGACCGAGGCCTGCGCGTAAGAGCCGACCAGGGGAGAGGGAGACGGCGGGAGGGTACGGTCGGCCGTCGTCGGGGTCGCCCGCGTCTCCGGGACGCCCACCCGCACCACGCGCCAGCCCGCCGACGCCTCGCGGGTCGCCTGGTCGGGCCGCTCACCTGCCGTGGTCGTCCCGCGCCCCGGCGCCGGGGCGCCCTCGATCCCGCGTCCGGCGAGGGTGAGGGTGCCGAAGGCCCGGAGGATGTTTTCATGCGCCCAGTCGTCGGCCGGCGTGTTCGGGGGAAGTGCGAGGGCCCGGTACCGGCCCGAGATGTCCTCGGCGAGCATCTCGATGATGGCCGCCAGGGTCTCGAGGACCCCCTCGCCCCGGAAGGCGATGGCCGGAAGCGAGGGGACCCCGCGTGGGTTGAGCTGCCGGTCCATCTCCTGAGGGGACATGACCTCGGGGAGGTCCTGCTTGTTGTACTGGAAGACCGTCGGGATCAGGAGCGGATCGAGGTTGTGCTGGGCGAGGGCCTCGGCGAGGTCACGCAGGCTGTCGGGGTTGTCCTGCTGGCGGTCGTCGGCGGAGTTGGCCACGAAGACGATGGCGTCGGCGCCCCGCAGGGCCAGATGACGCGCGGCCTTGAAGGCCTTCTGCCCCGGCACCGCCAGGAGGCGGAACTTGACCTCCCATCCGGCGAGACCCAGTCCGTGGAGGGGCAGCATGTCGAACAGGATCGTCCGGCCCTGGGAGGAGTTCACCGAGACGAGATCGCCCCGGTGCTCCGACTGCGCCGCGTTGTGGAGGACCTGGAGGTTCGTCGTCTTCCCGCTGGCCGCCGGGCCGTAGTAGACGATGGTCATCCGCGCGACTTTGTCGCGGTAGTTGAGCTCCAACCCTCAGGGTCCTCCGTCGGCGAGTATAGTCCTGCGGACCTTTCGCGGTCGTCTTCGGAGGGGAGGGGAGTGGCCGGAGACAGGAGGGAGCAGGGCACCGAAGGAGCGACCTGCCTTGCGAAAACCGACTTGCCTCCGGCCACGGCGATCGAAAGCAAGCGCCGGGCCATCTTCAGGGGAACGTCGACGGGGGGCTGATTCTGGGGCGGTTGGGGGACGTCGGTCGCTCTGCGCACTGGGCCGGCGCGTCTCGAAATGCCAAGGCTTCCGACGGTGCTTCCCGCGGGCGTCGGTCCGCCTTCGTTCGTCGAAGCACCTCGTCCTCACGATCGGACGGTCCCCGCCTCTCGGGCCCGCCCGCTCCGCCGGATGTCGGTAGCCTTGACAGCGCCCCGACCCCGGGATCGCCGGAAGCTCGACGAGAGGGTCGACGGACGACGAGGGCCTGTCTAATGTTCGACCAGGCGGGGCCGGCGTCGATCGAACGCTTCAGTCGGGGGAGCGATGGCCCATCAGGCGGAGACCGAGCAGGCCGAGCGCGAGCCACAGAAGGCTCGCCGGCTCCGGGACGGAGGTGGGCACCACCGCGACGAGCTGGAACGGGTACTCACGGGGGTCGTAGCAGTGAGGGGAGAAGCTGGAGAATGTGGAGAACCCGTTGGACCCGCTGCTGAGATAGTTCGTGACCGCCACGGTGTACGCGCCGGTGGAGGGGGCGACGAACTGAGCCAGCGGGTCGCCATAGGGACCGGGGACCGGGATCTCGTCGTCGTAGAAGCCGACGTACCCGGGATCGCCACCGTCGAAGCGGAACCCGAACGCGCTGGTGTCGGTGAACTGGCCCTCGAAGATCCAGAAGGCCATGTCGTATCCCGAGTCAAGCCGCGTGCCCGTCACCTCGACGTCGTCGCCGCTCGTCGCGTAGAACAGGTAGTACTCGGCGCCAATGGGGTCGCGGTACGTGTTCGAGGCGCTGATCTCCCCCGTCACGGGCACTCCCGGCGGCAGCACGGCGTTGTAGGTGATGGGAATGGCGAG